>NZ_CP009048.1:842500-1142500 GCF_000746525.1 Pseudomonas alkylphenolica
ATCGAGTAGGACGGAGCACGAGAAACTTTGTCTGAATATGGGGGGACCATCCTCCAAGGCTAAATACTACTGACTGACCGATAGTGAACCAGTACCGTGAGGGAAAGGCGAAAAGAACCCCGGAGAGGGGAGTGAAATAGATCCTGAAACCGTATGCGTACAAGCAGTGGGAGCCTACTTGTTAGGTGACTGCGTACCTTTTGTATAATGGGTCAGCGACTTATATTCAGTGGCGAGCTTAACCGAATAGGGGAGGCGTAGCGAAAGCGAGTGTTAATAGCGCGTTTAGTCGCTGGGTATAGACCCGAAACCGGGCGATCTATCCATGGGCAGGTTGAAGGTTAGGTAACACTGACTGGAGGACCGAACCGACTACCGTTGAAAAGTTAGCGGATGACCTGTGGATCGGAGTGAAAGGCTAATCAAGCTCGGAGATAGCTGGTTCTCCTCGAAAGCTATTTAGGTAGCGCCTCATGTATCACTGTAGGGGGTAGAGCACTGTTTCGGCTAGGGGGTCATCCCGACTTACCAAACCGATGCAAACTCCGAATACCTACAAGTGCCGAGCATGGGAGACACACGGCGGGTGCTAACGTCCGTCGTGAAAAGGGAAACAACCCAGACCGTCAGCTAAGGTCCCAAAGTCATGGTTAAGTGGGAAACGATGTGGGAAGGCTTAGACAGCTAGGAGGTTGGCTTAGAAGCAGCCACCCTTTAAAGAAAGCGTAATAGCTCACTAGTCGAGTCGGCCTGCGCGGAAGATGTAACGGGGCTCAAACCATGCACCGAAGCTACGGGTGTCACTTAGGTGACGCGGTAGAGGAGCGTTCTGTAAGCCTGTGAAGGTGAGTTGAGAAGCTTGCTGGAGGTATCAGAAGTGCGAATGCTGACATGAGTAACGACAATGGGAGTGAAAAACTCCCACGCCGAAAGACCAAGGTTTCCTGCGCAACGTTAATCGACGCAGGGTTAGTCGGTCCCTAAGGCGAGGCTGAAAAGCGTAGTCGATGGAAAACAGGTTAATATTCCTGTACTTCTAGTTATTGCGATGGAGGGACGGAGAAGGCTAGGCCAGCTTGGCGTTGGTTGTCCAAGTTTAAGGTGGTAGGCTGAGATCTTAGGTAAATCCGGGATCTTAAGGCCGAGAGCTGATGACGAGTTGCCTTTAGGCGACGAAGTGGTTGATGCCATGCTTCCAAGAAAAGCTTCTAAGCTTCAGATAACTAGGAACCGTACCCCAAACCGACACAGGTGGTTGGGTAGAGAATACCAAGGCGCTTGAGAGAACTCGGGTGAAGGAACTAGGCAAAATGGCACCGTAACTTCGGGAGAAGGTGCGCCGGTGAGGGTGAAGGACTTGCTCCGTAAGCTCATGCCGGTCGAAGATACCAGGCCGCTGCGACTGTTTATTAAAAACACAGCACTCTGCAAACACGAAAGTGGACGTATAGGGTGTGACGCCTGCCCGGTGCCGGAAGGTTAATTGATGGGGTTAGCTAACGCGAAGCTCTTGATCGAAGCCCCGGTAAACGGCGGCCGTAACTATAACGGTCCTAAGGTAGCGAAATTCCTTGTCGGGTAAGTTCCGACCTGCACGAATGGCGTAACGATGGCGGCGCTGTCTCCACCCGAGACTCAGTGAAATTGAAATCGCTGTGAAGATGCAGTGTATCCGCGGCTAGACGGAAAGACCCCGTGAACCTTTACTATAGCTTTGCACTGGACTTTGAATTTGCTTGTGTAGGATAGGTGGGAGGCTTTGAAGCGTGGACGCCAGTTCGCGTGGAGCCATCCTTGAAATACCACCCTGGCAACTTTGAGGTTCTAACTCAGGTCCGTTATCCGGATCGAGGACAGTGTATGGTGGGTAGTTTGACTGGGGCGGTCTCCTCCTAAAGAGTAACGGAGGAGTACGAAGGTGCGCTCAGACCGGTCGGAAATCGGTCGTAGAGTATAAAGGCAAAAGCGCGCTTGACTGCGAGACAGACACGTCGAGCAGGTACGAAAGTAGGTCTTAGTGATCCGGTGGTTCTGTATGGAAGGGCCATCGCTCAACGGATAAAAGGTACTCCGGGGATAACAGGCTGATACCGCCCAAGAGTTCATATCGACGGCGGTGTTTGGCACCTCGATGTCGGCTCATCACATCCTGGGGCTGAAGCCGGTCCCAAGGGTATGGCTGTTCGCCATTTAAAGTGGTACGCGAGCTGGGTTTAGAACGTCGTGAGACAGTTCGGTCCCTATCTGCCGTGGACGTTTGAGATTTGAGAGGGGCTGCTCCTAGTACGAGAGGACCGGAGTGGACGAACCTCTGGTGTTCCGGTTGTCACGCCAGTGGCATTGCCGGGTAGCTATGTTCGGGAGAGATAACCGCTGAAAGCATCTAAGCGGGAAACTTGCCTCAAGATGAGATCTCACTGGAGCCTTGAGCTCCCTGAAGGGCCGTCGAAGACTACGACGTTGATAGGTTGGGTGTGTAAGCGCTGTGAGGCGTTGAGCTAACCAATACTAATTGCCCGTGAGGCTTGACCATATAACACCCAAGCAATTTGCGTCGAAATGACCAGATTGCGGTGTTGTGAAGACGAAACGAACCGAAAGTTTGCGACTCACAATCGTCACATACCCAATTCGCTGGAGTGTCTGAACAAGACCTTCTGGCAACAGAATTTCTTGACGACCATAGAGCATTGGAACCACCTGATCCCATCCCGAACTCAGCAGTGAAACGATGCATCGCCGATGGTAGTGTGGGGTTTCCCCATGTGAGAGTAGGTCATCGTCAAGATTAAATTCCGAAACCCCTATCTGCATATGCAGGTAGGGGTTTTGTCTTTTTTGGCGGTTGTAGCGCCCTTGCTATGTTTCAACCATGAAACACAGAGAAATAACCAATCAGCTAGAATAGCGCTCTTATGTAAACTCAGAAGTTCACTATGTCCGAGCCTGTCGATTCCCATCAGCTTGCCGACTTACCCCTGGAGCAACTGGTGGCGTGTCACGAATGTGACCTGCTGATGCGCAAGCCTGTGCTCAAGCTGGATGAAAAGGCGCATTGCCCACGCTGCGGCTACGAGCTTTATGCGCACCGCCATAATGTCGTCCAGCGTAGTCTGGCACTGGTGCTCGCCGCCTTGCTGCTCTACATACCCGCCAACTTTCTGCCCATCATGCAACTCCATCTGTTGGGCCAGAGCTCCAACGACACGGTCTGGAGTGGCGTGGTGGGCTTGTACAACACTGGCATGGCTGAGGTTGCAGTCGTAGTGTTCCTCTGCAGCATGGCCATTCCCTTGCTCAAGTTGCTGTGCCAGCTGGCGGTACTCCTGAGTATTCGCCTGAACATCGGCCGCAGCTACGGTCTGTTGCTTTACCGGATTTATCACCATCTACGCGACTGGGGCATGCTCGAGGTGTATTTCATGGGCGTGCTGGTCGCGATGGTCAAGTTGGTCGAACTGGCAGAGTTGAGTCTCGGTCTGGGGCTGGCCTGTTTTATCAGTTTGCTATTGGTGCAGGTGTGGTTGGAGGTGGTGATGTCACCCCACCAGATCTGGAGTGCTTTATCGGGGGAAGACCTGCATGCGTGCGATTGATGCTGGAATTCTGATTTGTGGCGAGTGCCATGAACTGAATCGCCAAGAGCCCGAGTGTGACTCGCAAACCTGCAGTCGTTGCGGCGCGATTGTGCATGCGCGGCGGCCGAACAGCCTGGTGCGAACCTGGGCCTTGCTGCTCACCTCGGCAATTCTTTACATCCCGGCCAACGTGCTGCCGATCATGACCGTCAGTACGCTGGGGCAGGGGGCGCCGGATACCATCATGTCCGGTGTCATCACCCTGATTAAATTCGGCATGTTGCCGATTGCTGCTGTGGTGTTCATTGCCAGTATTCTGGTGCCCACCTTCAAATTGGTGGGTATCGGGCTGCTGCTCTACTCGGTGCAACGCAGGCAGCCATTGTCCGCGCGGCAGCGGATTCTGATGTACCGCTTTATTGAATTTATCGGACGCTGGTCGATGCTCGACATCTTCGTGATCGCCATTCTGGTGGCGGTGGTGAACTTCGGCAGGATCGCCAGTATCGAAGCCAACCTGGGCGCCGTCGCCTTCGCCAGTGTGGTGATTCTGACGATGCTTGCTGCAGTAACTTTCGATCCCCGACTGATTTGGGATAACACGGAGTCGGATGACGACCATGAGTGATTTGCCTACGGCTAGAACCCGCCCAGCTTCGAACTGGTCGGCCATATGGATATTGCCTCTGATCGCCTTGGTCATTGGCGGCTGGCTTGGCTGGCAGGCATACCGCGAATCAGGGGTGAACATTCAGGTTCGCTTTGAGAGCGGTGAGGGCATTGTTGCCAACAAAACCGAGGTGGTCTTCAAGGGCATGTCGGTGGGCAAGGTTAAAGAGCTGGTGCTGGATGCCAAAGGCAACAACACCGGTGTTATTGCCACCATTGAAATGAACAAGGAAGCTGAGCCGCACCTCAATAGCGGCACACGCTTCTGGCTGGTCAAGCCGAGTGTCACGCTGGCTGGCATCACCGGTCTGGAGACTCTGGTATCGGGTAATTACATTGCCGTGAGCCCAGGTACGGGAGAGCCAAGCAAACGTTTCAAAGCGTTGGACGAGGCCCCGCCATTGTCTGATAGCGAGCCTGGTTTGCACCTGACGCTCAAGGCAGATCGATTGGGTTCGCTTAATCGCGACAGCCCGGTGTTCTACAAGCAGATCCAGGTCGGTAAAGTGAAAAGCTACCGCCTGGCCGAAGACCAGGGCACGGTGGAGATCAAAGTCTTCATCGAGCCGGCCTACACCAACCTGGTGCGCAAGCACACGCGCTTCTGGAACGCCAGTGGTATCAGTATCGATGCCGACCTGTCCGGGGTGAAAGTGCGCAGTGAGTCGCTGGCCAGCATCGTAGCCGGCGGTATTGCCTTTGCTACACCGGAACACCGCAAAGACAGCCCGCCCACCGATCCGAACTTGCCGTTCCGCTTGTTCGAAGACTTCGATGCTGCCCAGGCGGGTATCAAGGTCAAGGTCAAACTGAGCGACTTCGAAGGGCTGCAGGCCGGGCGTACGCCGGTGATGTACAAAGGCATTCAGGTCGGCTCGCTGAAAACCCTTAAAGTTGATGCTGACCTTACCAGCGCCGTCGCCGAACTGACCCTGGACCCATTGGCCGAAGACTACCTGGTCGACGGCACCCAGTTCTGGGTGGTCAAGCCGTCCATCTCCCTGGCCGGGATCACCGGTCTGGAGGCGCTGGTCAAGGGTAACTACATTGCTATCCGCCCGGGTGATAAAGGTGCCTCTCCGCAGCGCGAGTTCGAAGCCCGGGAGAAAGCGCCTCCTCTGGACCTGAAAGCGCCGGGGCTGCACCTGGTACTGTTCAGTGACAACCTAGGTTCGCTGGAGGTTGGCAGCCCGGTGCTCTACCGTCAGGTCAAGGTCGGTACCGTACAAAGCTACCAGTTCTCCAAGAAGAGCAAGCGCCTGCTGATCGGTGTGCACATCGAGAAGGAGTACGCCAACCTGGTCAACGGCTCGACGCGATTCTGGAATGCCAGTGGCATCACCCTCACCGGTGGCTTGTCGGGCGTGCAGATCAAGAGCGAGTCGCTGCAGAGCCTGATGGCGGGCGGTATCGCTTTCGATACGCCGATACCGAATGTGCCGCTCAAGCGCCGGATTCCAAGTTTCCGCCTGAATGCGGATCAGGAGGCGGCCAATCGCAGTGGCACCACGGTGACCATTCGAGTCGAGCGGGCTGATGGTCTCAAGGTCGGCACCCCGGTTCGCTTCAAAGGCCTGGATGTTGGCAAGGTCGAGCAGGTCGATCTGACCGACGATCTGCAAGCGGTGCTGCTCAAGGCGCGTATTACTGAAGTGCCTGAACGTATTGCTCGCGAAGGTACGCAGTTCTGGGTGGTCAAGCCGGCCCTGGGCATCGTCAAGACCGAAAACCTGGAAACCTTGGTGACGGGGCAGTACCTGGAGGTGCAGCCTGCCTCGAAGAACCTGGGGCCGCAGCGGACCTTCAATGCGCTGCCCCAGGCGCCGGATTTCTCCGCGCGTGAAGCGGGCCTGGCGTTGGTGCTCAGTGCGCCGCGGCGTGGCTCGATCAAGCCAGGTGTGCCGGTAACGTATCGCGAAATTCCGGTGGGTAAAGTGACCGGTTTCGAGTTGGGGCAGACGGCAGACCGCGTGCTGATTCATATCCTTATCGAGCCACGCTATGCCGCCCTGGTGCGTGGTGGTAGCCGATTCTGGAACAGCAGTGGCTTTGGCTTTGACTTTGGCCTGTTCAAAGGCGCTACGGTGCGCACAGAGTCGCTGGAAACCCTGATCGAGGGCGGTATTGCCTTCGCAACGCCAGATGGCGAGAAGATGGGTAACCCGGCTCGACCGCAGCAGACCTTTGCCTTGTTCGACAAGGCTGAGGACGAATGGCTGCAGTGGGCACCGAAGATTCAGATCGGTAAGTAACAGGATTCATCGCGGGGCAAGCCCGCTCCTACAGGAATTTGCCAGTGGGAGCGGGCTTGCCCCGCGATGCTTCTAAAGACAACCGGCAAATCGCAGGCAATAAAAAACCGACCCTGAGGTCGGTTTTTTAACAAGCGTGTCGCTTAGGCAGCTGCAGCTTCTTTCAGCGCCTTGATGTGGCCATTCAGACGGCCTTTATGGCGAGCAGCCTTGTTCTTGTGGATGATGCCTTTATCGGCCATACGGTCGATAACAGGAACAGCCAGAGTGTAAGCAGCTTGCGCTTTTTCGGCGTCTTTTGCGTCGATGGCTTTAACTACATTCTTGATGTAGGTACGAACCATGGAACGCAGGCTGGCGTTGTGGCTGCGACGCTTCTCAGCCTGTTTTGCACGTTTTTTGGCGGAAGGTGAGTTGGCCACCGTCGAGCTCCTCGAAAGACTTGGTAAATAGCAAACAAAATAGGCCGCGAATCATGCCGATGAGTTGATCGGTTGTCAAGGGCACTTGCATGGATCCGCTGAGTGGTTGTTCCTTACAAGGGAGTGATTCCCTTCTGCGGTACGACCTGTAAACTCGGGAGCTTTTGCTCTGCTTGCGTTGCGGCGCGGAGTATCGCACAACTGGGCGCGTTCCGGCACAGCCCTTTATCTTTAGGCGTAAAAAACTTTCAATGAACCTTCTGAAATCCCTGGCCGCCGTCAGCTCCATCACCATGATTTCACGGGTGTTGGGCTTTGTGCGCGACACCATCCTGGCGCGGGTATTCGGTGCCGGCGTGGCTACCGACGCCTTTTTCATCGCCTTCAAATTGCCCAACCTGCTGCGCCGGATCTTCGCCGAGGGCGCATTTTCCCAGGCTTTCGTGCCGATCCTGGCTGAGTACAAGACCCAGCAGGGCGACGAAGCGACACGCACCTTCATTGCCTACGTCAGCGGGTTGCTGACCCTGGTGCTGGCCTTGGTCACCGCGCTCGGCATACTGGCCGCCCCCTGGGTGGTGTGGGTCACCGCACCGGGTTTTGTCAGCAGTGGTGAAAAGTTTGAGCTGACCACCAGCCTGTTGCGGGTGACGTTCCCTTATATATTGCTGATCTCGCTATCCTCGCTGGCCGGGGCCATTCTCAATACCTGGAACCGTTTTTCGGTGCCGGCCTTCGTGCCGACCCTGCTCAACGTGGCGATGATCGGCTTTACCGTGTTTCTGACCCCGTACTTCGATCCGCCGATCATGGCCCTGGCCTGGGGCGTATTGGCCGGCGGTCTGGCGCAACTGTTGTACCAGCTGCCACATCTGAAGAAGATCGGCATGCTGGTGTTGCCACGCCTGAATCTGCGTGACTCGGGCGTGTGGCGGGTACTCAAGCAGATGCTGCCAGCGATCCTCGGCGTGTCGGTAAGTCAGATTTCGCTGATCATCAACACCATCTTCGCCTCGTTCCTGGTGGCCGGCTCGGTGTCCTGGATGTACTACGCCGACCGCCTGATGGAGCTGCCCTCCGGTGTGCTCGGCGTGGCGCTCGGAACCATTTTGTTGCCGACCCTGGCCAAGACCTACGCCAACCGTGACCGTCATGAGTATTCGCGGATCCTCGACTGGGGCTTGCGTCTGTGTTTCCTGCTGGTGCTGCCATGCACCCTGGCCATGGCTATCCTCGCCGAGCCGTTGACCGTGGCGCTGTTCCAATACGGCAAATTCAGCGCACACGACGCCGCCATGACCCAGCGTGCCCTGATTGCCTATTCGGTCGGCCTGCTGGCAATCATTCTGGTCAAGGTGCTGGCCCCTGGCTTCTATGCCCAGCAGAACATCCGTACTCCGGTTAAAATCGCAGTATTCACCCTGGTCTGTACCCAGCTGTTCAACCTGATATTCATTACCCACCTGCAACACGCAGGGTTGGCCCTGGCGATCAGCCTTGGCGCCTGCCTGAATGCCGGTCTGTTGTACTGGAAGCTGCGTCAGCAGCAGCTGTTCCAGCCGCAGCCGGGCTGGGGCAAGTTCCTCGCCAAGCTGGTCCTGGCGGTGCTGTTGATGTCGGCGGTGCTGCTGGTGGGCATGCATTACATGCCGGCTTGGGAAGAAGGCGGAATGCTCGAACGTTTCCTGCGTCTGGGCGTGTTGATTCTGGCGGGTGTAGTGACTTATTTCGGCAGTCTGTTCGTGTTTGGTTTCCGTCCGCGTGACTTTGCCCGCAAGGCACTGCATTGAGCGGCGACCACGGCCAGACGTCGGTTTTATCTATTCCACGCCTCGGGGTGACGCTGCTGCCTGTCGTCCGCGCCCGGGTGTGGTTATAATCGACCACTTTATGAGCAAGAAGCGCGTTATGCAGCTGGTTCGAGGCCTTCACAACCTGCGCCCCCAGCACCGGGGCTGTGTCGCCACTATTGGCAACTTCGACGGTGTTCACCGTGGCCACCAGGCAATCCTGGCGCGCCTGCGTGAGCGAGCGGTAGAGCTGGGCGTACCCAGCTGCGTGGTGATTTTCGAGCCGCAGCCGCGAGAATACTTTGCCCCGGACACTGCGCCGGCCCGCTTGGCCCGCCTGCGTGACAAGGTCGCGCTGCTGGCCGCTGAAGGCGTGGACCGGGTGCTGTGTCTGGCGTTCAACCAGCGCCTGAGCAAGCTCAGCGCCGCTGAGTTCGTCGATACCATCCTGGTCGACGGTCTGGGGGTCAAGCACCTGGAAGTCGGCGATGATTTCCGCTTTGGTTGCGACCGGGTCGGCGACTTCGAGTTTCTCCAGCAGGCCGGTTTGAGCCAGGGCTTCACCGTTGAAGCGGCACAGACAGTTGAACTGGATGGCCTGCGGGTCAGCAGCACGCAAGTACGCCAGGCCCTGGCCATGGCCGACTTTGCCCTCGCCGAACGCTTGCTCGGACGCCCGTACCGCATCAGCGGCCGCGTTCTGCACGGGCAGAAACTGGCGCGCCAACTGGGCACACCGACTGCCAACATACAACTCAAGCGTCGTCGCGTACCGCTGAGCGGGGTTTACCTGGTCAGCGTCGAACTCGATGGCAAGCCTTGGCCCGGCGTCGCCAACATTGGCGTACGGCCAACCGTTTCCGGTGATGGCAGTGCCCACCTGGAAGTGCATCTCCTTGATTACGCCGGCGATCTCTATGGCCGGCGCCTGACGGTGGAGTTCCACCACAAGCTGCGTGAAGAGCAGCGTTTCGCCTCCCTGGAGGCGCTGAAGTCGGCGATCGATGCGGATATCGCCGCCGCACGTGCCCATTGGCACGCTCAACCGCTAACGAAGAGCCTGAAATGACCGACTATAAAGCCACGCTAAACCTTCCGGACACCGCCTTCCCGATGAAGGCCGGCCTGCCACAGCGCGAACCGCAGATTCTGCAGCGCTGGGACAGCATTGGCCTGTACCAGAAGCTGCGCGAAATTGGCAAGGATCGTCCGAAGTTCGTGCTGCACGACGGCCCGCCCTACGCCAACGGCAAGATTCACATCGGTCATGCGCTGAACAAGATTCTCAAGGACATGATTGTCCGCTCCAAGACCCTGTCCGGCTTCGACGCCCCGTACGTCCCGGGTTGGGACTGCCACGGCCTGCCGATCGAGCACAAGGTCGAAGTGACCCATGGCAAGCACCTGACCGCAGACAAGACCCGCGAGCTGTGCCGTGCCTACGCCGCCGAGCAGATCGAAGGGCAGAAGACCGAGTTCATCCGCCTGGGTGTGCTGGGCGACTGGAGCAACCCTTACAAGACCATGAACTTTGCCAACGAGGCCGGTGAAATCCGCGCCCTGGCCGAGATGGTCAAGCACGGCTTCGTGTTCAAGGGCCTGAAGCCTGTGAACTGGTGTTTCGATTGCGGTTCGGCCCTGGCCGAAGCCGAAGTCGAATACGCCGACAAGAAATCCCAGACCATCGACGTGGCCTTCCCGATCGTCGATGACGCCAAGCTGGCCGCCGCTTTCGGCCTGGCCTCGCTGGCCAAGCCGGCTTCGATCGTGATCTGGACCACCACCCCGTGGACCATCCCGGCCAACCAGGCGCTGAACGTCCACCCGGAGTTCAAGTACGCCCTGGTCGACGTCGGCGACAAACTGCTGGTGCTGGCTGAGGAGCTGGTCGAGTCGTGCCTGAAGCGTTACGCGCTGGAAGGTTCGGTAGTCGCCACCGCAGCAGGTTCGGCGCTGGAGCTGATCAACTTCCGTCACCCGTTCTACGACCGCCTGTCGCCGGTTTATCTGGCCGACTACGTCGAACTCGGCGCCGGTACCGGTGTGGTTCACTCCTCGCCAGCCTACGGTGAAGACGACTTCGTTACCTGCAAGCGCTACGGCATGGTCAACGACGACATCCTCACCCCAGTGCAAAGCAACGGTGTGTATGTGCCGTCGCTGGAATTCTTCGGCGGCCAGTTCATCTGGAAGGCCAACCCGGCCATCGTTGAGAAGCTGTCGGAAGTCGGTGCGCTGATGCACACCGAAACCATCAGCCACAGCTACATGCACTGCTGGCGCCACAAAACTCCGCTGATCTACCGCGCCACCGCGCAGTGGTTCGTCGGCATGGACAAGCAGCCTGACAATGGCGACACCCTGCGCAAGCGCGCGGTCAAGGCCATCGAAGAAACCAAGTTCGTTCCAGCCTGGGGTCAGGCACGTCTGCATTCGATGATCGCCAACCGCCCGGACTGGTGCATCTCGCGTCAGCGTAACTGGGGTGTGCCGATTCCATTCTTCCTCAACAAACAGACCGGCGAGTTGCACCCACGCACCGTCGAGCTGATGGAAGAAGTGGCCAAGCGCGTCGAGAAGGAAGGTATCGAAGCCTGGTTCAAGATGGACGCGGCCGAACTGCTCGGTGAAGAGGCCGGTCAGTACGACAAGATCGCTGACACCCTCGACGTCTGGTTCGACTCCGGCACCACCCACTGGCATGTACTGCGTGGCTCGCACAGCATCGGCCACGAAACCGGCCCGCGTGCCGATCTGTACCTGGAAGGTTCCGACCAGCACCGCGGCTGGTTCCATTCCTCGCTGCTGACCGGCTGCGCCATCGACAACCACGCGCCGTACCGCGAGCTGCTGACGCACGGTTTCACCGTCGACGAAAACGGTCGCAAGATGTCCAAGTCGCTGGGTAACACCATCGAGCCGCAGAAGGTCAACGACACCCTGGGTGCCGACATCCTGCGTCTGTGGGTTTCGGCCACTGACTACTCCGGCGAAATGGCGGTTTCCGAGCAGATCCTGCAGCGCAGCGCCGACGCCTACCGGCGTATCCGCAACACCGCGCGCTTCCTGCTCTCCAACCTGTCCGGCTTCGACCCGGCCCGCGACCTGCTGCCGGCCGAAGACATGCTGGCGCTGGACCGTTGGGCGGTCGACCGTACCCTGCTGCTGCAGCGCGAGCTGGAAGAGCACTACGGTGAATACCGCTTCTGGAACGTCTACTCGAAGATCCACAACTTCTGCGTGCAGGAGCTGGGTGGCTTCTACCTGGACATCATCAAGGACCGTCAGTACACCACTGGCGCCAACAGTGTTGCCCGCCGTTCCTGCCAGACCGCGCTGTACCACATCAGCGAAGCGCTGGTGCGCTGGATCGCGCCGATCCTGGCCTTCACCGCCGACGAGCTGTGGCAGTACCTGCCGGGCGAGCGCAACGAATCGGTGATGCTCAACACTTGGTACCAGGGGCTGACCGAGTTGCCGGAAGGCTTCGAGCTGGGTCGCGCTTACTGGGACCGCGTGATGGCGGCCAAGACTGCGGTCAACAAGGAACTGGAGAACCAGCGTTCGGCCAAGGCCATCGGTGGCAACCTGCAAGCTGAAGTCACCCTGTTCGCCGACGACGCCCTGAGCGCCGACCTGAACAAGCTGGGCGACGAGCTGCGTTTCGTGCTGATCACCTCGGCCGCCAGCGTGGCACCGTTCGTCCAGGCGCCAGCCGATGCGGTCGAGACTGAAGTGCCTGGCCTTAAACTCAAAGTGGTCAAGTCCGGTCACGCCAAGTGCGGCCGTTGCTGGCACTTCCGCGCTGACGTCGGGGCGAACCCGGAGCATCCGGAAATCTGCGCCCGTTGCGCCGACAACATCAGCGGCAACGGTGAGGTGCGCCACTATGCCTAACCCCGCTGCAGGGCGCTTCGGGCGCCTTGGCTGGCTCTGGCTGAGTCTGCTGGTCCTGGTCCTCGACCAGGCCAGCAAGTTCTACTTTGAGGGCGCGCTGAGCCTGTACCAGCAGATCGTGGTCATTCCGGACTACTTCAGCTGGACCCTGGCCTACAACACGGGTGCCGCTTTCAGCTTCCTGGCTGATAGCTCCGGCTGGCAACGCTGGCTGTTTGCCCTGATCGCCCTGGTGGTCAGCGGCGTGCTGGTGGTCTGGCTCAAGCGCCTGGGGCGCAACGAGACCTGGCTGGCAGTAGCACTGGCGCTGGTGCTTGGCGGCGCGCTGGGTAACCTGTACGACCGTATCGTGCTGGGCCACGTGGTCGACTTCATCCTCGTCCACTGGCAGAACCGCTGGTATTTCCCGGCCTTCAACCTGGCCGACAGCGCCATTACCGTGGGTGCGGTGATGCTGGCGCTGGATATGTTCAAGAGCAAGAAGTCCGGAGAACCTGTCCATGACTGATACCCGCATTGGCCAGAACACCGAAGTGAAACTGCACTTCGCGCTGCACCTGGAAAACGGCGATACCGTCGACAGCACCTTCGACAAGGCGCCGGCGGTGTTCAAAGTCGGCGACGGCAACCTGCTGCCGGGCTTTGAAGCGGCCATTTTCGGCTTCAAGGCTGGTGACAAGCGCACCGTTACCGTCGAGCCGGAAAACGCCTTTGGTCAGCCCAATCCGCAGAACGTTCAGATCATGCCACGCTCGCAGTTCAACGACATGGAGCTTTCCGAAGGTCTGCTGGTGATCTTCAACGACGCTGCCAATGCCGAGCTGCCGGGTGTGGTCAAGGCTTTCGATGACGCCCAGGTGACCATCGATTTCAACCATCCACTGGCCGGCAAAACCCTGAGCTTCGAGGTGCAAATCCTCGAAGTCACAGCGCTTTGAGCCCGGAGCCGAGCATGCAAATCAAACTCGCCAACCCTCGCGGCTTCTGCGCGGGCGTGGATCGGGCGATCGAGATCGTCAACCGCGCCCTGGAAGTCTTCGGTCCGCCGATCTATGTGCGTCACGAAGTGGTGCACAACAAGTTCGTGGTCGAAGACCTGCGCGCCCGCGGCGCCATCTTTGTCGAAGAACTGGACCAGGTGCCGAATGACGTCATCGTCATCTTCAGCGCTCACGGTGTTTCCCAGGCTGTGCGCCAGGAAGCAGCCGGGCGCGGTCTGAAAGTGTTCGATGCAACCTGCCCGCTGGTCACCAAGGTGCATATTGAGGTGGCGCGCTACAGCCGCGACGGCCGCGAATGCATCCTGATCGGCCACGAAGGTCATCCGGAAGTCGAAGGCACCATGGGCCAGTACGACGCCAGTAACGGCGGCGCAATCTACCTGGTCGAAGACGAGGAAGACGTAGCCCAGCTGCAGGTCAATAACCCGGACAAACTGGCCTTTGTGACCCAGACGACCCTGTCGATGGATGACACCAGCCGTGTGATTGATGCCCTGCGTGCGCGCTTCCCGAACATCGGCGGACCGCGCAAGGACGACATCTGCTACGCTACCCAGAACCGCCAGGATGCGGTGAAACAGCTGGCCGACGAATGTGATGTGGTCCTGGTAGTGGGCAGTCCGAACAGCTCCAACTCCAACCGCCTACGTGAGCTGGCCGAGCGTATGTCGACGCCGGCTTACCTGATCGACGGTGCCGAAGACCTGCAGAAAAGCTGGTTTGACGGTGTCGAGCGCATCGGTATCACTGCTGGTGCCTCGGCGCCGGAAGTGCTGGTGCGCGGTGTGATCGAGCAACTCAGGGCGTGGGGCGCCACCGGCGCCGAAGAGCTGGATGGCCGCGAAGAGAACATCACCTTCTCGATGCCCAAGGAGCTGCGGGTTCGTTCATTGATCTGACCCGGCAGCCGCGCACAGCGGCTGCTTGATCAACGCATCACGCAGGCTGACTCTGCCGGTGTGCGACAGCACCACCTGATAGTGACTCAGCGCTTCGGGACGTTGGCAAACATGCAGCGTCCCGGCCTGAAAGGCGCCTCCCTCCCGCAGAGGCACACCCAGGCCATTGAAACCTACCTGCCGGGCCACCGGCTGGTTTCCAACAATGATCGTTCGTCCATTGCTGCGCCATTCATGCAGCAGTTGCGGGCTGTCGTGCTCGACAATCATCTGCCAGCCCTTACTCCAGTCTGCCTCCAGAGCTTGCAGGCGCACGTTGCTATTGCGCAGCAGCGCCTCACTGCGCGCGGTGCGTAGCGCCTGGGCCAGGTCTTTGGCCGCAACCTGCCGCTGTAGTCCGCTACTCATGGTGTTGTAAGCCGGAACGCTCATCTGCGTAAGCAGCCCGAGTAGGGCTGATGCGAACAAGATTTGAATCAGTGTTACACCCTGTTGCTTCACCGTGCATTCCTCCCTGGAAGTGCTTCGCTATAGGTTCGAAGCTCGTGTCGCTGGCGTCCAGTCGGCCGGGTTGGCAAAGGGCTGTGGAAAAGTCGCGGAGGTTGGCCATGGATGGCTGGCAGCAACAAGGCATGACGTTGATTGAAGTGCTGGTGGCGATGGCTGTGTTGGGGCTGGGTTTGTTTGCCGCCGCCGGTTTGCAGGTGCGGGCCTTGCAGGCCACCGAAAGCGCATTGCGTAGCACCCAGGCGGCCTATCTGGCCCATGGCGTGCTCGAGCAGGCCCGTGCTGGCGAGACGTTACGTAATCAGGACTCCGGGCAGTGACCAGGCAAGCGGGTTTCAGCCTGCTGGAAGCGATGCTGGCCCTGAGCCTGGGATTGCTGGTGTTACTCGGTGCCAATCGCCTGTTTATTACCGCAAGCCAGTCCTGGCAGGCGCAAGAGGCGGCGGCGCGGATGCAGGAGGATGCGCGTCACGCCCTGCAGCGTCTGGCCCAGAGTATTCGCATGGCAGGAATGTTCGGTTGTCTGCGTCACGACGCTATGGTCTTCCACGACCCCTTGGCTGCAGATGCATTCGCGCAGCCTGTGCAAATCACTCGCGGCGCGGATGGGCGCCTGCAGCGTTTGAGCCTGATCAGTGCCGAGGTTGTGCAAGCCAGTGGCCGGCCGGACTGGACCCTGGTCACCGACTGTCGAACGCAGGCAAATGTGTATGCGGGTATTCGGGCGCCTGAAGCGGGGCAGTTTGCCGTGCCCATCCGGCGTCAGGATTACCGACTGGTAGCCAATGAGTTGCGCCTGCGTAGCGGGGCAAGTGATGGGGCACTGGTAGACGGGGTCGGTGAGTTGCAGCTTGAACTGATCAGGGACGGTTCCTCTGGTATTTCCGTTGTGCACCTCGCCCTGACCCTGACCGACCCACAGCAACGCGTGAGGCCACAGACTTATCGAACAAGCATTGCCCTGGGCAATCGATCGGTTGGGTCATGAGGCAACGTGGACTGGTTCTGCTGCTTAGTCTGACGTTGGTGTTGCTGCTGGGGTTGCTTGGGTTATCGGCGCTGGGCAGTGCGATCCAGCAAGAGCGCATGGCGCGCAACCTGTCGAGCACGTTGCAGGCATTCGAACAGGCGCAACAACTGCTGCAACAGGCAGAGTCCAGGGCGTTGGAGCTGGCAGGCCCACGCTGTGAGTATTGCCTGCCGCCCCCGGAAGTTGGCTTGATTACTTCGGGCGGCGTGTATGCAGGTGTTGGCGCAAGCTCCGGTCTGGCTTGGCAGGCAGGCGATCGCGGTTTCTATCTCATTCAGTCCCTGGGGGAGAGCACCAAGGCCAGGCAAATGCCGCCAGAGCTTAAGGTAAGGCTGTATCGAATCACTGCCGTGGCGCGCAATGGCACTGCCCGCAGTGTGCTGGAGAGCGTGATTGCGCAGCCTGTCGAGCCAACATCGCAACCCTGGCGGCGGATCCTCTGGCGACAGGTCTATTAAGGAGCAGGTGCATGAGGCCGCAGAAAGGATTGAGCCTGATCGAACTGTTGATTGTCATCGCTGTGGTCGGCATTCTGGCGAGCATTGCCTACCCCAGTTACAGTGATCAGGTCAGAAAAGCGGCTCGCACGGAAATTGTCGGCTTGCTGTTCACCAGCGCGCAGCAGCTGGAGCGCCATTACTCTCGTGCGGGACAATACAGCGATAGCGAAACACAAGTGACGCCATTGGCGAGCGGCACCGCTCACTATCGCTTGCAAGCGGTACGCGACAAGGAGTCTTTCACCCTGTTGGCACGACGCCTTCCCGGTGGCCTGATGATGGCTGATCCGTGCGGTGACTATGTGCTTGACCAGACGGGTGTGCGCGGTAATCCCGAAAGCATCGGGGATGCCGGCAGTGGTTGCTGGGGTGGCTGAAGCCTTTCGCGATTTACTTCAGACGTTGGATCGATAGATGACCAAGCAAGTAGTGATAGTCGGCGGCGGAGTGATCGGCCTGCTGACAGCGTTCAACCTGGCGGCCGAGGTCGAGCAGGTGGTGCTGTGTGATCGCGGTGAGCTGGGACAGGAATCGTCCTGGGCCGGTGGCGGCATTGTTTCGCCGCTCTATCCCTGGCGCTACAGCCCTGCAGTGACAGCGCTGGCGCACTGGTCGCAGGATTTCTATCCACAGCTGGGTGAGCGTTTGTTCACCAGTACCGGGGTGGATCCCGAGGTGCATACCACCGGCCTGTACTGGCTGGACCTGGACGACGAAGCCGAGGCTCTGGCCTGGGCCGAGCGGGAAGGGCGGCCATTGAGTGCGGTGGATATCTCTGCCGCCTATGATGCGGTGCCAGTACTCGGCGCCGGTTTCCAGCGCGCTATCTACATGGCGGGCGTGGCCAACGTGCGTAACCCGCGCCTGGTCAAATCGCTCAAGGCGGCGCTGCAGGCGATGCCTAACGTGAGTATTCGCGAGCACTGCGAAATCACCGGCTTCAGCCAGCAGGACGGGCGTATCACCGGGGTCGAGACGGCTGACGGGCTGATTGCTGGCGAGCGCGTGGTGCTGACTGCCGGTGCCTGGAGTGGCGATCTGTTGCGTCTCCTGGGCCTGGAGTTGCCGGTCGAGCCGGTCAAAGGGCAGATGATTCTGTTCAAATGCGCCGAAGACTTCCTGCCGAGCATGGTGCTGGCCAAGGGGCGCTACGCCATCCCGCGGCGGGACGGCCATATTCTGGTGGGCAGTACCCTGGAGCATGCCGGGTACGACAAGACCCCGACCGCCGAAGCCCTGGAAAGCCTCAAGGCTTCAGCCATCGAGTTGCTCCCGGCGTTGGCCGACGCTACGCCGGTTGGCCATTGGGCGGGTTTGCGTCCGGGATCGCCCGAGGGCATACCTTACATTGGTGAAGTGCCGGGCTGGCAGGGTTTGTGGCTGAACTGCGGGCATTACCGCAACGGCCTGGTGCTGGCGCCGGCGTCCTGCCAGTTGTTTGCCGACCTGCTACTGGGCCGTGAACCGATCATCGATCCACGGCCTTATGCGCCAGCAGGGCGATTGACCGGAGAGTAAAGACACATCGTGGGGCAAGCCCGCTCCCACAGAGGCTCGGTGGGAGCGGGCTTGCCCCGCGATAAAACGGCTGATTCAGCGCTGATCGCCGGGCCCTTGCTCCAGATGCGCCTGGCTGCAATACCACTGTGCTCCCCGATGCAGGGCGCGGTCACTGGGCAGGTGCACGCCGCAATGGGCGCAGCGCACCATTTTCAGCGGGTCTTCGAGGCTGTTGTCGGGTTTAACAGCATTGCTGGCCTTGAACTTGCGCCACAGCCAGAAAGCGGCGGCGATCAGGGCGATCCAGAAAAGTAGGCGAACCATGGTGTCCAGCTTTATCAGTGAAGAGCCTTTAGTCTAGGGCTCGGGCATGAAAAAAGGGAGGCCTCGGCCTCCCTTTATCTGTTGCATGATCGATCAGTCGAACACGCCAAAGGTCATGTAGCTGAACCAGGAGCGGTCGTCGTTGTTGCCTTCCGCTTCGTGTTGCTCTTCTTCGACGGCGTCGCTGTTCTCTGGCAGCAGTTCGGCCGGAATCGCTTCCTTGGCGTCTTCGTACTGTTTGATCACGTCCTGGTTGGCGCGGGTTTCACCCGGCGGCAGCGGCGCTTCGGTCTCGATCAGGCCCAGGGTAGCCTTGGACAGCCAGGAGCGGTTGTCGGCTTCATCCTGCTTGGGCTGGAACTGGCCATCGACCAGGCTCGGGTGATCCGGGTAGTTGAGCTTGAGAGTTTCCAGGCTGGTGGCGGCCAGTTCGTCCAGGTGCAGACGCATGTAGGCTTCGGTCATCACCGCCAGGCCGTCGCCGACCGATGGGGTTTCCTGGAAGTTCTCGACCACGTAGCGGCCACGGTTGGCGGCGGCGACATAGGCCTGACGGGTCAGGTAGTAGTCGGCGACGTGGATTTCGTAGGACGCCAGCAGGTTGCGCAGGTAGATCATGCGCTGTTTGGCATCTGGCGAGTAACGGCTGTTGGGGAAGCGGCTGGTCAGCTGGGCGAACTCGTTGTACGAATCGCGGGCAGCACCCGGGTCACGCTTGGTCATGTCCAGTGGCAGGAAGCGCGCCAGCAGGCCACGGTCCTGATCGAAAGAGGTCAGGCCCTTGAGGTAATAGGCGTAGTCGACGTTCGGGTGCTGAGGATGCAAGCGAATGAAACGCTCGGCGGCCGACTTGGCGGCTTCTGGCTCGGCGTTCTTGTAGTTCGCGTAGATCAGCTCAAGCTGGGCCTGATCGGCATATCGGCCGAACGGATAACGCGATTCCAGGGCCTTGAGCTTGCTGGTGGCGCTGGTGTAGCTGTGGTTGTCCAGATCGGCCTGCGCCTGCTGGTACAGCTCGGCTTCGCTCAGGTTTTCGTCGACGACTTCCTTCGAAGAACAAGCAGCGGTCAGTCCGAGGATGGCGATCAGCAGCAGGTGTTTCACTTGCATGGCGGCTTGCGTCCCTATGACGGCCGCTGTCTTGGGCGTGGCCGTCCTGTTATGATGAGCACCCCGATGTAACTTGCGGGGCAAAAGACGTCGTATTTAACCACAAGCGTGCAGTCGAAACCAAAGGCTGTGCCGCCCGCTGATTCGAGCATGTCCGAGATCATTCAACTTAGCGCAGAGGTGCCGTCCGAATTGGGCGGGCAACGCCTCGACCAAGTCGCCGCCCAATTGTTCGCTGAGCACTCGCGCTCGCGCCTTTCCACCTGGATCAAGGAGGGGCGCCTGACGGTCGATGGCGCCGTCCTGCGTCCGCGCGATATCGTCCACGGCGGCTCGCTGCTGGCCCTTGAGGCCGAGCAGGAAGCCCAGGGCGAGTGGGTGGCCCAGGACATCGAGCTGGATATCGTCTATGAAGACGACCACATACTGGTGATCAACAAGCCTGCCGGGCTGGTGGTCCACCCGGCTGCGGGCCACGCTGATGGCACCCTGCTCAACGCACTGCTGCACCACGTGCCGGACATCATCAATGTCCCGCGCGCCGGCATCGTCCACCGCCTGGACAAGGACACCACCGGTCTGATGGTGGTGGCCAAGACCATCCAGGCGCAGACCCAACTGGTTGCCCAGTTGCAAAGCCGCAGTGTCAGCCGCATCTATGAATGTATCGTGATCGGTGTGGTCACCGCCGGTGGCAAGATCAATGCCCCGATTGGCCGCCATGGCGGGCAACGCCAGCGCATGGCCGTGACCGAAGGCGGCAAGCCGGCTGTCAGTCACTACCGCGTGCTGGAGCGCTTCCGTTCGCATACCCATGTGCGGGTCAAGCTGGAAACCGGGCGTACCCACCAGATTCGTGTGCACATGGCTCACGTGAACTTCCCGTTGGTCGGCGATCCGGTCTACGGCGGTCGCTTCCGCATTCCGCCAGCGGCCAGCCAGACCATGGTCGAAGCCCTCAAGACTTTCCCGCGTCAGGCCCTGCATGCGCGTTTCCTGGAACTGGATCACCCGGTGACCGGCGAGCGTATGGGCTGGGAATCGTCGCTGCCGGACGATTTCGTCTGGCTGCTGTCGCTGCTCAAGCAGGACCGCGAGGCGTTCGTCGGATGAGTGAGCTGACGCACGCCCTGCTGATCCCGGACTGGCCTGCGCCGGCCGCGGTTCGCGCGTGCGTCACCACCCGCTCTGGCGGGGTCAGCCTGCCGCCTTATGAAAGCTTCAATCTCGGTGACCATGTCGGCGATGCGCCGGATGCAGTAACCGAGAACCGTCGTCGCCTGACCGCCGAGTTCGGCATCCAGCCCGCCTGGCTCAAGCAGGTGCATGGCGTCGTGGTGGCAGATGCCGACCCTGGCGTAATCGCCGAAGCCGACGCCAGCTGGACCGCCACCCCAGGCATTGCCTGCACGGTGATGACCGCCGATTGCCTGCCGTTGCTGTTCTGCGACCGTGCCGGCACCCGTGTCGCGGCTGCCCATGCTGGCTGGCGCGGTCTGGCCAACGGGGTCATCGAGGCCACCCTGGACCGCCTGAACCTGCCACCTGAAGAGGTGTTGGTGTGGCTGGGCCCGGCCATTGGCCCGCAAGCCTTCGAAGTCGGTCTGGAAGTGCGCGATGCCTTCACGACCGTTCATCCGGAAACTGCCCAGGCCTTCGTGCCCGGTGTACGCCCGGATAAACTGATGGCCGACATCTATACCCTGGCGCGTCTGCGTCTGGCCGCCCGTGGTGTAAATGCGGTGTATGGCGGTGGTTTGTGCACCGTGAGCGATCCACGCTTCTATTCTTATCGGTGTACTCCGCAAGGTGGACGCTTCGCCTCATTGATCTGGCTGGCCCCGCGCTGACCTGAATCAACCCCGCTAAGCTTGAATCCTCCAGAATCACCCTCATCTAATGGGGTATCTCAGGCAGGTTTATCTTCATCAGGTGTGTCCATCGCTCCGGCCTGCCCATAAAAGGAAGGTAACTTATGCGAATAGACCGTTTGACCAGCAAGTTACAGCTGGCGTTATCCGATTCCCAATCCCTGGCCGTTGGTATGGACCATCCCGCCATCGAGCCTGCGCACCTGTTGCAAGCGTTGATCGACCAGCAAGGTGGTTCGATCAAGCCGCTGCTGATGCAGGTGGGCTTTGACGTCAACAGCCTGCGCAAGGCGTTGAGCAAAGAGCTCGACCAACTGCCGAAAATCCAGAACCCGACCGGTGACGTGAACATGTCGCAGGATCTGGCGCGTCTGCTCAACCAGGCTGACCGCCTGGCGCAGCAGAAGGGCGACCAGTTCATTTCCAGCGAACTGGTGTTGCTCGCCGCCATGGATGAGAACAGCAAGCTTGGCAAATTGCTGCTGAGCCAGGGCGTGACCAAGAAAGCCCTGGAAAACGCCATCAGCAACCTGCGTGGCGGTGAGGCGGTCAACGACCCCAACGCCGAGGAGTCGCGTCAGGCCCTGGACAAGTACACCGTCGACCTGACCAAGCGTGCCGAAGACGGCAAGCTTGACCCGGTGATCGGCCGTGACGACGAAATCCGCCGCACCATCCAGGTGCTGCAACGTCGGACCAAAAACAACCCGGTGCTGATCGGCGAACCTGGCGTCGGTAAAACCGCCATCGCCGAAGGCCTGGCCCAGCGCATCATCAACGGCGAAGTGCCGGACGGCCTCAAAGGCAAGCGTCTGCTCTCGCTGGACATGGGCGCGCTGATTGCCGGTGCCAAGTTCCGTGGTGAGTTCGAGGAGCGCCTCAAAGGCCTGCTCAATGAACTGTCCAAGCAGGAAGGGCAGATCATTCTGTTCATCGACGAACTGCACACCATGGTCGGCGCCGGTAAAGGTGAAGGCTCCATGGACGCCGGTAACATGCTCAAGCCGGCCCTGGCCCGTGGTGAGCTACACTGCGTGGGTGCCACGACCCTGAACGAGTACCGTCAGTACATCGAGAAAGACGCGGCCCTCGAGCGGCGCTTCCAGAAGGTACTGGTGGAGGAGCCGAGCGAGGAAGACACCATCGCCATCCTGCGTGGCCTCAAAGAGCGTTACGAGGTGCACCACAAGGTGGCGATCACCGACGGCGCGATCATTGCCGCGGCCAAGCTCAGCCATCGCTACATCACTGACCGGCAGCTGCCGGACAAGGCTATCGACCTGGTTGACGAAGCGGCCAGCCGCATTCGCATGGAGATCGACTCCAAGCCGGAAGTGCTCGATCGCCTGGAGCGCCGTCTGATTCAACTGAAGGTTGAATCCCAGGCGCTGAAGAAAGAAGAAGACGAAGCGGCAATCAAGCGTCTGGAAAAACTAACTGAAGAGATTGCCCGGCTGGAGCGTGAGTACGCTGATCTGGAAGAAGTCTGGACCTCGGAAAAAGCCGAAGTGCAGGGCTCTGCGCAGATCCAGCAGAAAATCGAGCAGTCGCGCCAGGAGCTGGAAACCGCACGGCGTAAAGGCGACCTCAGCCGCATGGCCGAGCTGCAGTACGGGGTAATCCCGGACCTGGAGCGCAGCCTGCAGATGGTCGACCAGCACGGTAAGGCCGAGAACCAGCTGCTGCGTAACAAGGTGACCGAAGAGGAAATCGCTGAAGTCGTCTCCAAGTGGACCGGTATTCCGGTGGCCAAGATGCTTGAAGGCGAGCGGGAAAAACTGCTGAAGATGGAAAGCCTGCTGCATCAGCGCGTGATCGGTCAGGAAGAAGCCGTGGTTGCGGTTTCCAACGCCGTTCGTCGTTCGCGCGCCGGCTTGTCCGACCCGAACCGGCCAAGTGGTTCGTTCCTGTTCCTCGGCCCGACCGGTGTCGGTAAAACCGAGCTGTGCAAGGCCCTGGCCGAGTTCCTGTTCGATACCGAAGAGGCGATGGTGCGTATCGACATGTCCGAGTTCATGGAGAAACACTCCGTGGCGCGGTTGATCGGTGCTCCACCTGGCTACGTCGGTTACGAAGAGGGCGGCTACCTGACCGAAGCGGTACGGCGTAAGCCTTATGCCGTGGTGCTGCTCGACGAAGTCGAGAAGGCGCACCCGGATGTGTTCAACGTATTGCTGCAGGTACTTGAAGACGGTCGCCTGACGGACAGCCACGGACGCACGGTGGATTTCCGCAACACCGTGATCGTGATGACCTCCAACCTGGGCTCGGCGCAGATCCAGGAGCTGGTAGGTGATCGCGAGGCGCAACGGGCAGCGGTGATGGACGCGGTGGGTTCGCACTTCCGTCCCGAGTTCATCAACCGTATCGACGAAGTGGTGGTGTTCGAGCCGCTGGGCCGTGATCAGATCGCTGGCATCACCCAGATCCAGTTGGGCCGCCTGCGCAGCCGTCTGGCTGAGCGCGACCTGAGCCTGGAGCTGAGCGACGAAGCACTGGATAAACTGATCTCCGTCGGTTACGACCCGGTCTACGGCGCACGGCCATTGAAACGGGCCATTCAGCGCTGGATCGAGAACCCGTTGGCGCAGTTGATCCTGTCCGGCAAGTTCCTGCCTGGCACCGGGATTACCGCCAAGGTGGAGGGCGAAGAAATCGTCTTCGCCTGATTTTTCGGGCGGTTACGCTAAGGCCTCGAATTTCGAGGCCTTTTTTCTTTGCATTTTTTCTCGAGTGCTTGTAAAGTGCGCCCCGCTGTATGTCACCCCGCAGGTTTCCAGCAAAATCGGGAATCTGAAAAAAAGTTGCAAATCAGTAAGTTGAATGCAAATTAGGGGTTGACAAGGGTTTTGAAGGTTGTAGAATAGCGCGCCTCAGAGACATGAACGCAGCGATGCACAAGGTCGAAGAGTTCGAAGCGGTAGTGATACAGTTTTCGAAATTGCAGTACTTGAAATTGATAGTTCCGCGATAGCTCAGTCGGTAGAGCAAATGACTGTTAATCATTGGGTCCCAGGTTCGAGTCCTGGTCGCGGAGCCAAATTTCAAACCGGGGTATAGCGCAGTCCGGTAGCGCGCCTGCTTTGGGAGCAGGATGTCAGGAGTTCGAATCCCCTTACCCCGACCATATTCAGAGAAAAGGGCACCTTGCAAAGGGTGCCCTTTTTTCGTTTCTGCAGCCCTGAATATTGCCTGCTACTATCCGCCAATATTCTGCAAGGGAGCTGCCCCATGACCCTCAAAGCCTCCGTATACATCGCCACCAGCCTCGATGGCTTCATCGCCCGCGAGAGCGGTGAGCTGGACTGGTTGATGGTTGCCACCACCTCCAGCGACGACCACGGCTATGCCGCTTACATGGCGACGGTCGATACCCTGGTCATGGGGCGTAACACCTACGAGAAAGTACTGACCTTTGGCGAATGGCCGTATCCGCACAAGCGCGTTGTGGTGCTGAGCAGCACCCTGGGCCAGGCGGAGGGTGTCGAGGTGCATCCCGGGCCGATTGCCGACCTGCTTGCGCATTTGCGCGACACAGGCGCCAGGAGCCTGTACCTCGATGGTGGTCAGGTGGTGCAGAGCTTCTTGCGTGAAGGGCGCGTGGATGAGCTGACCATCACCCGGATACCGGTGTTACTGGGCAGCGGGATTCCCCTGTTCGGGGCATTGGCGGGGGATGTGAAGCTGCAACATGTGCGCAGCACCACCTTCGAGAATGGTTTTGTGCAGAGTACCTATCGAGTGCTCAGGTAACAGTGGGAGCAACTGTCTTGATTGGCTAGCTGTGTAGCCTCATTCCTCGATAGCGGCTACACGGTGGGAGCGGGCTTGTCCCGCGATGCGATTTGACTGACACACCGCAATCGCGGGGCAAGCCCGCTCCCACCGAATCGGATCAGTGCAGCTTCAGGCGCGGCTCGGTGCCACGGCCAATGCGGCTACCCAGCATTAGCATCAGCGTACGGAACGTGCCATACAGCGCCATCTGGTGCATGCGGTACAACGACACGTAGAACATCCGCGCCAGCCAGCCTTCGAGCATGACGCTGCCGGTCAGGTTACCCATCAGGTTACCCACCGCCGAGAAGCGCGACAGCGATACCAGCGAGCCGTAATCGCGGTAGGCGTAAGTCGGCAACGGTTTGCCTTCCAGGCGCGCCTTCAACGATTTGGCCAGCATCGAGGCCTGCTGGTGGGCGGCCTGGGCCCGCGGCGGTACGTTGCGGTCGCTGCCCGGCTGAGGGCAGGCGGCGCAATCGCCGAAGGCGAAAATGTCGTCGTCCAGCGTGGTCTGCAGGGTAGGGCGAACCACCAACTGGTTGATCCGGTTGGTCTCCAGGCCGTCGATGTCCTTGAGGAACCCCGGCGCACGGATACCCGCTGCCCAGACTTTAAGGCTGGCCGGGATCACATCGCCATTGCTGGTTTTCAGCTCGGTGGCCGTCACTTCACTGACCGAGGCATTGGTCATCACCGTGACCCCGAGCTTTTCCAGGGTCTGGTGTACCGGCACGCTGATACGCTCCGGCAAAGCAGGCAGTACCCGCGGGCCCGCTTCGATCAGGGTGATGTGCATGTCCTTGGGCTGGATGCGGTCCAGGCCGTAGGCCGCCAGTTCGTGTGCCGCGTGATGCAGTTCGGCAGCCAGCTCCACACCCGTGGCACCGGCACCGACAATCGCCACGCTGATGGTTTCGTTGGCCTGATCGCCGGCATGGGCGCGCAGGTAATGGTTGAGCAACTGCTGATGGAAACGCTCGGCCTGCTTGCGGGTATCCAGGAACAGGCAGTTCTGCGCCGCGCCAAGGGTACCGAAGTCGTTGGTGTTGCTGCCTACGGCGATTACCAGGGTGTCGTAGCCCAGGGTGCGTGCAGGCAGCAGCTCGCGGCCCTCTTCGTCGAGGGTCGCGGCCAGCTGGATCTGTTTGCTCTCGCGGTCCAGGCCACTCATGCGGCCGAGCTGGAACTGGAAGTGATTCCACTTGGCCTGGGCCACGTAGTTCAGTTCGTCTTCCGAGGAGTTCAGCGAGCCTGCGGCTACTTCGTGCAGCAATGGCTTCCAGATGTGCGTCAGGTTGGCGTCGACCAGGGTGATGCTGGCGCTGCCCTTCTTGCCTAGGGTTTTACCCAGGCGGGTCGCCAGTTCCAGGCCGCCGGCGCCGCCGCCGACAATCACAATACGGTGAGTCATGGGGATATCTCATAAGGTTTACGGAATTCTGGTCGTGAGTCATCGGCCGCTCAGGGCGGGCGGTTTGGGCGAGCGCAAGGCAGCTCATAGCACCAGGTTACTCAGGAGGCGGCTCAACAGGCCCAAGCCAACAGTCACCAGCACCACCATGACAAGGAGCAGCCACGGCCGGAAAGGCTTGCGCTCGACTTGATGTTGGGGTGCTTGCAGGTATTGATCGACACGACGTTGGTCTTCGGGATTCAGGCGGCTGGTCATGAGGGCCTCGTCAGGTAGACGCTTGTGACTGAAAGGAAGCTACAGGGTTCACTGTAGTTGTTTGAGCAAGGCCCATGGCGCAGTCACGCGGCGGTCATTATGACGAATGATTGCGCTTTGTATCACCGCCGCGCAATTTATGCCATTACGCGTTGGCAGGGGGCCAGCTCAGAGGCTGATGCCGACATCGAAAACAATGCTGCGGCCGAGGTTGCCGCGCAGAAAGTCTGGCGCATCCGGGTGGGCGAACAGCACCCGGGCGAAGGTCGGCCCGACCAGCGACAGCGAACGCCAGCCCTGGCGCAGGTATTCGGTGGGCGGCGGGAAATGGCTGTTGAGGTCGAGCACTTCGCGCTTGAGGCTGGCGAAGGCGATGATGTCCAGTTCGCTCAGGTCGAGCCCGCGTTCCTGGTAGTTGTGCGATTTTTTGCGCAAGGTCGGGGCCAGGCGCTGCAACAGCTCCTGGGCACTGATCCGCCGCGGCCGCGCTTCACGCCGCACCAGCTGGCTCAGGGAAAAGGCGCTGCGCCGCCGTTGTAGTTCTTCGCGCCACTCGTCGTTGAGCCGACGGCCTTCATCGAGGACGAAAAACACCTCGAAAGCGGCATCGCGAAACAGCACGTCAGGCGGCTCTTGACCGGCGGGGGTGAAGTCCTCGCTGCGGTAAGGAATATTCAAGCCTTGCAGCAGGCGCTGGCAGACCCAACGCTCACGTTCCCATTTACGGGCATTGGAAAGAAACGCATTGGCTTGTTCGGCCTGAATGGTTAGCAGGCGCAAGTAGTCTGAGTCGTCCATGGGGACAAGCTTAGCGTTCAATTGTGTCTTCAGAAATAAACGCGTTAACCAAGCGTGGGTTACAGCGGCGGCAGGGCGATTTCGCTGAACGGCTTGGGCATCACGATCTGTGATGCTTGCGGCAATGTGGTGCGCACGATCCGGTACAGGGCGTGTTCGTCTTTTTCGCCGCGTAGCACTTTGAGGTTGTCCGGATTGCCACCGAAAAAGTCCTCCCAATGGCACAGTACAACCAGCTTGGGTTGAGTCGCTTCGATCAGGGCCTGTGGATATCTTTTGACTTGAATCCACGACGCCACCGGCAGGATCACGACATCGATACCTCTGTTATCGCCAGGATCGGGAGGAAATCCATAAGGTTCTTCACTTGAACTGTCCTGAAAGTGGATGCGGTAGACGGTTTTGCCGTTTTCATCCAGCAGGTCCACCAGCCAGGCCAGGGTCTGGCCTTCCTTCCAGTTCCGGAAGCTTTTGGGCAAAGTTTTCAGGTCTTGTTGGTAACTGCCACCCATCAGGTCAATGTGTGTAACGTTTGGCGCGTGGCTGCTCTGAATCGGCATGGCCCGGAAAGCGCCTTTTTTCGACTTGAACCAGCCATCTTCCCGGGCAATCGGGCGTGGGCCGTTGGGGCCTGGTAGCCAGGCCATTTTCTTCTCGGCATCTTCGAATTCGCGCTCTGCACTGACTTCAGCACGCAAGATATGCCCGGCAGTACGCGAGCCATAGAAGGTCGCGTTCGGGGTTTTATGGTTCAAAACCCAGGCCACATCGAGCAGGTGATCGTAGTGAGCGTGACCGACCAACAGCATGGTCGCTTCCGGCGTTCTGGGCATGCCGTCGTTGATTCTTTTGATATCGGGTGTGAGCCAGAGCAGTTGGAGCGGAGAAGGGCGGCTGAAAAAGGGGTCGAACACGACCGCTTCATCACGCCAGCGCAGCAGAAACCCAGCCACCCCGAAAAACTCCAGCTTTGGTTGTGTCAGCTTGTGCTCGTCCGATAGTTTGATCGGGCCGAGTTCGCTCAGGTCCTGGGCGCAGCCGACCGTCATCAGCACCAACACCATCAGCATCCAGCGCATTGCACATCCTCCATGGTCGCGTTCAGCGCCAAGGCATCGGCGTTACTGTTGTGATTCGGTGATTGTGACGCGCGCGCAGCCCTGGTTATTGCGGTAGAGGAGATCCCCCAACACCGACCCGCCCCCCACGTCGTTCACGTAGAAGAACAAAGGGCCGTCGCTGCGTGCGGTAAAACTGCTGTTGAAGATGCGGCCGCCTTCCACGGCAACTGCATCAGGAGGGCAGCGCCACGCTTTAGGCCACTCCTCGATCGTCGGTCCAGGACTGCAGTGTTTTGGCGGTAATAGTTTTTCCGGCTTGATGGGCAGCGCGTAAAAGTCGTCGCCAGCGGTGCCGATACGCACCATGGTCTGAAACCAGGGCAGATCCGGGTGCCGACGCATAGACGTTGAGAGGGCTGTTACCCACGAAGCGGGAAATTTCGGCGGACATTCGTAGCCGCCTGGGTTGGCTGGAATATATTTGTCACTCCAGCGCCACTGATCAGGCACCTGCATCTTCACCTGATAAGTGCGGCCTTGCTGAACCTGCATACCGGAGTAGGCGCAGAGTGAGCGCGTGTCGAACCAGAAGGTCGCCGTATCGCTGGCGCTGCCCTCCTTTACCTGACACAAGGTTTCATAGTTCGCCGCCGAGGCGGGCAGCGGCTGGCCCAGCAGCGTTGCCAGGGCAATCACCAAGGGGGCGGTAATGAGTGGCTTGGGCATGACTCACTCCGTTTCAGGAGCGCCAGGGTCGCTTTCGTTTGAGCATAGCCGAGTCCGGTAGGAGCGGGCTTGCCCCGCGATGCGATGTGACAGTGGGAATGCTATCGCGGGGCAAGCCCGCTCCCACCGGAGGTATCACATTACCCACACAAGCGGTCTGAGGCGCAGCTTGCGGTGTAGACTGCCTGCAACGTCTTTGCTCAAGGGCTGCGATACCGTGATTGATGCTCAAGTGCTGTCTGACCACAGCCTGACCCTGGGCTGGGTCGGCTATGTCGTGCTGTTGGTGTGGGCGGTGGCGCGTACGCGTTGGGTCGAGTTGTTTACCGACAGTCGTCGTCAGCACCTGCTGTTCGGTACGGTGTTCGCCTTGTTCGCGCTGTGGTTGGTGCGCCGCGACTTCGACAACGGGGTGTCGTACCACTTCATCGGCATGACCGCAGTCACGTTGCTGCTGGATTGGCCGCTGGCGATTGTCGGCGGCTTGCTGGCCCAGGTCGGGTTGATCTTGCTGGGGCGTCAGGACCTGGCCGCCATGGGCGTCAACGGCCTGTTGTTCATCGGCCTGCCGGTGCTGGTCACCGAGGTTTGCGCGATCCTGGTGGAGCGCGCGCAGCCGAAAAACCTGTTCGTTTATATCTTCTGTTCGGGATTTTTTGCCGCAGCCCTGGCGGCACTGTTGTGCCTGTTGCTCGGGCTGGGTCTGCTGTGGCTGGACGGGCGCTTCGTGATGCCGGAATGGATCGAAGACTTTATCGGCTACCTGTGGCTGATCATCTTTCCCGAAGCCTTTATCAACGGCATGATCGTCAGCGCCCTGGTGGTGTTTTGCCCGGAGTGGCTGGAGACCTTCAACCGCACCCGCTACCTGCAGGCGCCGTGGAAGGACGACGACGCCGGGCGCTGAGGTTCAATGGTGGGCGCGTGGATCGAGCTCGCCGGAAAACAACTCGTCTTCGGCATCCGGTGCGACCGGGATCTTGTGCTCTTCAGCAGCCCACGCCCCCAGGTCGATCAGCTTGCAGCGGTCGGAACAGAATGGCCGGAACGTGCTGGCGGCGTTCCATTCAACAGGGGCGCCACAGGTCGGGCATTCTACGGTCATGGGTTGGCTCATGCTTGGCCTCCTCGCAAAGTCAGATAAAAGTGATGCAGGCGGTCGACCTCCGAATGCAGCCAGGTCAGGTCGCGATCATTGACCAGCACATCGTGGGCATGGCGCAGGCGCTCTTCGCGGCTGGCCTGGGCCTTGAGAATGGCCTGCACCTGTTCCGGGCTGGTCTGGTCGCGCTGCAGGGTACGCTGGATTTGCAGCTCCTGCGGGGCATCGATCACCAGCAAGCGTTGAGTGCGCTGATACTGGCCCGACTCGACCATCAGCGGCGACACGAACACCGCATAAGGCGACTCGGCCTTGGCCAGGTAACTGAAAATCTCCTGGCCGATCAACGGATGCAGCAAGGCTTCCAGCCAGCGCCGTTGCTCGGGGTCGCTGAAGATCAGCTCGCGCAGCGCCGCACGGTTCAGTTGGCCATCTTCCTGCAGCACACCGGCACCGAAGCGCTCGACGATACGGGCCAGTGCCGGGCGCCCGGGTTCGACCACCCAGCGCGCGGCCTGATCGGCGTCCACCAGGTGCACGCCCAGCTCGACAAAGCGCTGGGCCGCAGCGCTTTTGCCACTGCCGATACCGCCGGTGAGGCCGAGAATCCAGGGAGTGAAAGCAGCGGTGGTCATCACATTCCAGAAAGGTTCAGGTAAGAAGTGGTTATTTGACCACCCCAGAGCAGTGCGATCCAGCCCGCAATGGCCAGATAGGGACCAAAGGGGATCGGCGTGCTGGTCTGTTGGCCTTTGGCACGCAGCATGATCAGCCCGATCACCGCGCCAAGCACCGACGACAGCAGCAGGGTCAGCGGCAGGATCTGCCAGCCACCCCAGGCACCGATCAGCGCCAGTAGCTTGAAATCGCCGTAACCCATGCCTTCTTTACCGGTGATGATCTTGAACAGCCAGAACACCGACCACAGGCTCAAATAACCTGCGACGGCGCCCCACAGAGCATCTGACAAGGGCACGAACAACTCGAAAGCGTTGACGATCAGCCCCAGCCACAACAGTGGCAGCACCAACGCATCGGGCAGCAGCCGGTGCTCGATGTCGATCAGGCTCATGGCCAGCAGTCCCCAACTGAACAGCATCAGGGCCAGTGCAGCGGTAGTTGCCCCCAGATACCAGGCGACAAACACCGTCAATGCCGCGCAGCCCAACTCCACCAGCGGATAACGGGCACTGATGGCGCTGCGGCAACTGCTGCAGCGTCCGCGCAGCAGCAGGTAGCTCAGAACCGGAATGTTTTCCCAGGCGCGAATGCGGTGCCCGCAGTGCGGACACTGTGACGCGGGCAGGAACAGATCGTAACGCTCGGGCTCAGGCTCGCTAGGCAGCTCCAGGACCTCCCGCGCTTCAGCCTGCCACTGGCGTTGCAGCATGATCGGCAGGCGGTGCACCAACACATTGAGAAAACTGCCGACGACCAGCCCCAGGAGCAGGGCAAAGCTCAGGTAAAGCAGCGGCTGGCTGGCCAGCGTATCCATCAGGTCCATGTTCAGATCACACTACCGAGCTGAAAGATTGGCAGGTACATGGCGATCACCAGGCTGCCCACCAGCAGCCCGAGAATCAGCACGATCAGAGGTTCGAGCAAGCTGGCCAGATTATCGAGCAAGCGCTCGATGGCGCTTTCGTAATGGCTGGCGACTCTGGCGAGCATATCGTCCAGCGTACCGCCTGTCTCGCCGATGGCGCACATCTGTTGCATCAAGCGCGGAAACAAAGCGCTGCTGGCCATCGCCTGGCTCAACGCCTGGCCGCTGGCGAGGTCCTTGCGCAGGCGCAGCACCGCTTGTTCATACAGCGGATTACCGCACGCACCGGCCACCGGACCCAGCGCTTCCACCAGCGGCACACCTGCAGCGAACGAAGTGGACAGCGTGCGGGCGAAACGGGCGAGGGCGGCGTTGCTCAACAAGTCGCCAACCACCGGCAGCTTCAGCGCCAGGCCCAGACACCACAAACGAAACGCGGGCTGGCGCCGGTAAGCCCGACACAGGCCCCAGACACTGCCGATCGTGAACAGCAGCAACCAGCCAAAGTACTGCCCCAACCAATCGGACAAGCCAATCACCCATTGGGTAAAAGCAGGTAGCTGCGCGCCGAAGCCGTTGAACATTGTCTGAAACTGCGGCACCACCTCAAGCAGCAACAGGCTGGAAACACCGAGCCCGGTCAGCAGCACGATCAGTGGATAGGTCATGGCCTTTTTCAACCGCGAGCGCAGCGCCTGGCGATGCTCCTGCAGACTGGCGACCTGCTCAAGCACGCTTTCCAGGCTGCCGGACTGTTCCCCGGCAGCAATCAGATTGCAGTACAGCGCATCGAAATACCGCGGATGCCGACGCAACGCATCCGCCAGATTGCAGCCTGCGCCGATATCGGTTTTCAGCGTACCCAGCAGGCGGATCAGCACCGGGTTGCTGCTGCTTTGGGCAATCACCTCAAGCGCTTGCAACAGCGCGACACCGGAACAGATCAAACTGGCCAGCTGGCGGCTGAACTGGCTTAACTCGCGGCTACCCAGCGAGCCTTGCCTATGCCACAACCGGGCCTGTACCCGTTCGACACTGAGCGGGCGAATACCGCGCTTACGCAACTCGGCACGCAGCAGGGCAGGGCTGCGCCCACTGCTCTGGCCACTGACCAGCGCCCCTTGTGCCGTAGTGCCTTGCCAGCTGTAGCTATAGGTTTTTTCGGTCATCGCGACATCCTTGTGGCGTGGCCCGCACAAACCCGGAAACAGCTTCAGGGCCCGTGCAGCGGGCAGGAGTGCCCGCTGCTCACTAGAGTAGTCGAGCCGGCATCAGCGAATGACCGGCGCAGGGTGACAAAAGGTGTCCATTCGGGCCTACTGGCGCGCCTGTTGGTGGCCCGTTGCTGAGCGCTGCTGACCAGAACCGATTTTGCGAGGGAGAACGTCCATGAAAGGACAACGCGGCATTACCTTGATCGAACTGATGATCGTCGTAGCGATCATCGGCATCCTGGCGACCATCGCCTTGCCCATGTACACCAACCACCAGGTGCGGACCAAGGCGACTGCTGCCCTGGTTGAAATTTCCGTTCTGAAAACACCGTTTGATCTGCGCATGAACGAGGGTAAAGATGTCACCGACGTCACTGCTCTGGGTGGCCAGGCTACCACCAGCAACTGCACCATCACCGCTACCGGTACAGCTGCCACCGGCGCGGGCAGTATCGTCTGCACCCTGGTCGATGCTCCGGCCACCGCTCTGGGCAAAACCCTCAGCCTGACCCGTTCGGCCAGCGGCTGGGCGTGTGCCAGTACCCTTGAAGAAGACCTTGCCCCAGCTGGTTGCAAGCCCGCTGAAAGTGCCCCGGCGAAGTGAGCATTAGCTGTTATTAAACAGTGATTTGCGTAAGCGATCCGGCAGTGGTAGCGTTGGTGCCACGCCGGTGTAGCTCAGTCGGTAGAGCAGCGCACTCGTAACGCGAAGGTCGCAGGTTCGATTCCTGTCTCCGGCACCAGTAATTCCAAGGTTCCCAGCGCTTTATGCCTTCCCGGGAATTTGCTCCTGACAGCAGCGTGACCGCAAAAATGCCGCTTTCGTGGCGGTAGGATTGGTGCGATTGAGCATTCTCTACCATTACACCAGTCAGCATGGACTGCTCGGGATTCTTGAAAGCCAGTCTGTTTGGGCAACCAATACCCACTTCCTCAATGATCCTACTGAGTTCGTACACGCATTCTCATTTGCGGCATCGTTAGCCAACTATTTTTTTGACAGCGACTACTGGGAGTCTTTCGGCTCTGCCCTGCATCGCCATCTTAAGAGCATCCGGGGAGATGACCTTTATGTGTCTTCTTTCAGCGAGAAGCCGGATCTGCTCAGTTAGTGGCTGGGTTACTCCCCAGGGGGGAGTGGGTACTGCATCGGGATTGACCGATCAGCAATGGCGAATTACTGCGAAGAGCACGAACTCCAGCTCGAGCCCTGCCTGTACGGCCATGATGAACAGCAGCTGAAGGTTACCGAGATCATCACATCTTGTATGGCCCTGTTCCCAACCATTCCCCTGACTGTCGAGCAGTTTCATGCACTCGATACCAAGTCGAAAGCCGAATGCATGGTGGAGTTCAATCAGCGACTAAATGGCGAACTGAAGATCAAAGCTGATCTGGCGCTCGACGTCATTGGAGAGTCGCTTTTGGAGAACGCTCCGCTGTTCAAGCATGAGGGGGTTCATGAGGAGACCGGATGGCGGGTCGTCACCAACCATCCTGTCGAAAAGTTACGCTTCCGGCCCGGGCCTTCCTACATCATTCCCTACGTGTGCCTTGACCTGTTGAAGGAAAAACCCGATGCGTTGACGCGAGTGATTGTAGGGCCAAACCCAAATCAGCACCGCGCTACGAAAGCTGCGGAGTTCTTGGTCAGGCAATACAGCTATAGTCCTGACCGGATGCCAAGGTCGGCGGCCAGCAGCTCTTTTACCCGCTTGTTCAGCTCCTCATCCACTGGCCGGCTTTGGTATTTTCCCGCCGCCTTGGCCTTCTGGATGCCATGGGTCTGGCGATCGCGGCGCTGCTTGTAATCCTTCCGGGCGATTGCCGCCATCATCTCAACCAGCATCGAATTGATTGCGACCAGCATCCGCCCGGTGAATTCGTCTCCATTCGTATCTCGCATTCCTTGATGGCTGGTGGGCAGATCGAGGGCGACGATGCGCAGGCCTTTTGCGTCGATTGCGGCCTTGAGCTTAGCTCAGTCCTCAGCAGGTAGGCAGGAAAGCCGGTCAATGGACTCCACCAGCAGGACGTCGTCCTTGCGGCCATCGTTCAGCAGGCGAAGCCGCTCCGGCCGGTCAGTGGCGGCACCACTGGCGTTCTCCAGGTATTCACCAGCGATGACTACTTAAACTCGGATCTCCATGGGGGCGACGGATGCACAACAGCGTATTAAGTTCGTGTGCCACCGTCGGTGCAGATATATCTATTGCAGTAATCAGATGACATATCTTAAACTTCATAAGTTCTGGATTCTGCCTCGAACAAAGTTGGGTTGGTTAAGTTTTGGATGCGCGGATCGCCTGCGCGATAATAAGTACGAATTTTTACTAGGAGTAATCTTGAGTATTTTTGATAGCCAGATTAAAACATCAATCACTATTATTACGATTGGACTGATCGTGATTTTCGGAATTACAGCATGTTGGGATGCAATAAGCTCAAATGTGCTTCCTGATACCACTCTAGGATTATACTCAAGAGGCTTTTGGGAGAACTACCTTGTTGAGTTGCACGGGATGGTATTGGAGTTGGCTGTCGTTGGTGGGCTGATTCTGTGGCTGGATTCTAGGAGAACTGGCCGCTCGGAAATAAAGCGCCAGCTAGAAGACTTGAGTGATTATGCTCTTTTAGATGCTCCAGAAATAAATCTTAAAAAAATTGGCATTTTGAAAAGACTTAATGATGCTCGTGTTACCAATTTTAATGTCGCTAATCTGTCTGTATTTGGAATGTTGTTAAATAACTTCGAGGCGAGAAACGGTAAGCTCATAGGCTTGAAGGTTGAGCAGGGAGTGTTAAAGAATGTTCTCTTTGACGGAGTCATGATGCGATCGTCAAATTTTGAAGGCTGCGAAATAAAAAACTCTAGATTTGTCGGATCTAATTTGCTTAAGTCGAAGTTTAAAGGTGCAGTGTGCAGAGGGGCGTCCTTTGAGAGAACTATTCTTGAGCGCTGCGATTTTACTGACTGCGACCTTCAAAGTGCTAATTTTAAGGGCGCTGATATGAGGGGGGTTAAGTTTGACGGGGCGAACTTGAAGCAGTGTAGTCTGATGGGGGCAAAAAATTTAGATTTGAATGCTCTAGCCAAGGCATCATGTCTTGACTATGTTGCCATATCCGACGCAGAGCTTAAAATACTCATCGGCCTTCGGAATGACATGAAATACCAAAAAAGTAAGGGCCGGCCATGAGGGAATCGAACCCTCTCACCACTTTTTGAGTGGCTGACCCGCATCCGGCCTATCGTGGGCGGCAAGTTAACAATTTTCTTGGTAATTGTCAAGAGTCGATCAGAGATTTACGGGTAGCTGCTCTCGCTATATGTAGGGTACCCATGAAAGGCGGTGAAAAACTTGAGGATGATTATCGAGGCATCCATCCTCATCTCTGATTTATTCAGCCGCAATAATCAGCCTGGTTAATGGCCTACTCGACATGGCCTGCATGCCGAGCAGGTGATTGATAGATTAAAGTGCGTCAGACTCCCTCAATCACCAGTTCGGTTTGTACTGGGCAACTAATCCCTGACTCTGCGTTAAGTTTTTCCTCAGCCAAGGCGGGTGGTAGCCGCGCGGCTTTCTCGGCGCCAATCAAGGCTGTAAGCGACTGCTAACGATCCATTGCAGCGGTCATCACCGGCAGAAATCGGCCAAATGCAGACGCTCATAGAGGGAAGATATTAGCCTATGGCGGGCTGTCGACACTGATAATAAGCGGTCAGAGTTGTCATCGACGACTCGAAGAGTCCGGCTGTAGGAGCTTACGAAGGGTGACCGTTCCGGGAATAACATTAGAGCGGTTGACCTCAGAATTGAGCAGAAGATACCGCGGCTAGTCACGAATAGACGGAATATAGCCTTAACACCTTCCGCAATCGTTTCGATAACTCACCGGTGAGAGACTAAAGTACAACCGAGTCAGCACTTTGAGCAGTAAAAATTTGTGAGTATATGAAGGCAGTTGGGTATTGGTTTAGGAAATTTTTGAACACAACTCATTAAAATTTCTGGGGCTTTATTAATATGTGGTCTTCACTGCTGTCGGTAGGAATGAATGGTGAATAGCTTTCCTTTAGGGTCTTTTGTTTCGAGCGTGATTTCATTTTTCTCGATGGATATAATACGTGCTTCGCCGGAAGAGCCAGATGCATAGACATCGCTCAGGTTGGGGATCGAAGTTCCCAGTAGCTTCGTAACGAGCAGTACTGGGATTTCTTGTCCGTCAAGAATGTAAGATTTGGGGAAGGTTTTTATGTTGTCCAAAGTAAACGAGAGAGTCTCGGAATCCGCAGTCCAGCTACCAGCACCATTTGCGTTGTACTCAAACTGATAAGTCTTTGTCTCTACAGTACCAGAATCTATTATTGTGCCGGCAACATTATATTTTCCGCTCTGAAAATACTCAGTCATCCCTTTGAAGGTAAAAGTACCCCCGGTGATTGGGTAGGAGTAGCTGCTTTCCCATCGACCGAAGAAGCCTGAGTTGTGAGATGGAGAGGTATTTATTTCTAGAATTAACGCGTAAACAGTTGCGATGCTCGCAAGGAAGGCGAGCAGACTGCCAGCGATTAGCCATGTTTTCGAGATTTTTCTTCGTGCGACAGTAAGGGTACTCATGAATTGTACTTTATCACCTTTCGATATGTAGGGAGGTGGTACACAAAATCACCTCCGGTTTGTCCATGCCTTAATTGTTTATTTTTGTTCGATATCGTCGATCAGCCCTACGTCCAACCCATTTTCTCCAGTAGAACTGTAGTGAGCAACGATGTAAGCTTTGTACCGATTAACAAATGTATCAGGCACGTCGTTGTCTACCAAAATTATCTGGCATGGGACGTCTTTCTCTTCGGCTTTATTAGCTACGCCAAGTAGGTATTCGTAAATATTTTGGTATTTCAGTGGGTCGGAAATACCTTCGCGGTTATCTTCCTGCACGTTTGTCTGATCTTGATATTTTTCTTTCGTGGTTTTGCCCAGGTATTTACCTACTGTGTCAATCATCAGTAGTCTAGGGTGGTTTATTTCACAGTCAATCGCATACTCTAGAAGAGAAATCATAAATCCGACGGAGGATATCGTTCTAAGCCCACCCGAAGTTATGTTCAGGTAATCACGGTTTCGGATAACCGGCGCAAAACTTTTAGGGCTGATGCTAATCCCTTCCTGTCTCTTAATATTTACTTTCTTGAGGTATTTGCTAAGGTAGTCTCCGAGCGTCTCCAAAACCTCGGAAATACTGGGGGCCGTCTCTCTGAGTTCAGCAAGTCGCTCGTTTAATTGCTTTATTGCTAAATTCAAATTTTCATACGTGTCATGGATTTTTTGCTGCTGATTTCTAACGCGTATGTTGTTAACTAGGTAGTCGCGAGCTTTTTTGTTGGATGCGATTTCCTTAACCAGAGTATCGCGCTGCGTGAGATACGGCGTAATCATTGCTTGGCTTTCGGTGTCTAACATTTCTCTCGCGCGAGACAGATCAGCATTGTATGCTGCCTGGTCTTTGGCTAACTCACGCGATTTTGACGATAGTTCATCAATCAGCGACTGTATACTTTTCTTTTTTTTCTGAATGGAGCTCAGCTCATCTGACAGGGTGTCTCTGCTGACTGCTTGGAAGCTATCAGTCGCTTGCGTTGGCTCGATAGGATTGTCGCAAACAGGGCAGGGGTTAGCATGCTCTGTAGTTTGTCCAATCCTAGTTTGTGCATGAATTATACTATTTATTTTTGAAATATCGTTTTCATAATCATTTTTCAAGCGTGAGTACTTTTCTATTTGTGCTCTCGTCTTAATGATTTCTTGTGTTGCGTGTTTTTCGTTTAATGAAAGCTCGTTGAAAATCGCTTTAAGTTCCGTGTGGCTTTGAGAACTGGCGACCATAGAGTTGTTGATTTTTGTAAATTCGATTTCAAGTGCATGTATTGTTTTATCTATTTTTGTTATCGAGTCATCTATGGATGTTTGGCTGTCGTAACCTGTTTCTCTTAAGAACTCAGAAACAGATGTGTATTTATTAAGAAGCTGTTTGCTTTCGCGAGAGCGCTCAGAAATTTGGGCTTCTAATTCTGCGATGCTTGAGTCCAAAACATTGAAAATATATTTGATAACTTCACGGTTGCTGGTTGATTTTATCCAGTTATTTAAATCTAAGAAGCTTTTGCTTCCGACATCGTCTTGGTTGATATATACATATTTGAATAAATTTCGAAAGCTTAGCCGCTTTACTTCAGAGTCTGCTTTGGACGGTGAAACCTTAATTTTTACTTTCGGGAAGCCTAAGCTATCCAGTAAGAAGTCGGAAAAAAAACCATCTGGAGCATGTGTGTCAGTAAAGTTGGCTGAATATTTTTTTGGAAAGAAATCTGCGCACTTTTCAAATACGCACGGATAGACTTCTATGTGTTCTTTGGGGTCGTAAATATCACGCTTTATGGTGAGAGGAACACCATTTATTTCTAGCTCCAGAGCGGCGTACTCGATGGATGCGTTAACTTCATCTGAAAGTTCAATGCTGCTGGCGCCGAGTAGATAGTTTATAAACTCTAAAATGCTTGACTTGCCTGTATCTGAATCTCCATAAATAATGTTCACGCCTGGAAAGAATGGTATTGAGTAAACCTTTCGATAGCCAACTAGGTTTAAACTACTAATGCTGATGTGAGATTTCAATTTCAATTCCCTTTGAACACTGCATTGAGATATGAGTAAAGCTTGGTGGTTGCTTGTGTTTGTAAGGTCGAGATGCTATCTATTACTTCTAAGGCTGAGGAGAAGTAGTTTTGGTTATGTTTACTTACAGGGGGCTGTTGCGAAGGGCATGCGGTATCGTAGGAGGTCGAGTCAATTAGGTTTTCTACAAAAAGACTACCTGTCGGGCTCAATAGGTACTTAATTGAACCGGGATCTGTTTGGTAATCACATGCCAACATTCCACGTGCTGCTAACTCTTTGATTAGAGCTTTAAGCTTTGAACGATTGAAGAGTATGTCCACGTTTGTTGATAAGCTCTCAATGGTGTAGGTGTACTGAGAGTTAATTGGTGCGAATTTTTTTCCTGCCAATCTCAGTACTTCGTTAATCTTTGAAGGATTTTTGGTAAGGTATATGAATACTTGGATTTTTTCAAAGTCCAGTACTGCTTTTTTCTTTGAGGACAGGCCAAGCTTATAAATTATGAGCGCCAGCAACGAATAATTTAACGAGAAATCATCGTCTATCAATAAGTAAGGTAGCGCTTGATTCATTGTGGTGATCCTTTTTTCGCTAGAACTTCCTCAATGGAAGTGCTGGCGGACCATACAACGTCAATATCCTCCTTGTTGGCAAGCTGATGGATCATGCCTTTCTTGTGAACCCCATCTAATTCAGCTAGCAACGTTTTAAGGTATAAGCCGTCCTCGCTCATTATTTTAGCATGCACTCGTTGCACGAACTGATCTGGAGTGGTTTTGTTAGCTATATGGTGTTCGTGCTCTTGGCGATAAATTTCTCTTACTTTGCCATACAGGACGCTGAGAAGCTTTTTGTCATGGTCGCTGGTGAACAGTTTTCTGGCTTCTTCGGCATTAAAGAAGTAACCTTTTGCGTTACCTGTAATACCTTCGTGAACATCGGCTATGACCATCTTGAGTACAAAAAAATGATCATCGTATTGGTTGTTATCTTTGAAATCCTGTACTGCAAGGGGGGCTTTGTATGCCGCTTCAAACTCTAAGATATACTTAACTACCGCCTTGTAGACTGTTTCGTCTTTGCTTTTGGGTTTGCAGATACTGGTATGATCCTCATCCACCGCTCTTGAGTCTTTTTTCAGACTTTCAATCGCAAGTGCGCTTTTTTTGTCAACAAATTTATCATGTGCACCATAGATGTATTTTGTAGGTGGTGGGGTAGACGTGTTTATCCAGTCTCGGCTGAATTGGTAGACCGCATCACTCAAGACACTCAGATCATTAAGTTGAACGTTAGAGGATAGGAAAGACCCCATGTTCGCAATTTTTGCCCCAGTGTGTGGGACTGCGAGAGAAATAAATCCCTTAACTGCTGTTGACTGGGTTTCCTCCAACTGGCCAAGAATGCATGCCTTTGATATCAGACCACCCATGCTGTGTGCGATGACCATGACTTTCTCATAGTCACTGAGATTAACTTCAAATTCTGTACGTAACAATTGAGCGATTTCAGTGATTGGAAGATTTGTTCTGATACTCTTTCTTGAGCTAAATAGACGTGAAAATAAGCTTTTGGTAACACCATACGTGGTGGTGAATGTGGTGAAATAATTGAAGCACCCAATATCGTAACGGTCACTTAGCTGCGGGTCGGTTGCTAAAAGATTCGGAAATGAGATGTTGTCGTCAAAAGACCAGGTCTCTTGGCCCCCTTTTAAACCGTGTACGAAAATCACCGCGTTGGGTTTGTTCTCTTTTTTTACCCATGTGATCATACTCATCTGGATGTCCTTTTTCCGAGTGGACGACTGTCGTAGCCGCGAATAACGATGCGAGTCGACAGAAAATATTGCGTTCTGGAGGTAGTGTTGGCAAGAGTGCGCTAACGCCTTACCGGCCAAGCGAAGTCGTGAGCATAGTGCTTTTGGGGGGCGAATAGCCATCAGAGCGTCGAGTCGACTTCTAGATTCCCTCGCCGTGGCCACTCTGGCTGGTTACGAGTCTCGGGATTTACTGCACATCCTATCTATCAACGCGAGTACTCATCGCGCTGAGGCCAGTTGAGTGCTCATAGCCGTTAGAGCTAGCATTTATATCGCGCTTGGCTCGCAAGCGTACAGTCATCTCATCTTGCGTAACTCAGCCGGTTGCCAACGATGGGGTAACAACTCCCTATATCACTCGCTCGCTGCATCAACAGCCGAGTGAAACGCCCTTCAAATAAGAGAAGTTCGGGTCAGACCACGGTTTCAATTGTTCGTAAACGTGGTCTGAGCACGTCTCTCCCCGTCGCTATTCAACCTCAAGCCGTCGGCGCATAGAGGCTCGGTGGGAGCGGGTTTGCCCCGCGATTCTGGCGATGGGGAATGTCTGCCATATTGCCGTGAGTCTGTCGCGGGGCAAGCCCGCTCCCACCGGTGGAAGACCGCTTTTGGCCGATAGCAGCCCGTCTCTGAACAATTTCCCAAAGTCCACGGCTCTCTACAGAACACCCCACAAAGCCCGCTCACTGCGGGCTTTGTGTTCAGCCACATCCCCCGCCAAACGTCATCACCACCCCCTCCACCCTCAAGATTTCCCCCCTACAACCGATATCAATCAAATGTCCCGGTAAAAAGACTACTGAACACACCATGAACAAAAATCTGCGTTTCAGTCACAAAATTCTTTTGGTCGCGTCATTGATCGTGATGCTCGCCTTTACCCTGTTCACCCTGTACAGCGACTACCTCCAGCGTAATGCGACACGCATTAATCTGGAAAACTACCTGGCAGAAATGGGTACCTCGACGTCCACCAACATCCGCAACCTGCTGGAGGGGCGGATCAGTCTGGTGGAAAACCTGGCACAGAACATTGCCCAGGACCCAGCCAACGCTGAGACGCTGATGGGCCAGAATGCTCTGATCTCGAGCTTTCTCACCGTCTACCTGGGCAAGGTCGATGGCGGTTTCAGTGTTCGTCCAGACGCCAAGATGCCCGACGGCTATGATCCGCGCACCCGCCCCTGGTACAAGGACGGGATGAGCGCCAGCGGCGCGATTCTCACCGAGCCCTATATCGATCTGACCACCAACAAGATGGTCATCGGCATCCTCAGCAAGGTCTCCGGCAGCATCGGTGTGGTCGGGGGCGATCTGGCGCTGGATGGCCTGGTGGAAATCATCAACTCGCTGAACTTCGGCGGTATGGGGTATGCCTTCCTTGTCAACGATCAAGGCAAGATTCTGGTCCACCCGGACAACGCGCTGGTGATGAAGTCGCTGTCGGATCTGTACCCTGCGAACACACCGAGGCTGTCTGCTGAGCTGACCGAGGTCGAAGCCAATGGCCAGGCCCGTCTGCTGACCTTCGCGCCTATCAAGGGCCTGCCCTCGGCCAATTGGTACATCGGTCTGTCGGTGGACAAGGACAAGGCCTACGCGATGCTCAGTGATTTCCGCACCTCGGCAATCATTGCCACGCTTATCGCGGTGGCCATCATTATCACGCTGCTCGGCCTGCTGATCCGTGTCCTGCTGCAACCGTTGAACACGATGATCCGGGCGATGGAAGACATCGCCGAAGGTGAAGGGGATCTGACCAAGCGCCTGACCATCCACAGTCAGGACGAGTTCGGTGCTCTGGGTACTGCGTTCAACCGTTTCGTTGAGCGTATTCATACCTCGATCCGCGAGGTGTCTTCAGCCACCGAGCAGGTCAACGAAGTGGCATTGCGGGTGGTTAGCGCTTCCAACTCGTCGATGGTCAATTCCGACGAGCAGTCCAACCGCACCAACAGCGTTGCGGCGGCCATCAACCAGCTCGGCGCCGCCGCCCAGGAAATCGCCCATAACGCCGCGCAGGCGTCGCAACAGGCAAGCTCGGCGCGTCACCTGGCCGAAGAAGGCCAGCAGGTGGTCGATCGCAGCATTGCCGCGATGAATCGTCTGTCGGATCTGATCAGCACGTCCAGCTCGCACATCGAGACGCTCAACAGCAAGACCGTAAACATCGGCCAGATCCTCGAAGTGATCACCAGCATCTCGCAGCAGACCAACCTGCTGGCGCTCAACGCCGCGATCGAAGCGGCCCGCGCCGGTGAGGCCGGGCGCGGTTTCGCGGTGGTCGCCGATGAAGTGCGTAACCTTGCGCACCGTACTCAGGAGTCGGCGCAGCAAGTACAGAACATGATCGAGGAGCTGCAGGTCGGCGCCCGCGAGTCGGTTGACACCATGGGCCAGAGCCAGCGTCACAGCCAGGACAGCGTCGAGATCGCCAATCAGGCCGGTGAGCGTCTGGGCAGCGTGACCCTGCGCATCGGCGAGATCGACGGCATGAACCAGTCGGTGGCCACCGCTACCGAGGAGCAGACCGCCGTGGTTGACTCGATCAACATGGACATCAACGAGATCAACATGCTCAACCAGGAAGGGGTGGAAAACCTGCAGTCCACCCTGCGCGCCTGCACCGACCTGGAGCAGCAAGCCGCTCGCCTGAAACACCTGGTGGGCAGCTTCCGTATCTGATCCGCGCCTGTCGAAATTCCGCGCCTACAGCGACAAGCCCTGTAGGCGCGGGATTTGAACTCACTCGCCGTCATCCTCGGGGAGTTCATCGGTAACCATGACTCGCGCATGCGCGCTGTGCTCGTCTTCGATGCGTAAGCCGAAGTAGCGGGAGTCATTGGCGTCCCAAAACGCCTCGACCTGTGTCATGAGTGCGTTGTTAAGCAGCACCTCAGCACTACGCTCCAGGATGATTGAGTAACGTCTTTCGGTGTTCATTACAAAGGAGGCTCGCTACAGCTGAGGGAAGAGGCTGGGGTGAACCAGCATCGTTGCCATTATGCCGCCTCACTCATTTTCGACCGCAACCGCTCATCGTTTCATTGAGTTTTTGCCTGTCGCGGGACGTTCGAACACCCCGGAATCATCCCGTGCGCCAAATCCTCAACCATCGCCTTGGATATGGCCTATGAGCAGCATGGCCGGCCTCAGAGCGTTCTGTTTCACAGCGACCAAGGAAGCCAATACGGTAGCCGAAGCTTCCGTCAACGCACCGATGGAACGGTTGTTTCGCAGCTTGAAAACGGAATGGGTACCGACCGTAGGCTATATGAGCGCTTCGCTGGCACAGCAGGATATCGGCCGGTTGTTGATGCAGCGCTACAACTGGCAACGGTCGCATCAATTTAACGGCGGGCTGGCGCCCGCTGTGGCCGAGGAAAAACTTAACGCAGTGTCCGGGATGAGTTGACCACTACATACGAAGGCTAGTGCTCAGAGTAGGGCGGCGCACTTCCGGCTCCGCCCAGGCGTTTCAACCTTTATTCGCGTTGAGCTTGCGCAGCTCTTCGTAGGTAGCAGACTGGACGAACCAGAAGCCGGAAACGATGCACCAAACCAAGGTGCCGACCACGAAAATCCCCAGGGCTGGCAAGAAGCCGCTGGTGAAGATGGCGATGAAAGAGAAAAGCCAGATCACGGCCAGGGAGACGTAGAGGACGATGTTGTTGACGCTGATGACGAAGTCTTTCACAGGGCGTATTCCTTGCGGGAAGTCAAAAATTACCCCTCCGGGGGCATAAGAATGCTATCACATTGCCATGATCTGGGTGGCGAACACGGCCGATGCCATCGGACCCGGTGTTCATGCAAGATACCTCTGACAGGATGTTAAGTGATGCGGCATGCAAGATTCGAAAGCGGGCAGCTTTATTTGTTAGGTGCCCACACAGTGTTGAGTCTCCATTGCATAAGGCCAACGATGCTATTCAATTTATTTGGGGTAAATGAACCAGGCATCAACTTGTACTCTTGATGTGCCCCGAGCTCCCCACCATCATCCCATGCGCCAAATCCTCAACCATCGCCTTGGCCATCCCGCTCAGGTAATGCGCTGCACAAATCATCGCTTCATCCTGCTCAAACAACACATGCTGGGTAAGTTTGCTCACACAGTTCATCAACAGCGCCGCCTGCTCCAGAACAAAGTCCGCATTGTGCCCAGGCTCAACCCGGAACAGGCGGTCAGCGGCCGTGCCGCTCGCGCCTTCTCCGAATACCCCGACGCCTATTGTTTTCAAACCGGTACTGCTGCCTTTAATCGAATCCTCGTTCATCCATTTTCTCCCGGCATGCATACGCCCTAAGCAGCCAGCCTTGCCGCAGCAACACTGGCGCTTACTTGTGGATAACTCAGTGTTGTGACTGAACCCTGCTCAACGCCACTTCAACCAAACTTCGGGCGTTGTCGATTTCATGCATGGTGGACAAGGTCAGGATCTGACCTGGGGAGCTGGAATGGAGGAGGACGGTCTGTTGCGCCACGGTCATGGCACAGACCAGGTATTCAGAGATCTGGACGAGGATGTCTTCGAGGGATTGGTTAATGTGAAGCGGTGGATCAGGAACGATTTTTAGCATGGTAGCCTCCCAGTGATCGGAGCCGCCACGCATCTGCTGTCAAACAAATGGGTGGCAACTGTACGCGGGTTGACAGACCGAACACCGGGGAACTCGGCGCACACGAAGGTGCCCCACGTACAATTGCCATAAAGGTTTGCACATGTTCCGCGATGATATCGGCCTGTCAAAACCGGTCGTTGAAATTGGCAACGACCGGTCGAGACTAGGCCCCTCGCGGGACCACTGCAATGGCTTGAAAGCGGCAGAAGTATGATTCGGAAATGGACTACAGGGAATCGGGAAATTCTGAAGATTCGTTGCTTTGATGCAGTCTCTTTGCTTGAAATTCGAGCAAACTGCAGCCGGGCTCGCGTTACAAATCAACCGGGCGGGGCAGGTGACCCTGCCAAGGCGCAGGCCATCATAGAGTTCTGCGTTTTATACGAAGGGCAACCAATGCCCTCATTTTTTTGCTGGGGCGATGGATGAAACAAGGGCTGGTTTGGGCACTGATGCTGATGTGTGTGATCTTGACTGGCTGCGCCACCGCGCCACCCAGGGATCAGAACAATCTCTGCAATATCTTCCGCGAATACCCTGACTGGTACGAAGATTCGCTGGAGATGCAGGAAAAGTACGGCACGCCGCAACACGTGGCGATGGCGATCATGAAGCAGGAAAGCAGTTTCGTTCACGATGCGCTGCCACCCCGTGATTACCTGTTGTGGGTAATTCCCTGGGGGCGCGTGAGCTCGGCCTATGGTTATGCACAGGCCCAGGACCCGGTCTGGGGTGAGTACAAGGACGGCACCGGCAATGGCGGCTCGCGGGACAACTTTGATGACGCGATGATGTTCATCGGTTGGTACACCGACGGTACTCAACGCCAGCTGGGAATCTCCAAGTGGGACACCTACAACCAGTACCTGGCTTACCACGAGGGGCGCGGTGGTTTCAGTCGTGGGACCTATCGCAGCAAGCCGTGGCTGATGCAGGTGGCGCGCAAGGTCGAGCAGCAGTCGAAGGTCTATGGTGCGCAGCTCAAGCAGTGCCGCACAGAGCTGGAGGAAGACACCGGCTGGTTCTGATGCGCTCGGTTGTTGAAATGAAGCATGCGCTGCCAAGGAGGCAAGCTGCCGAATTCCGATGATTACCGCCGGTGTGAACCCGGCTACCGCTAATAAAATCGGCACTATAGTGCCGATTTTTTGCATTAAATGCTTTTAACAAGAACTTTATTGCCGATTAGTGTGGGCAGAGCTATATTTTGCAGCATTAAAGTTCCGATTTACGAGGGCGTGATGGCTGAGCAACTCACTCTGCAGGCCTTCGTGGAAGGCCAATGGCACGACGCGTTGGTACTTACCGTTCAAAATGAGCAGCGGGTGCCTGAAGGCGTACGCAAGGCACAATCCATTCCCGTGAATAATCTGGATGCCCGTTTGGCGGAGTGGGGCCTGCAATGAAGTTGATCTCGATTGAAGAGCGCCAAAAGCTCATTGAAGACATCAAGCTGAAAAATGTGGCTGGCCAGGAGACCCTCGGCACAACTATTCGCCGCTTGCGTGTCGAGGTGACCGGCCTTGATCAGGCAACCTTTGCTGCCATGTGCAAAATGTCGACGAAAGCGCTTTACCAGCTGGAAACTGACAAGGGCAATCCGACCATCAATACGCTTAACGGCATTCTGCGCATCTTCGGTATGAGGATGACCCTTGGCTCACTCATCAATATGCCGATCATTCCCGCAGAGGATCGTGCGCTCATCAAGAAACGCGGTGCGCGACCACCGGCCCGCAAGGCCAAGGCTGGCTTGTAAGTTTGTCGTCAGCCTTTACTTGGCCAGCCAAACAACTCGCACGCATTGCGCGTACTCACCTCAGCCAAGCGCTCCACCTCAATCCCGATCACCGCTGCCAGCGCGGTAGCAATCTGCGGCAAATGCTCAGGGCTGTTGCGCTGCCCGGCATACATCACCGGCGCCATATCCGGCGCATCGGTTTCCAGCACCAGGCTTTCCAGCGGCAACTGCGGCAGCACCTTGTGCAAGCGCAGGGCTTGCGGCCAGGTGGCGGCACCGCCCAAACCCAGTTTGAACCCGAGCTTGTGATATTCGCGGGCTTCTTCAAAGCTGCCCGCGAATGCGTGAATGATGCCGCCGCGCGGAAGCTTGTAACGCTTGAGCGTGGCAATTACCGCGGCATGACTGCGGCGCACATGCAGCAGGGCGGGCAGATTGAAGTCGACGGCCAGTTGCAGTTGGGCTTCGAACCAGTGTTGCTGGCGCTCGCGATCCAGTTCCGGCAGGTAGTAGTCGAGGCCGAATTCGCCGACGGCGCACAGCTGGCGATCGCCATGCAGGCGGGTCAGCCAGTCGCCCAGTTCACGCAAGTGCTCCGGGCGGTGCTGGTCGAGGTAGACCGGGTGCAGGCCGAAGGCGGCGTACAGGTGCGGGTCGCTGCGCACCAGGTCCCACAACCGCTGCCAGTTGTCCCGGTATACACCGAGTACCACCATGCGCTCGACACCCGCGGCCCTGGCGTTGGCCAGCAGGGCCGTACGGTCAGGGTCGAAATCCGGAAAATCCAGATGGGTGTGGGTGTCGATCAGGCGCATGGTCAGGCCTTGATGATTCGCTGTTTGAAGGTTCGACCTACGGCGTGTACGCCAGGTTCGTAGTGCTTTTCTTCAACTGCAGCCAGGGCCAGTTTCAGGGCGATTTCCGCCATCACGCCGTGTTGCTGGGCCATGGCATTGACCGGCAGCGGCAAAAAGTCGAGCAGCTGGTTATCACCGAAGGTGCCCAGTTGCAGGCTGCGCGAATCGGCCGGGCGCGCCTGCAGGACGTCGAACACGCCTTGCAGCAGCACGTAGGAGGTGGTGACCAGGGCATCCGGCAAACCGCCCAGCTCGGCGATCAGTTCGTTCATCAAGCGCTGGCCGCATTCGCGGCTGAAGGCTTCGCCCTGGTAGCGGCTGACGTTGCCGGTGAAGTCTTGCAGGGCTTCATCGAAACCACCGGCACGCGCCTGGCTGACGCTGAGCTCTGGCCGCGCACCGATCAGGGCGATGTGCGCCGGCTTGGTGGCGAGCAGGCTGCGGGTCAGTTGCAGGCTGGCGTTGCGGTCGTCGCTGACCACCGAGCAGAAATGCGCCGGGTCCAGGCTACGGTCGATGGCGATGATCGGCAGGCCTTTGGCTTGCAGCTGGCGATAGCTGTCGTCACCGGCCGGCAGGCAGCTGGCGACAAACAGCGCATCGCAGCGGCGGGCCCGGAATAGCTGCTGCAACTGGCGCTCGCTTTCGGGCTGGTCGTCGCTGCTGGCAATCAGCAGTTGGTAACCTTTGGCCCGGGCGCCTTGTTCCAGTTGCTTGGCAATACGTGCGTAGCTGGGGTTCTCCAGATCCGGGAGAATGAACCCCAGGGTCTTGGTGTGACGGCTACGCAAGCCGGCAGCCTGCGGGTTGGGGGTGAAGCCATGGGCTTCGACCACCGCACGCACACGCTCCACCGTGCTGCTGCTGATGCGTTGCTGTTCGGCCTTGCCGTTGATGACATAGCTGGCAGTCGTTACGGACACACCGGCCAGTTGGGCGATATCGCTGAGTTTCACCGCAAATTCCTTGTTATACCGGGGCTGCTTGCACAGCCTGACCGGGAATTGTCGCCGATTCTTTGATCAGGGCGCAGACGACCATTGTCGCAATTGTCCGACAAGATGGGGCTTCATTGATCGAAGATTATCGAGTAACGTGCTCACAATTCCAGGTTAAACGTTTCAGCAGGCGATTTTTCTGCCGAACCACCGCCTGCCAAGGGCTGATAGCAACTGGCCCTATGCTGAAAAATTCACAACAATACCTCAGCACCCGCCGGGTGCTGCAAAGGAGAAGGTCATGCTCGAGCTCACTGTAGAGCAGATATCCATGGGCCAGTCGGCTGTGGATAAGTCGGCGGCGCTGCAGCTTATGGCCGAGCACCTGGTCAGCGATGGCCTGGTTGCCGACGGCTACCTGGTTGGCCTGCAGGCCCGCGAGGCACAGGGTTCGACCTTTCTGGGCCAGGGTATTGCGATTCCCCATGGCACCCCGGAAACCCGCGATCAGGTATATACCACCGGCGTGCGCCTGCTGCAGTTCCCCGAGGGTGTGGACTGGGGCGATGGCCATAAGGTGTACCTGGCCATCGGTATCGCCGCACGCTCCGATGAACACCTGCGCTTGCTGCAACTGCTGACCCGCGCCTTGGGCGAAACCGACCTGGCCGAGGCGTTGCGTCGGGCCAGTTCTGCCGAGGCGCTGCTCAAGTTGCTGCAAGGCGCTCCGCAGGAGCTGGCGCTGGATGCGCAGATGATCGGCCTGGGCGTGGCGGCTGAAGATTTCGACGAGTTGGTCTGGCGCGCGGCGCGTCTGTTGCACCGCGCCGACTGTGTCAGCGCTGGTTTTGCCGGGGTGCTGCAGCAGGTCGAGCCGCTGCCGCTGGGCGAAGGCCTGTGGTGGCTGCACAGCCAGCAGGCCGTGCGTCAGCCCGGGCTGGCCTTTGTCACCCCACAGCAACCGCTGCGTTATCGCGACCAGCCCCTGCAGGGTGTGTTCTGCCTCGCTAGCCTGGGCGAAGCCCATCAGGCGTTGCTTGAGCGCTTGTGCACGCTGCTGATCGAAGGTCGCGGCCAGGAACTGTGCCGCGCCACCAATAGCCGCGTGGTGCTCGAAGTGCTGGGCGGTGAAGTGCCGGCGGATTGGCCCAGCGCGCGCATCGGCCTGGCCAATGCCCATGGCTTGCATGCGCGGCCGGCCAAGGAGCTGGCGCAACTGGCCAAGGCGTTTGACGGTGAAATTCGTGTGCGTGTGGTCGACAGCGGTCAGGCCGCCGTTTCCGCCAAGAGCCTGAGCAAGCTGCTGAGCCTCGGTGCCCGGCGCGGTCAGGTGCTGGAAATCATCGCTGAACCTAACGTGGCCGCCGATGCGCTGCCGGCCCTGCTGGCGGCGATTGAAGCGGGGCTGGGCGAGGACGTCGAGGCACTGGCCGTGGTGGCCGAAGCCGCGCCCGAAATGCTCCCGGAGCCTGAGCTTCAGGCGCCATCGCCGGGTGCGGTGATCCTCGGTGTGGCGGCCGCGCCGGGGATCGCCAGTGGCCCGGCGCATATTCAGGTGCTGCGTGAGTTCGATTATCCGCTGCGCGGTGAGTCGCTGCCTATCGAGCGCCAGCGTCTGCAGCAGGCGCTGGCGGCGGTCAATGCCGAAATCGGCGCGCTGATCCAGCGCAGCCAGGCCAAGGCCATTGGCGAAATTTTCATCACCCATCAGGAAATGCTCGCCGACCCCGACCTGAGTGACGAAGTCGATCAGCGTCTGCGCCAGGGCGAAAGTGCCCCGGCGGCGTGGATGGCGGTGATCGACAACGCGGCGCGCCAGCAGGAGGCGTTGCACGATGCCTTGCTCGCCGAGCGTGCTGCCGACTTGCGCGACATCGGCCGGCGGGTGCTGGCCCAGCTGTGTGGCGAGGCGGACATCCCGGCGCCGGAGCAACCCTATGTGCTGGTGATGGAGGAGGTCGGCCCGTCGGATGTGGCGCGCCTGGACCCGGCACGTGTCGCCGGGATTCTCACCGCCCGTGGCGGCGCGACGGCGCACAGTGCCATCGTCGCCCGCGCCCTGGGTATTCCGGCAGTGGTCGGCGCGGGCGATGCGATATTGCTGATCGCTTCAGGTACCGCGCTGTTGCTCGATGGTCAGCGTGGTCGCCTGCACGTCGCGCCGCCTGCCGATGAACTGCAGCGCGCTCTGGCCGAACGCGATCGCCGCGAGCAACGCCTGCAACTGGCCCGTGCCCATCGCCTGGAACCGGCGCTGACCCGTGACGGGCACGCCATCGAAGTGTTCGCCAACATTGGTGACAGCAAGGGCATCGAGGCGGTGGTCGATCATGGCGCCGAAGGCGTCGGCCTGCTACGTACCGAACTGATTTTCATGGCCCACCAGCAGGCCCCCGACGAAGCGCTGCAAGAGGCCGAGTACCGTCGTGTCCTCGACGGTCTCGACGGTCGGCCACTGGTGGTGCGTACTCTGGATGTGGGCGGTGACAAGCCGCTGCCTTACTGGCCGATCGCCAAGGAAGAAAACCCCTTCCTCGGCGTGCGCGGCATTCGCCTGACCCTGCAGCGTCCGCAGGTGATGGAGACTCAGTTGCGCGCCTTGCTGCGTGCGGCGGGTGATCGTCCGCTACGGATCATGTTCCCCATGGTCGGCCAGCTTGAAGAATGGCAACAGGCCCGGGCGATGGTCGAACGCCTGCGCGAAGAAATCAGCGTCAGCGACCTGCAGTTGGGGATCATGATCGAGGTGCCTTCGGCGGCCTTGCTTGCCCCGGTGCTGGCCCGTGAAGTGGATTTCTTCAGCATCGGCACCAACGACCTGACCCAATACACCCTGGCCATCGACCGTGGCCATCCGAGCCTGTCGGCCCAGGCCGACGGCCTGCACCCGGCGGTGCTGCAACTGATCGACATGACCGTGCGTGCCGCCCATGCCCATGGCAAGTGGGTGGGTGTGTGTGGCGAGCTGGCGGCTGACCCGCAGGCGGTCGCCGTGCTGCTGGGGCTGGGCGTCGATGAGCTGAGCGTTGCTGCGCGCAGCATTGCCGAGGTCAAGGCCCTGGTCCGCGAACTGAATTATGAACACGCCCGGCAACTTGCTCAGCAAGCCCTGCTGCAGGGCAGTGCCAGCGCCGTACGGGCGCTGGTGGAGAACGATTGAATGGCCAAGATACTCACCCTGACCCTCAACCCGGCGCTGGACCTGACCGTCAGCCTCGATGCCCTGCGCAGCGGCCAGGTCAACCGCAGCCAGGCCCAGCACAGCCATGCGGCGGGCAAGGGCCTGAATGTTGCGCAAGTGCTGGCGGACCTTGGCCATAACGTCACCGTCGGTGGCTTTCTCGGCGCCGACAATCTGCAGCCTTTCGAGGATCTGATCGCCCGGCGTGGCTTTGCCGACTGCTTTGTTCGCGTACCGGGCGAGACCCGCTGCAATATCAAGCTGGTGGAAGCCGATGGCCGCGTGACCGACATCAACGGGCCGGGCCCGGAGGTGAGCGAACAGGCCTGTGAACAACTGCTAGCCAAACTGACGCATATCGCGCCCGGCCATGACGCGGTGGTGGTAGCGGGCAGTCTGCCGCGTGGCCTAAGCCCGCAATGGTTGCGGCAACTGCTGGAACAGCTCAAGGCCATGGGCCTGAAGGTCGCTCTGGACAGCAGCGGCGAAGCCCTGCGCGCCGGGCTGCAAAGTGCGCCCTGGCTGGTCAAACCCAACACCGACGAGCTGGGCGAAGTGCTCGGTAGCAGCGTGCACAGTTTTGCCGAACAACAACTGGCCGCCCGCCAACTGATCGCCCAAGGTGTCGAGCATGTAGTGGTGTCCCAGGGCGAGCATGGGGTCAATTGGTTCCAGCAAAGCTGCGTGCTCACGGCTGTGCCACCTGTGGTCAAGGTGGCCAGCACGGTGGGTGCCGGTGACTCGTTGCTGGCAGGTATGGTCCACGGCCTGCTCAGCGCCGATTCAGCGGAGCAGACCTTGCGCCTGGCCACGGCGATTGCCGCCCAGGCGGTGACCCAGATCGGTTTTGGCATCAACGACCGGACGCAGCTGGCGCAACTGCAGCACGACGTGCGCCTGGGCGAAGAACAACAAGAGGGTTGCAGATGAACATTGCCATCGTCACCGCCTGCCCCAACGGCCAGGTTTCCAGTGTGCTCAGTGCGCGTCTGCTGGAAGCTGCCGCGCAACGTCTGGGCTGGAGCACCAGTGTTGAGGTGCATGATCCCCGGCAACCCCAGGGGCAATTGTCGGCGGCGGTGATCGCTGCCGCCGACTGGGTGCTGGTGGTCAGCAGCGGCCCGCTGGACTTGCAGCGTTTTGCCGGTAAGCGCCTGTTCCAGAGCACGCCGGCCCAGGCCCTGAGCGATACCCAGCACTTTCTCTGTCAGGCGGCGGAGCAGGCTGAGGTTTATCAGCCGGTCGCAGAAACGCCATCGACCCCTGTCGAGCGCAGCGCCAGGATCGTCGCCATCACGGCCTGTCCGACCGGCGTCGCACATACCTTTATGGCCGCCGAGGCGTTGCAGCAGGCGGCGCAGCAACTGGGCCATCAACTCACTGTCGAGACCCAGGGCTCGGTCGGTGCGCGCAATCCACTGACGCCTGCCGCGATTGCCGAGGCCGATGTGGTGCTGCTGGCCGCCGATATCGAGGTGCCTACCGAGCGCTTTGCCGGTAAACGCATCTATCGTTGCGGTACCGGCGTGGCGTTGAAACAGGCCCAGGCCACCTTGAATAAAGCCCTGGCCGAAGGCCGCGAGGAATCAACTGCGCAAAGCGCCAATACCAGTACGACCCGCAGCGAGAAAACCGGGGTGTACAAGCACCTGCTCACCGGAGTCTCGTTCATGCTGCCGATGGTAGTGGCGGGTGGTTTGCTGATCGCCTTGTCCTTCGTGTTCGGGATTGAGGCCTTCAAGGAGCCCGGCACCTTGCCGGCCGCGCTGATGCAGATCGGTGGCGAAGCGGCGTTCAAACTGATGGTGCCGTTGCTCGCCGGTTACATCGCCTACTCGATTGCCGACCGTCCCGGGCTGGCGCCGGGGATGATCGGTGGCTTGCTGGCCAGTACCCTGGGTGCCGGGTTTATCGGTGGCATCGTCGCCGGTTTTCTTGCCGGTTACAGCGCCAAGGCGATCAGCCGCTGGGTGCGTTTGCCCAGCAGCCTGGAGGCGCTCAAACCGATCCTGATCATTCCGTTGCTGGCCAGCCTGTTCACCGGCCTGGTGATGATTTATGTGGTCGGCAAACCGGTGGCCGGAATGCTCGAAGGGCTGACGCATTTTCTCGACAGCATGGGCACCACCAACGCGATCCTCCTCGGTGTGCTGCTTGGCGGGATGATGTGCGTGGACCTCGGTGGCCCGATCAACAAGGCTGCCTATGCCTTCTCGGTGGGCCTGCTGGCGTCGCAGAGCTATGCCCCGATGGCCGCGACCATGGCCGCCGGCATGGTGCCGCCGATCGGTCTGGGCATCGCCAGTTTCATTGCCCGGCGCAAGTTTGCCCAAAGCGAGCGCGAAGCCGGCAAGGCGGCCTTTGTGCTGGGCTTGTGCTTCATCTCGGAGGGGGCGATCCCGTTTGCGGCCAAGGATCCGCTGCGGGTGATTCCGGCGAGTATCGCCGGTGGTGCGTTGACCGGCGCCCTGTCGATGTACTTCGGCTGCAAGCTGATGGCGCCGCATGGCGGGCTGTTCGTCATGCTGATTCCCAACGCCATCAACCACGCGTTGCTGTACCTGCTGGCGATCCTTGCGGGCAGCCTGCTGACGGCACTGGTCTATGCCGTGCTCAAGCGCAGCGAAGTGGTGGAACTGGCGGTGCAGCCGGTCAAAGCCTGATCAGGGGAGGATAGCTGTCTGGTGGGAGCGGGCTTGCCCCGCGATTCGATGTGGCTGACAGTCCGCTGTCGCGGGGCAAGCCCGCTCCCACCGAGATCTACCGGTGCCTGGGATGCTTCTTGCGCAGGGGCACCAGCAGCTCGCCCAGGCCGTTGTGGTCGATCTCGTGCATCAAGGCCAGCAAGCCACCCAGCTCACCTTTGGGAAAGCCCTGGCGGGCGAACCAGGCCAGGTAATGACCCGGCAGGTCGGCGATCAGCCGGCCCTGGTATTTGCCGAACGGCATTTCACGGGTGACCAGCAGTTCAAGTGTCTCGGGATTCATGCAATGTGGTTCTGAACGGGAAACTTTGACCATACAGGCAATCGGCATGAAGGCCAATCGAACACGGGGCGTTGTTCACACCCTAGATCGCGGTTTCCACCCGGTTGCGCCCGTTGCGCTTGGCGCTGTAGAGCGCGTCGTCGGCACTGCCCAGCAAAGCTGGCAGATCGTGCTCGGCGTCTGGCGTGTAACAGCCGATGCCGATACTGACCGTGACCGGCTGGGTGTCGTCGCCGAACGGCGGTAGTGCCTCGACGCTGCGGCGAATGCGTTCAGCCAGCACCTGCGCGCCATGGCGTTCGGTCTCGGGCAAGACCACCAGAAACTCCTCGCCACCGTAGCGTGCTGCCAAGTCGGCCGGGCGGCGAATGCTGCGGGCAATGGCGGCGGCGACCTTGCGCAAGGCTTCGTCGCCGCCCTGGTGACCATGACGTTCGTTGAACGCCTTGAAGTGATCGACATCGACCATCAATACCGCCAACGGGCGGTGGTTGCGCTGGGCCCGTGACCATTCGCGGCGCAGCACCTGATCGAGCTGGCGGCGGTTGGCAAGGCCGGTGAGGCTGTCGGTGGCGGCAAGCTCGGCCAGATCCTGTTCGGCACACTGCCGACGGCGTAGTTCACGGCCCAGCAGCAGCGTCAGCCAGAGGATACCGATGCACAGTACGCCAGTGGCGCAGCTGACCAGCAAGGCCGTGCGCCGCCAGGATTCGAACACTTCATCGCTTGAGCGCGCCACGACGACGATCAGCGGCAGGTCGGCGACCCGCGCGAAGGTGTACAGCCTGGCTTTGCCGGTACGCCCGGAGTAGCCGGCGAAACTACCGTTGCCATCGGCCATCAGGCGTTTGAAGTTGGGGCGGTCGGCGAAGTTGGCGCCGATCAGCGCATCTTCGGCGATGTTCGATTGCCGGGCGAGCAAAACGCCGTCGGTGTTCATCAGGTTGATGCTGCTGTCACTGCCGATATCCAGGCGCTTGAACAGATCGGTGAAGTACGAAAGGCGCAGGGCGCCGGCGGCGACCCCGGCAAACTCGCCGTTGGCAGCGGAAATGCGCCGGCTGAAACTGATGCACCAGTCCAGGTCGCCCAGGCGCGCTTTGAACGGTGGGCTGATGACCATGCCCAGGTCGGCATTCTGGCGATGGGCCTGGAACACTTTGCTGTCGGCGAAGTTGGCCTGGCGCGGGGGAACACTGGTGGAGTCGGCCAGTACATTGCCCTGGGCATCAAGCCAGAGCATGTCGCCGCGTACCGGCATGGCGAAGGCCTGGTTGAACAGGATCTTTTGCCGCAGGGTCGGTGACAGGGATTTCAGATCAGGCTGTTGTACGGCCCAGATCAAGCCGCGCAGGGACAGGTCGTAGAGTTCTACATTGCGCTGGATATCGCTTTCGATCAGCTGGACGATATTGCTCGCCGCACGGCTGGCGCTCTGCTCGACGTTAATGCGTTCGCGCAGCACCAGGTAGCTGACGATGGCCACGATAGCGAGCACCGCAAGGCAACTGCCCAGGTTCAGGATCAGCTCCGGATGAGACTTGTACAGGGCGGATCGCTGGGATCGGGAGGGCAAAGTCATGGTCGCTGTAGCCGAAGACCGTCAGAAGAGTCGCGGCGAGGTTACGCGACGGCGCGGTATTCTAGGGGCCACAGGATTGTCGAACAAGAACTTTGCTAGCGAGCCGACGGAAAGAGCTGGCTAGAGCGCCAGCTCTTGTTCGCGCAGGGTCAGAAGATGTTCAGCGGGTAGTCGACGATTACCCGGTACTCGTCGGCATCGCTGCCGGTCTGCGGGTAGCCCTGGCTGCCACGGTGGCTGGCCCAGCGCAGCAGGACCGAGAGGTCCTTGAGGCTGCCTTGCTGGAACACGTACTGCAGGTCGATGTCGCGCTCCCAGTGACGGGCGTTTTCGCCTTCGGGGTTGTACCAGTATTCGCCATAACCGACGCTGTTGGGATCGACCTTGGTCAGGTCCAGTTCACCGCGCGAGTAGGAGACGATCGAGGTCAGGCCGGGAATGCCCTGGCCGGTGAAGTCGTAGGCATATTTGAGCTTCCACGAGCGCTCGTTGGGGCCATTGAAGTCCGAATAGATCTGCGAGTTGTCCAGGTAGATGCTGTCGCCCTGGTTGATGTAGTCGAACGGGGTGTTGCCATTGACCCGCTGGTACACCGCGGTGAGGCTGTTGTAGCCGACATTCACGCTGAAGTGCAGGCTGTAGGTGTTGTTGTCGATGTTGCCGAGCAGCGCTTGGCCGGTGTCCTGAGTGTGGTAGTAGTGCAGGCCCGGGTTGAGGCTGACCAGGTCGTTGACCTTGTAGGTGTAGTCGAGGTCGAAGTAGTACTGGTTCCAGATGTCCTTGAGCTCGGAGGCATACAGGCTCGAGGTCAGGTTCGGTACGCCGCTCCAGGCCATGCCGGCCCAGTTCAGGTGACGGCTCTGGCGATCATCCGGCAAGGCGCCGTAGTAGGTGTCGATACGACGGTGGCCGCTCTGGTTGTAGGGCTTGGTGAAGCTGGCCTGGCCGGCTTCGAGCATCAGGCCTGCGAAGCTGTTGTTGGTCAGGCTGACGCCGCGGAAGGTCTGCGGCAGCATGCGCGACTCACCACCGGCAATCACCGGGTTGGTCAGAAACAGGTCACCGGCCTTGAGTTCGGTGTCGAAGGCCTTGAGTTTGACTGCCGCACCGGCGGTCGAGAACGAGTCGTGGGCCTTGCCCGGTTCGCCGTCGCCCTGGGTATTGATTGGCAGGATGCTGGTACCGGAGGTGCCGGCGCCGCCATCGAGTTTCAGGCCGAGCATGCCATGTACATCCAGGCCGAAACCGACGGTGCCCGGGGTGTAGCCCGATTCGAACTTACCGAGAAAACCCTGTCCCCACTCCCGATTGTCATGCTCGCCGCGATTCAGCTGATTGCGGTTGAGGTAGTAGTTGCGCGCATGCACGTTGAGGCTGGACCCTTCGATAAAGCCTTCGGCCTGTTCCTCGTTGGCCTGGGCGTTGAAGGGGATCGTTGCAGCCAGTGCAACGAACAGGGGGCTGAAGCGTAAAGCAGTGTTCACCGGGGTGGACTCCTTGAGGTGAAAGTAAGGCAATTGCTGTGGTGCGAAAATTGATCTTTTTATGAGCAAACGAGCCAGCTGACTGGCACTTTTCGACACACGAAAAAAAAGCCGCTGATCATCAGCGGCTTTGAAAGACAACCGCACAGGCGCTCAAGTCACCTGTGCGATTACCCAAGGAGTCGAAGGGAGATACGGCGTGCTGATCAGCTCTCGGCTGCGTCACTCGAAGAAACCTTGGAAGCGGTCTGCTCTGCGGGCTTTGAGCCTTGCTCGGACTGGGCGGCGAAGGCCTCGCGAGCTTGTTCGTGGACGACAGCCAGCTCGGCATTGCGAGCGATGAACGCCTGGGATTCCTCGGCCATGGTCAGAGGAGACAATAACAGGGAAGACAGGACGAATACGCTGGCAACACCCATACTGTTGGACATTTTGAAACAGCCTTCTTGCGGTGCAAGTGTTAAGTAGGTCCGACTAAATTAGTCGGAAACACCAGCAAGAAACAGTTACTTTTTCGAGAAGTACTATTGCGTCAAGGGTAATAGTCGAGGTTCGTCGCGGGGCAAGCCCGCTCCCACCGGCCCACCACTGTGGGAGCGGGCTTGCCCCGCGATGGGCTTCAGGCCGGTAACAAAATCCCGAAGGTATTGGCCCCCGCCTGGCTGCGCACGAACACGCTGCCACCATGCATCAGGGCAATCGCCCTGACGATCGCCAGCCCCAATCCATGGTTGCCAGCGCCGCTGGTGCGCGCGGCATCGACCCGGTAGAAGCGCTCGAACAGCATCGGCAGATGTTCCTCGGCAATCGCCGGCCCCGGGTTGCTCACCGCGATGCTGATCTGCCCATTGATCTGTTCGATACGCACCTGGATGACCTGCTGGGCGGCGGTGTGTTGCACGGCGTTATTCAGCAGGTTGATCAGGGCCCGGCGCAACTGGGCCTTTTCAATGTGCGCCTGGGCGTCGCCACTGACCTCGACGCGCACCTGAGCGTCCTCGAGGATGTAGTCCAGGTAATCGAGGGTCGCCGCCACTTCTTCGGCCAGCGAGCTGCAGGTCAGGGCCGTGGCCTTGCTGCCCTGGTCGGCGCTGGCGAGGAACAGCATGTCGTTGATGATGGTGCGCAGGCGTTCGAGTTCTTCCAGGTTCGATTGCAGCACCTCGAAGTAATGCTCGGCACTGCGCCCCCGTGTCAGGGCCACCTGGGTCTGGCCGATCAGGTTGGTCAGCGGTGAGCGCAGTTCATGGGCAACATCGGCATTGAAGGCTTCAAGGCGGGTATAGGCCTGGTCGACCCGCTCCAGGGTGGAGTTGAAGGCGCTGGCGAATTGCGCCACTTCCGGTGGCAGGTCGGATAGCTGCAGACGACCGCTCAAGCGAGGCGGCGCAAGTTTTTGTGCTTCCGCCGAGAGCGTGCCCAGCGGCTTGAGCCCGACCCGCGCCACCCAGTAACCGAGCAATGAGGCGAGGAAAACGCCGAACACCGACAGGCTGATAATCGCCACCAGCAAGGTGTGTTGCGTCTGCCAGAAGGTTTCGGTGTTGATGGCGATCAGAAAACGCAGCGGCGGGCGCGCGCCCATGGCCGGCAATTCACTGACCAGTACTTTGTACGGGTAGGGGCTATCGGCCAGGCGCAGGTCGCGCATACCCAGTGCCCCTTGGGCGAAAGCGCGGATGCCGGCATCGGGATGGCCGTACTCGAACGTGCTGTTGCCACTGACCACCCAGAAGCGGATACGGCGATCTTCTTCGCCGAGCAGGTTGAGCTTGTTGCTGATCTTCGCCCAGTGCTCGGTGGTGTCGTAGCGGGTCAGCGACGACTCCAGCACACTGAAGCGCGCTTCCAGTTCTGCCACGGGCAGCAGGTCCAGGCTGCGGTCCACCTGCCTGTACAAGGCGCTGCCGATCAACAGGAACACACCCAGTGCGACCAGGGTGAACAGTGCGCTCAGGCGCAGGGCGATGGAGTTAGCCGGCACGGTTTTCCAGAACATAGCCCATGCCTCGAATGGTATGCAGCAGCTTGGTTTCAAAGGGGCCGTCGAGCTTGGCGCGCAGGCGCTTGATCGCCACTTCGACGACGTTGGCATCGCTGTCGAAGTTGATGTCCCAGACCAGCTCGGCGATGGCGGTCTTGGAGAGGATTTCGCCCTGGCGCCGGGCCAGCACGCTGAGCAGCGAGAACTCCTTGGCGGTCAGGTCCAGGCGTTGCCCGGCGCGGCTGGCCTTGCGGCTGATCAGGTCGACCCAGAGGTCGGCGACCTGGATCTGCACCGGTTCGTGGCTGCCGCTACGGCGGGTCAGGGCCTGCAGGCGAGCGACCAGTTCGAGGAAGGAGAACGGCTTGCCGAGATAATCGTCGGCGCCCTCGCGCAGGCCATGAATGCGGTCTTCGACCCGCTCGCGGGCGGTGAGCATGATCACCGGTGTCTGCTTGCGCGCGCGCAGGGCGCGCAGCACGCCGTAACCGTCCAGGCCGGGGAGCATGACGTCGAGGACGATCACCGCGTAGTCGCCTTCCAGGGCCAGGTGCAGGCCGTCGATGCCGTCGCGGGCCAGGTCCACGGTGAAACCTTGCTCGGTCAGGCCGCGGTGCAGGTAGTCGGCGGTCTTTTCTTCATCTTCGATAATCAGCACACGCATGTTCGGTTCTCAACTGGCATTGGGCTGCGTCGCGCTTTGCGACGCCTGACGCCGATGGAACAAGCGTTCCAGGGCCAAGTATATGATTGGCGTGGTGAACAGTGTCAGCGCCTGGCTGACCAGCAACCCGCCGACCACGGCAATCCCCAGCGGCTGGCGCAATTCGGCGCCAGCGCCCATGCCGAACATCAACGGCACGGCACCGAGCAGGGCGGCGAGGGTGGTCATCATGATCGGCCGAAAGCGCGTCAGGCAGGCCTGGTGGATCGCTTGCTCGGGGCTCAGGCCCAGGTTGCGCTGGGCATCCAGGGCAAAGTCGATGAGCAGGATGCCGTTCTTCTTGACGATACCGATCAGCAGCACGATGCCGATCAGGCCCATGATGCTGAAGTCCTGGCCCGACAGCCACAGCAGCGCCAACGCGCCAAGCCCGGCGGAGGGCAGGGTGGAGATGATGGTCAGCGGATGGACGAAGCTCTCGTAAAGCACGCCGAGGATGATGTACACCGCCACCAGCGCGGCGAGGATCAGCCACGGCTGGCTCGACAGCGAACTCTGGAAAGCCTGCGCCGCACCCTGGAAATTGCCGATGATCGAGTCGGGCATACCCAGCTCGCGTTGGGTGCGCTCGAGGATCTGTACCGCATCACCCAACGCTACACCGGAGGCCAGGTTGAACGACAGGTTGGCTGCCGGGAACAAGCCGTCATGGCTGATCGACAACGGCCCGGTGCTCGGCGGCGCGACCTTGGCCAGCACCGACAGCGGCACCATCTCGCCGGTCAGCGGTGAGCGCAGGTAGAAGTAGTTCAGGCTTTCGGCCTTGCCGCGCTGGCGGGCGTCGAGTTCGAGGATCACCTTGTACTGGTTGGTTTCGGTCTGGAACTCGCTGATCTGGCGCTGGCCGAAGGCGTCATAGAGCGCCTGGTCGATGTCGGTGGTGGTCAGGCCGAAGCGTGCCGCGGCGCGGCGGTCGATATCGATGCGGGTGACGCTGGCGCCCAGTTGCAGGTCGTTGGACAAGTCGCGAAAGGCCGGATTGCCCTTCAGGCGTTCGGTCAGGCGCTGGGTCCACAGGTTCAGCGCCGCGCCGTCGTTGCTTTTGAGCACGTATTGGTACTGGCTGCGGGTAGGGCCGGAGCTGAGGTTGATGTCCTGGCCGGCGCGCAGGTAGAGGACCACGCCGGGTACCTTGGCCAGTTTCGGGCGCAGGCGATCGATGAACTCGCTGGCCGACACGTCGCGATCACCGCGGTCCTTGAGGGCAATCCAGAAGCGACCGTTGGCGATGGTCTGGTTGCTGCCGGTGACCCCGACCGCATGGGAGAACGCCCGCACCGCCGGGTCGGCTTCGATGACCTTGGCCAGCGCTTGGTGCTTCTTGATCATGTCCGGGTAGGAGATATCCGCAGCGCCTTCCGAGGTGCCGAGGATGAAGCCGGTGTCCTGCACCGGGAAGAAGCCTTTGGGAATGGCAACATAGCCGACCACCGCCAGCGCCAGGGTGACGCCGAAGATTCCCATCATCAGCCGCTGATGCGCCAGGGCCTTGACCAGCACGCGCTCGTACCAGGCCAGCAAGCGCTCGCCGAAGGTGACCTTGTGTTGGTCTTTGTGTTCGGGACGCTCCATGAACAGGGCGCATAAAGTCGGTGCCAGGGTCAGCGACACCACCACCGATATGAGGATGGTCGAGGTTGCGGTGAGGGCGAATTCCTTGAATAAGCGCCCAACCACACCGCCCATGAACAGCAACGGAATAAACGCCGCCACCAGCGAAAAACTGATCGAGACCACGGTAAAACCGATCTCTCCGGCGCCCTTGATCGCCGCCTCGCGCTTGTTGTCGCCGTCTTCCAGGTGACGGTGGATGTTCTCCACCACTACGATGGCATCATCGACCACAAAGCCCACGGCGATGACGATGGCCACCAGGGTCAGGTTGTTCAGGCTGAAGCCGAACAGGTACATCAGGGCAAAGCTGGCGATCAGCGACACGCCGAGCACGCTGGATACGATCAAGGTCGCCGACCATTGCCGCAGGAACAGCGCCATCACCCCGATCACCAGAATCACCGCGATCATCAGGGTGATTTCCACTTCGTGCAGGGAGGCGCGGATGGTCTGCGTGCGGTCGTTGAGCACCGAGACCTCGACCGACGCCGGCAGCATCTGTTCGAGCCGGGGCAAGGCCTCCATGACCCCGTCGACAGTCTCGACGATGTTCGCGCCCGGTTGGCGGAACACCACCAGGTTCAGGCCCTGCTGCTCGCCGGACCAGGCTTTGACGTAGGCATTTTCGGCGCCGTTGATGACCTTGGCGACATCCTTCAGGTGCACCGGTGCGCCGTCGCGGTAGGAGACGATCAGCTGGGCGTATTCCTCGGGGTGGAACAGCTGGTCGTTGGTGGCCAGGGTCGAGACGCTGCTTTCGCCATACAGCGCACCTTTGGCCAGATTCAGGCTGGTTTGCTGAATGGCCTGGCGCAGGTCGGCGAGGGTCAGTCCCAGGGCTGCAAGTTTTTCCGGCTGGGCCTGAACACGGATGGCCGGGCGCAACTGGCCGGTGATGTTGATCAGGCCGACGCCTTCGATCTGGCTCAGTTGCCTGGCCAGCAGGGTTTCGGCGTAGTCGCTCAGTTCGTTGGCCGGCATCTGCGCCGAGCTGACGGTGAGGATCAGCACCGGGCTGTCCGCCGGGTTGACCTTGCGCCAGGTCGGCGGGCTGGGCATGTCCTGGGGCAGGCGCGCGGTGGCAGTGTTGATCGCTGCCTGGACTTCCTGGGCGGCGGTGTCGATGCTTTTTTCCAGGCTGAACTGCAGGATCAGGTTGGTCGAACCGAGGGCGCTGCTGGAGGTCATCTGGGGCATGCCGGGGATGGCACTGAACTGCACCTCCAGTGGCGTAGCCACCGACGAGGCCATGGTCTCGGGGCTGGCGCCGGGCAACTGGGCGGTGACCTGGATCGTCGGAAAATCGGCCTCGGGCAAGGGCGCGACCGGCAGGCGGGGAAAAGCGATGACCCCGAGCAGCACCAGCGCGAATGTCAGCAGCAGCGTGGCGATCGGGCGGTCGATACACCAGCGCGATAGCGAACCGCGGGCGTTCATGGTTGCACCTGGCCGGCGGCCACGTCTTCAGGTGCGGCCGTTTCAGCGGCCACTTCGACAGTGGCCCCGGGCTTGAGCCGGGACTGGCCGTCGGAGACCAGTTTATCGTCTCGGCTGACCCCGGCGATGATGTTCAGGGCGCTGTCCTGATACAGCACCTTGACCGGCACGCTTTCGACTTTGTTGCCGGCCAGCCGGTACACGTAGTGACCGTCAATGCCGCGCTGCACCACCTGGGGAGGTACCACCAGGGCGTTCTGCTCCAGTGCGGTCTGCAGCTTCAGGGTCACCAGTTGACCAGGCCAGAGGCGGGCGTCGGGGTTGGCGAACTCGGCCTTGACCCGGATGGTCCCGGTGTTGGCGGCCACCTGATTGTCGATCAGGGTCAGATGCCCCTCGGCCAGCAACGTGCCGCTGCTGTCGCCATCGCCTTCCAGGTAGGCCTGGACCACCGCCGGGGGCTGCGCTTTGAGCAGCCCCTGCAAGGTCGGCAACATGTGTTGCGGCAAGGAGAACTCGACCCCGATCGGGTCGATCTGGGTGACGCTGAACAGTCCCTGGGTATCGGCCACGCGCAGGAAGTTGCCCTCATCGACATTGCGGATACCGACCCTGCCGGTCACCGGTGAAAGAATCTGGGTGTAGGACAACTGCACCTGAGCGGCGGCAATCGCGGCCTGATTGCCCAGCACGGTGGCTTGCAACTGATTGAACAACGCTTGCTGCTGGTCCAGGGTCTGGCGCGATACGCCATTGTCGGTACTGAGCAGCTTGTAACGCTTGAGGTCGACACCGGCGACCTGCAGTTGCGCCTGACTCTGACCCAGTTGCGCCTTGGCCTGCTCCAGGCTGGCGCGGATGGCGCGGTCGTCGATGGTCGCCAGCAGATCGCCTTGCTTGACCCACTGACCCTCCTTGACCAGCAGGCGGGTCAGCACCCCTTCGACCTGTGGACGGATGACCACGCTGTGCAGCGACAGCACCGATCCGATACCGCTGACATAGCGCGGTACATTCTGCTGCTTGACGCTGACCACCCGAACCGGAATGGCTGCGACTCCAGTGGGCTTTTCCTCACCGGAACGGCCGAAAAACCAGAAGGCGGCACCGGCCAGGACAAACAGAACGGCGCAGATCACAAGGGGGCGGGTCTGGATACGCATAGGTGAAGTCTCAGGGCGATACCCAGTTTATAGCGGCTCGATCAGGTCAGCAGCGTGACGGCTAACTGACAGCGCTGACAGCTAGCGATGCAGGCTCGGTGGGAGCGGGCTTGCCCCGCGATTGCATTCAGTCGGTCACATCGAATCGCGGGGCAAGCCCGCTCCCACAGGGGAGGGTAATGGCCAATTGCCAATTATCCTGAGCTGGATCAATAAATCGGGCCAATTTGTCACTAGAGTCGTACGCCCTGCCGATTCTCCCAATAACAACGAGTGCCTCCGATGAAGAGCAATATGCCTGTGACCGGTCGCAATGTGGATTATCCCGGTGACGCCAATATCCTTTCCACCACCGATCTCTCCAGTGTAATCACCTACGCCAATGACGACTTCGTCAAGATCAGCGGTTTCAGCCGTGAAGAACTGATAGGCAGCGCTCACCATATCGTGCGCCATCCGGATATGCCGTCACAGGCATTCGAGCAGATGTGGCAGACGCTAAAACGCGGCCAGTCGTGGATGGGGCTGGTGAAGAACCGTTGCAAGAGTGGCGATCACTACTGGGTCAGCGCTTTCGTTTCGCCCATCGCCAGTCAGGGCCATACGGTGGAGTATCAATCGGTACGGACCAAACCCAGCGCCGAGCAGATCGAGGCCGCCGAGCGCTGTTATGCGCAGCTGCGCAGTGGGCGCCAGGCCTGGTGGCAGCGCCTGCCGGTGCTGGGGCTTGGCTGGCAACTGTGGGCGGGGGTGACACTTGGAGCGGTGCTGGCCTCGGCGCTCACGCGCTGGTTGCTGCCGGTATTGGCCTGGCAAGGCGTGCTGGAGGTGCTGTTGGCCAGTGGCTTGAGTGCGTTGGTCATTCTTGCCGTGCTCAAGCCGTTTCAGCGTCTGTGTGCCGAAGCCCTGACCATCGCCGATAACCCGTTGAGCCAGCAGCTGTATACCGGCCGACGCGATGGCATTGGCCAGATCGATTTCGCCCTGCGTATGCTCAAGGGCCAGCTCGGTGCGGTGGTCGGGCGCATCGGCGATACTTCCCGGCGCCTGGCTGGACACAGCGGTTCGCTGGCGCAATCACTGCAAAGCAGTCACAGCAACAGCCTCGAGCAGCAGGGCGAAGCCGACCAGATCGCTACCGCGATCAACCAGATGACCGCCAGCGTCGCCCAGGTCGCCAGCAATGCCCAGCAAGCCTCCCAGGCCGCCGATCAGGCCGAAGGTGAAACCCGTGCCGGGCACCAGCTGGTCGACCTCAACCGTAGCGCGATCCAGGAACTGGCCAGCTCGCTGGATGCCGCCACCGAGGTTATCCACACCCTGCAGAACCACAGCAGCGAGATCACCGGGGTGGTGGAGGTGATTCGCGGGATTGCCGAGCAGACCAACCTGCTGGCACTCAACGCCGCTATCGAGGCGGCTCGGGCGGGGGATCAGGGCCGTGGTTTTGCCGTGGTCGCCGATGAGGTGCGTAGCCTGGCACAGCGTACGGCGCAATCAACCCACGAGATTCAGCGCATGATCAGTGTCTTGCAGGTCGGTGCTCGCGATGCGGTACAGGTGATGCAGCAGAGCAGCGAGCATGCCGGGCACAGCGTCGATCAGGCCCGGCGTGCGGCCAGCGCGCTGGACGGCATCAGCCTGCGGGTCAGACAGATCAGCGAGATGAGTGTGCAGATCGCGGCGGCGGTGGAACAGCAGAGCCAGGTCAGCGAGAGCATCAACTGCAACATCATCAGTATTCGCCAGGCCAGCGAGTCAACGGTGCAGGTCGGTCAGCAGAGCCACCTCAGCGCCAGCGACGTGGCCGCACTTGCCGAGGATTTGCGGCGCCTGGCCGCCGAGTTCTGGCGGCGCTGCCATTGAGGTTGATCAAAAACCGATGAAACCGTAGTGCCCGGCCGCTTCGCTGCGGATCCGGGCACCGCAGGCCTCGAGTTGTTCGCACAGCTGCGGGTCGAGCACATGCAGGGTCCAGGGGGCGACCGGTCCCTCGGGGCGGACTTCTTGCAGTGCCTGGGCCAGGGCCTGGGTGTCAGGCAAATAGGCGGTGAAGCCGTTACCTTTCAAGGCGCTGGTATCGATACCCAGTGCCTGGCAGATAGCAACTTTGCCACGGATATCGTCGCGGTCGGCCTGGCGCGAGCGTTCGATCAGCTCGGCCAGGCGCCGGTCGACCAGGTGCTGGCCGTGAATCAATGGCGGGCCGCTTTGCCAGGCTTCGCTGGGGCAGTCCTTGGCTTCGGGGCGCAAGGGGATGTGCGGGTTGATTTCCATCGGATAGATACGGCACACCAGTGGCCGGGTTTCGTAGATGGTGCAGCGGTCATCGGCATCCAGGTTGCGGCAGCGTTCGGGGTTGAAGGCGGCGAAGGTGATCGCCACATGCGCCTCGGTGCTACCGCACGGCACCGGCCAGGAACGGCGCAAGGCATGTTCGCGCTGATCGGCGGGCAAGCCCAGGCCGTTGGCCAGGAAGGCTTCGACCAGGACGATGAGCTGGCCGCCGGAGCTCGTCCATTGGCGGGCTTCGCTCAGGGTCAGGGGGACGTGGTGGCCGGTGCAGCACTTGCCGCAGCCGGTGCAGTCGAAGCGGATATCGCCAGTTTGGGCAGTGTTCACGGTTTAGCGGGGACTCGATAGACAATGGGCTCGATTGTGCCTGAGGTTCAGGCACTTTCAAGCACAACCCTCAGCGCTTGTGTGTCAGCCTTCTGCGAAGGCCACGGCGCGGGCGGCGACGATCAGGCAATCGGTCAGGTCCGGCGAGGAGAATTTGGTCAGCACCGCATTGGCCCCGGCGAGCCTGGCTTTTTCGCTGTTCATGGCACTGTCCAGAGAGGTATGCAGCAGTACATAGAGGTGCTTGAAGTCCGGGGTGTCGCGCAGGGTGCGGGTGAAGGCGTAGCCGTCCATTTCGGACATTTCGATATCCGAGACCACCACGTTGATCTCCTGCTCGGTGCCTTGCAGCTCCAACAGGGTGTTGATCGCATCCTTGGCACTGCGCGCGGTGTGGCACTCGATCCCGAGGCTGCGCAGGGTGTGCACTGATTGTTGCAGGGCGACCTGGCTGTCATCGACCACCAGGATATTGGTGGCGGCTAGCAGCGACGCATCATCCGCGCTCAACTCGCTGGTGAGCACTTCGTGAGCAGGCGGGGCGATGCCATGGATGACTTTTTCGATGTCGAGCACCTGCACCAGGGTGTTGTCGACCCGGGTGACGCCGGTGATGAACGACTTGCTGCCCGAGCCATAGGGCGGCGGTTTGATGTCGGTGCTCAGGCAATGCACGATCTTGCTCACCGCCTGCACATGCAGGCCCTGCTTGGAGCGGCTGATGTCGGTGACGATCAGGCAGCCGCCCTGGGGATCTTCCAGCGGCCGTTCGCCAATGGCCCGGGACAGGTCGATCACCGACAGCGAGTTGCCACGCAGGGTGGCCACGCCTTTGACGTGGGGGTGCGACTCCGGCAGTTTGGTCAGCGGCGGGCAGGGAATGATTTCACTGACCTTGAGCAGGTTGATCGCCATCAGCTTGCCACTGCGCAGAGTGAACAGCAGCAACGACAGCGAGTCCGCGCGGGCATTTTGCGAGGCCATAGGCACCTTCAGGACAGATTGAAATGGGGAGATGCCGGGTTATCGACCCGCCAGTCCGTGGCTTTAATCGCTTGCACAAATCAGCGTAGACCCAGGCGCTTGGCCAGGCGACCGAGATTGGCGCGGTCCAGGCCCAGTTCGCGGGCGCTGCTGGCCCAGTTGTGCTGATGACGCTCAAGGCAGGCCTGGATCAGCTGGCGCTGGTAATCATCGAGGGCCTGGCGCAGGTCGCCGCCAGGCAGGGGCACTTCGGCAGGTAGCGGTGCCTGGCTGTGATTGGCTACAGGCTCGACAGGTCTCAGGTCCAGGTCGGCAGCATCCAGGGTCAGAATCTTCGGGCGCTGGCGATGCTGGCCGAGGGCCTTGAGCGCCGAGCGGCCGATCAGGTGCTCCAGTTCACGCACGTTGCCCGGCCAGTCGTAGGCCAGCAGCGCGGCCTGAGCTTCAGCGCTCAGGCGCAGGCTGCCCAGGCCCATGCGCGAGCGATTCTGTTCGAGAAAGTAGCCGCTGAGTAGCAGCACATCGCGCCCACGTTCGCGCAGCGGCGGCACCAGCAGCGGGTAGACACTCAGACGGTGATAGAAGTCGGCGCGATAACGTCCGCTGCGTACTTCATCGGCCAGGTCGCGGTTGGTGGCGGCGATCAGACGTACGTCGACGCGGTGTTCCTGGTCTGAGCCCAGTCGCTGCAATTGCCCGCTCTGCAGCACGCGCAACAGCTTGGCCTGTACCGTCAGCGACAGCTCGCCGACTTCGTCGAGAAACAGCGTACCGCCGTTGGCCAGTTCGAACTTGCCGCGGCGTTCACCGACGGCGCCGGTAAAGGCGCCGCGCACATGGCCGAACAGCTCGCTTTCTACCAGGGTGTCGGGCAAGGCTGCGCAGTTGAGGCTGATCATCGGCTTGTCGGCACGGCTTGAGGATTGGTGAATGGCTTGGGCCACCAGTTCTTTGCCGACCCCGGTTTCACCGGTGATCAGCACGGTCAGGTCGCTGCTGCCGACCAGCTGGATTTCCTCCAGCAGGCGTTTGTGCGTTTTACTCTGACCAATCATTTCCTTGTGCTGCTGGCCGCTGGCCTGGCGATACACTTCGGCGCGTTCATGCTCATCCTCGGCGCGCAACGCCAGGCGCTCGATGCGCTCGGCGACGTTGACCGTGGCTTCTGCCAGGCTGGCGAAGGCCTGCAGGGCATCGAGTTCGACCTGCTGGAACTGCTCCGGGTCCAGCGCATCGAGAGTGATCAGGCCCCAGGGCTGCTCATCGACGTACAGCGGGCAGCCCATGCAGTCGTGGACTTCCAGGTGCTGGTGCAGGCCTTCGACCAGGCCGTCGTAAGGGTCGGGCAGCTCGCTGTCGCTGGCAAAGCGGGTGGGTGCGCTGTTACCGAGAATCGCCTCGAAGCGCGGATGTTCGTTGACCTTGAAGCGCCGCCCAAGGGTGTCGGTGCTCAAGCCATCGACCGCCAGCGGCACCAGCCAGTCACCGTCCAGGCGCAGCAGTGCGGCAGCGTCGCAGGGCAACAGGCTGCGCATGGCTTCGAGCAGGCGTCGGTAGCGTTCGCGCTCGGGCAGGTCGCGGGCCAGGTCGCTGACCAGCGGCAGTAGGGCGGTGAGCAGGGATTTTGCGGTCATAAAGACTCCTGTTGGTCTTATTGACTATATTGCATTCCTGGTCTTTATGACTCTGTAAAATATAACTCATTGATTTATAAGGATTTTAAAGTTGGCATGGAAACTGAATTAGCCAAGGCATTCATCAAGAAGCCACAGGCTCAGGAGTCATCCATGCTCAATGCCCAGGATCGTGCAATCGTCAAAGCCACTGTTCCCCTGCTGGAAAGCGGCGGTGAGGCGCTGACCACTCACTTCTACAAACTGATGCTCAGCGAATACCCGGAAGTGCGTCCGCTGTTCAACCAGGCGCACCAGGCCAGCGGCGACCAGCCTCGGGCCCTGGCCAACGGTGTACTGATGTATGCCCGGCACATCGACCAGCTCGAACAGCTCGGTGGTCTGGTCGGCCAGATCATCAACAAGCATGTGGCCTTGCAGATCCTTCCGGAACATTACCCGATCGTCGGTAGCTGCCTGTTGCGCGCCATTGAAGAAGTGCTCGGCAAGGAAATCGCCACCCCTGAGGTGATTGCTGCGTGGGGCGCCGCTTACCAGCAACTGGCCGATATCCTCATCGGTGCCGAAGGCGACATCTATGCCCAGAAAGCCGCCGCTCCGGGTGGCTGGCGTGGTGCGCGCGACTTCAAACTGGTGCAGCGCGTCGACGAAAGCAGCGAGATCGTTTCCTTCTACTTCGCTCCGCTCGATGGTGGTGCGATTCTCAGCGCCGAACCCGGTCAGTACATCGGCCTGCAGTTGTTCATCGACGGCGTGGAACAGCGCCGCAACTATTCGTTGTCGGCCCTGAGCAATGCCGGTCAGTACCGCATCAGCGTCAAGCGCGAGGCCGGTGGCAAGGTTTCCAACTACCTGCACGAGCAACTGGCCGTGGGCGACACCATCAAGCTGTTCCCGCCATCGGGCGAGTTCACCTTGAGTGCCAGCGACAAGCCGCTGGTGCTGATCAGCGGCGGCGTCGGCATCACCCCGACCCTGCCGATGCTGGAAGCGGCGCTGGAAAGCGGTCGTCTGGTGCACTTTATCCACTGCGCACGCAACGGTGCGGTGCACGCGTTCCGTGACTGGGTCGATGGTCTGGCGGCGCGTTACCCGCAGGTCAAACGCTTCTACTGCTATGCCGAAGACGATGGTGTCAGTGAACCTGCCGATGCCGTTGGCCTGCTGACGGCCGACCAGTTGAACGAATGGCTGCCTCAGGAGCGCGACCTGGATGCCTACTTCCTCGGCCCGAAAGGCTTCATGGCCACGGTCAAGGGGCACCTCAAGGGCCTCGGCGTTCCTGAGAAGCAGAGCCGCTACGAGTTCTTCGGCCCGGCTTCGGCACTGGAATAACACGGTTTTTCCAACCTACGGTTGAAAGCACAAGGCACAGCCAGCGATGGCTGTGCCTTGCGGCGTTTGGTCGCCTTCTCAAACACAGCCCCTGGCCTTTTTACTGCATGCAGAAAAAGCGTCATGCGCGTGGCGCATCATCCTCCCAGCCGTATCAAGGAAAGCGAAATCGTGAACATCAAATGGGCAGACAAACTGCGCAAAGGCCTGCATGGCTCGGCGGACTCGCTGGGCAACCTCTGCGTCGAAGCATTTCACTACCTGGCCCTGTTCGGCATCGGTGCGATCACTGCCTATGCGGCGGTGGCGACCTTCATCGATATGCTCGGCAAGGGCGGTGTCAGCGTCGATGGCATCCTGCTGCTGTTCATCTACCTCGAGCTGGGGGCGATGGTGGGGATCTACTTCAAGACCAACCACATGCCGATCCGCTTCCTGCTCTATGTGGCGATCACCGCACTGACGCGTCTGCTGATCGGCGATGTCTCGCACCATAAAGCGCCGGATGTCGGCTTGTTGTACGTGTGTGGCGGCATCCTGCTGTTGGCGTTTGCGATTCTGGTGGTGCGTTATGCGTCTTACCAGTACCCGTCGACCAAGGCTATCGATGCGAGCGGCAAAGAGATCGAAGAAAGTAAATAACATCCGTTGGGATGGCGGTCTGTGGGAGCGGGCTTGCCCCGCGATGCGATGTGACTGCAACACTGCAATCGCGGGGCAAGCCCGCTCCCACCGGGTCTGGTTTCAAGGCAGTTGTTGCAATAAAAAAGGCGAGCCCACCGGGCTCGCCTTTTTACCGTCTGCGTTATGTCATTCAGCTAATACTGCGAGCTTGCTCGTTCTCCAGAAATTCTTCCTGTAGCAAACCGTCGTTCTGGGCACCGTCAACGCTTTGCTGGGTAACCGCGCGTTTGCTGCGCAGCTTGCCGTAGAAGTGCTCCAGGGCGTGGTTGAGCTTGATCGCGGCACCCTCGACAGCCTGGTCGAGCGATGCAGATTTGTGGCTTACGGAAATCGGTTGATGGCCTTTTGGGCGTGCCTCCATCTGGCAGCGTTTGTCGTGCGGACCTGGCTTGTCGCCATTCTCGTCGCGCAGGTGGACCTCGACGCGGGTGAGGTCTTCATCAAATCGTTCGAGCGTGCTTTCTACGGTGCTGCGGACCCACTCTTCCAGTCGAATGTTGCCTTGAATATGGTTGTCGCTATTGACTTGGATTTGCATAGTTCAATCCCTTATTCAGCTAGCTCGCAAGAGAATCGATGGGGCCTTTGCGGCCTGTGGAAACCATCGCCTCTTGACTACAAGGTCAGGCACTTGGCGCAACATTTCAAGTCCTTTTGAAAGATAAATTTCTTGTTGCAAAAAGCCCGGCTTCGGCCGGGCTTTTGCATGCGCTGGATCAAAACGCGACGGAGGTCTGCAGGTATACCGTACGAGGTTCACCGACATACTTGCCCTTGTTGTTGTCATCGTAGGAGCGCGTGAAGTACTGGTGATTGAAGATGTTCTTCACCCCAACGGCGACGTTCAGGTTCGACAGTTGCGGGCCGAAATCATAGGCCGCGCGGCTGCTGAAGAGCATGTAGCCAGGGATGCGTCCGGTGCTGCCATCGGCACTTTCGCTGGAGGTATTGGCGTTGTCGGCGTACTGGTCGCTCTGATAGGTGCTGTCCAGGTTCAGCTGCCACGGGCCTTCGGTGTAGGCAACGCCGAGGGTGCCTTTGTGACGTGACGAGAAGGGTACACGATTACCCTTGTTCGGCCCGTCTTCACGGATTTTCGCATCAACAAAGGCGTAGGTTGCATACACGTCGAAACCGGCCAGGGCAGGGTTCAGGCCCTCGAGGGCGTACTTGACGCTGGTCTCGATGCCTTGATGGCGGGTTTCACCGCGGGCAATCACCGAGTCGTTGGTCTGGTTGCTTTCGTACTGGTTGTCGAAGTTGATCAGGAATGCACCGATCTCGGCCTGCAGCAGGCCATCGTCATAGCGCGTACCCAGCTCCCAGGTCCGGGCTTTTTCCGGTTTGACTTCGCCGCTGCTGACGCGGTTGGGCATCTGGCTGTACTGCACACTGCCGAAGGAACCTTCGGTGTTGGCATACAGGTTCCAGCTGTCGGTCAGGTGATACATCACGTTCAACGCCGGCAGGGCGGTGTTGTAGTCGCCCTGGTAGCGCTGGCCGCTGAGCTTGTTGCTCTGCTCGGAATCGATCATCTCGTAACGGATGCCCGGGGTGATGGTCCACTGGCCGATGTCGATGCGGTCATCGAGGAACAACGCATGGGCTTCGGTGCTGCCGCGGGTGTCGCGGTCGTTGCGGCTGGCGGTGGTTGGCAGCTGGTTGGCGCTGATCGGTTCGCGGTAGCGCAGCTCGTGGCCGGCTTCGTTGATGTAGCGGTAGCCGACGCCGACTTCATGCCAACTCTCACCGAGCGCGAAGCCCTGGGAGAAGCGCGTTTCGATCCCGCGTACCCAGTATTCACGCGGCGACAGCGAGACGAAACTGCCCTGGTCCAGATAGCCGCTGCGCAGGGTTTTGGTGAAGAAGCTGTTGACGCTGAACTGGCGGGCGTCTTCCTTGTAGTCGTAACCGAAGTTGAACATCGTCCGGCGACCCCAGAACTTGTCCTGCAAGCGGGTCGACTGATACGGATCGGCATCGTAATCGGCGACGTTCAGGCCGCCGGGCATCTGCGCTTCACCCTCGTAGTACTGGGCCATGGCGTGCAGGCTGTTGGCTTCGTCGAGCTGCAGTTTGCCCTTGAGGATCAGGTCGTCGATCTGTGTGTCGCTGTGCTCGCGCCAGTCGCCACCGCGGGTGCCGGAGTAGAGCAGCGCGCCGCCCAGGCCGTTGTCATTGGTGCCACCGGCGAGCAGGTTGGCGCTGGTCTTGAAGCCGTCGTGGCTGGACGACGGGCTGGTCTGGGTCTGGAAGCCGGCTTTGACGGTCGGCTCATCAGGAATCGCGCGGGTCACGAAGTTGACGATGCCGCCGACGTTCTGCGGGCCGTAGCGCACCGCACCGCCGCCGCGCACGACGTCTACCGCGTCCATGTTGCCCATGCTGATCGGGGCGAACGACAGCTGTGGCTGACCATAGGGTGCGAAGGGCACCGGAATGCCGTCCATCAATACCGTGGAGCGCGATGCCAGGCGTGGATTGAGGCCGCGGATGCCGAAGTTCAGCGCCATGTCATGGCTGCCGGTGCCGTTGTTTTCCGGGGCGTTGACCCCGGGAATGCGGTTAAGCACTTCACGGGCGGTGGTGGCGCCTTGACGTTCGAATTCTTCGCGACGGATAACATCGCGGGCACCGGGATGCTCGAAGACATTGTCCTGTTCAGCTGCCCCCAGCCAGTCGCCGACCACGGTCGACGTACCCAGCTCTACAGGCGCGTTGGCAGTGGCTGCCGGTTGCAGGCTGAAGGCGTTTTCACCTTCGGCACGGGCCTGCAGGCCGCTGCCCTGGAGCAGGATATCGAGCGCCTGTTGCGGGTTGTACTGGCCGTCCAGGCCCGGGCTCTGCACACCGCGGGTGACCTGGGAGCCGAACGAGATCAGCACGCCGCTTTCCCGACCGAACTGGTTCAGGGCGCTTTCCAGCGACATCGGCGCGATGCGGTAGCTGCGTGCTGCAGGCTCGTCAGCCAGGGCTGGGACGGCGGCAACGCTCAGGCCAGCGCCGAACAGGAATGCACGAAGGGCTTGGGCAAGTGGGCTCGGGCGAAGGGGCATGCAAGGGGTCCTTGAGAAGGTCAAAGCAAAGGGTTCTGCCTTCTCTGTCACGCGAGATGAAAAAACGGCTCAGGTGTTTTGAAATTTTTTCAGGCCCGTGCTTCGACACTTACCCAGTAGCGCGTAAAGCGCCGAACCCGTACCGGTAAGGCAACCTCGAGCAGGTCGAGGATGCGTTCGCTGTCAGCCAGTGGATAACTGCCGGAAATCAGCAGCTCGGCGACTTCGGGGGCGCAATTGAGCTGACCTCGGCGATAGCGGCCCAGCTCATCGAGAAAGTCGCCAAGGCGCATGTGCGCGGCCACCAGCATGCCCTCGACCCAGGCCCCGGCATTGCTGTCGAGCAACTGGCTGGCCTGCCACTGCGGGCCATTGAAGCGTGCTTGCAGGCCAGCGGCCAGGCTGTTGCCGGCCAGGCTGGCGCTGCCTTGGTGGACGCTGAGCAAGCTGTAGCGCTCGAACTGACGCAGGTTGTAACGACCACTGCTCAGTTGCAGCAGGCCGAAATCGCTGAGCAAATGCAGAGGCCGGGCATCCTCGGCGACGGTGAGCTGGATTTCCCCTTCGAGCAGGCGCACCAGACGTTGCTCGGCATCGAAGCGCACATCGGCGGCGCTGCGGGTGTTCAGGTGCAGCTGGCTGCCATCGTCCAGTTGCTGACGGCGGCGCTCGCCCACCGGGCTGCGGTAGTCGGCAAGCAGGCTGGGCAGCGGGTTGTGCGGTTGCAGGCTCAAGCCGGCAGCGCCGCCGACGCCGAGAATCAGCAAGGTCTTCAGTGCCCGCCGGCGGCTGGCCGAACGCGGTGCCTGCAACGCCGCATGAGCCAGTGGCGAAGACAACCCGCGCAAACGCTGGTTGACCCGCTGGATATGCTCCCAGGCCCGGCGATGTTCTTCATGGGCTTGCAGCCATTGCTGCATGGCCTGCTGCTGGCGCGGATCGAGTGCGCCGCCCTGCAGTTCGATCAGCCAGTGCACGGCCTGTTTGGCCACCTGCGGCGAGAATTCCTGATGGGCGTTGTTCACAGGGCGAAGTAACAGCGCATGGCCGCCTTGTTCAGGTAGCGCTTGACCGTGGCCAGAGAGATGTTCAGCTGCGCGGCGATTTCGCCGTAGCTCAGTCCGTCGACCTGGGCCAGCAGGAACGCGCGTTTGACCAACGGCGCCAGGCCATCGAGCAGGCGGTCAAGCTCCAGCAGGGTCTCGAAGATGATTGCTCGGTGTTCCTCCGAGGGCGCCAGTTCTTCCGGCAATTGCGCCAAAGCCTGGTAGTAGGCGCGCTCCAGGTCCTGACGCCGGTAGTGGTTGCACAGCACGCGCTTGGCCACGGTGGTGAGGAACGCCCGCGGCTCGTTGAGCACCGGTGTTTCGCGGGCCTGCAGCAAGCGCATGAAGGTGTCCTGGGCCAGGTCGGCGGCGTTGTCCGGGCAGCCCAGGCGCCGCCGCAACCAACCGGTCAACCAGTTGTGATGGGCGTGGTAGAGGCCTTCGAGCGAGGAAGAAGAGGCACTGGGCACCGTAAAAACTCCGGCGCCAGAATGCGCAACAGAATAAGAATTGTTCTCATTGTAGTGTTTTCGCGGGCTGTTCGGCAATCAGCCGCTGACTGACGGCAAAAGCGCAGGGCGGAAAATGTAAATAACGTAAATAAGCTGTACTCTCATTTGAGAATAAATAGCATTCGCTCCCTAAGTGGTTTACCAAACCTTTACATTTCTCAGGGAGAGCTCTACGTGTCCCCGCTTTTTACTCGATCCTGCCTCGCCATTACCCTCTGCTCGTTGTACTCCGCCCAGGCCAGTGCCGAAGGCCAGAAGCCCATGGAGCTGGACAACGTGGTGGTTACCGCCTCGGGTTTCTCCCAGCAAATCAAGGATGCCCCGGCGTCGATTTCGGTGATTACCCGCGAGCAGATCGAGAACAAGTCCTACCGTGATGTGACCGATGCCCTGAAGGATGTGCCGGGTGTAGTGGTAACCGGTGGCGCCAGTTCCAGCGACATCAGCATCCGTGGCATGGCCTCCAAGTACACGCTGATGCTGGTCGACGGCAAGCGCCAGGACTCGCGGGCGACCCGCCCGAACAGTGACGGTGCCGGGATCGAGCAAGGCTGGATGCCGCCGCTTGAGGCGATCGAGCGCATCGAGGTGGTCCGTGGGCCAATGTCGTCGCTGTACGGCTCCGACGCCATGGGCGGGGTGATCAACATCATCACCCGCAAAGTGACCCCCAACTGGTATGGCGGCGTGCGCAGCGAAGCGACCTTCCAGGACCGCTCCGACTCCGGCGACTACAACAGTACCAGCGCGTTCGTCTCCGGGCCGCTGATCGAGAATCTGGTCGGCTTGCAGCTCTATGGCCAGCGTTCGCGTCGCGACGAAGACCACATCACCAACGGCTTCAACGAGCAGAGCACCGACAGCGGCACGGCCAAGCTTTCGTTCACCCCCGATGCACACAACGACATCACCTTCGAAGCGGGCAAATCCGAGCAGGATCGCTATGCCCACAAAGGCAAGTCGGCACGCTCGTCCGATAGCTTCAGCGACTACGAGCGCACCAACTTCGCCATCAGCCACTCCGGCCGTTGGGACAGCATCACCACCGACAGCTACCTGCAGCGCGAGAAGATCGAAAACCCGGGCCGGCGCATGGAGCTGGAAAACACCGTGCTCAACTCGCAGGTGTCGTTCTTCAGCGATTCGCACATCACCACCATTGGCGGCTCGTATAAATACGAAGACCTGAGCGATGAAGGTAACCAGTTGGCTGCGGCGTCCGACGTTAACCAGCTGACGCGCTGGTCGTGGGCACTGTTTGCCGAAGATGAATGGCGCTTGACCGAAGACTTTGCCCTGACCGGCGGCATTCGCATGGACCGTGACGAAAACTACGGTACACATTGGTCGCCACGCCTGTACGGGGTGTATCACCCGACCGAGCACTGGACCGTCAAGGGTGGTGTATCCAGCGGCTATCGTTCGCCGGACATCCGCGCCGCCGTGGATGACTGGGGCCAGATCACCGGTGGCGGTGGCGACCCGGCAATCATCGTCGGTAACTCCAGCCTCAAGCCGGAGAAGAGCCTGAGTCAAGAGATCGGTTTCATCTGGGACAACCTGGAAGGCTTCTCCACCGGTCTGACCGTGTTCAACACCGACTTCAAAGACAAGATCACCGAAACCCGCCGCTGCACCGACAGCACTGGCAATGCCTCGGGCCAGTGTCAGATTGGCGGTACTTCGTACAAGTTCATCAGTGACCGGGTGAACGTCGACGAGGCGCAGATGCGTGGTATTGAAGCGACCCTGGACTGGGAAATCACCCAGGCCCTGAAGCTTGCCACCAACTACACCTTCACCGACTCCGAGCAGAAGAGCGGCCCGCAAAAGGGCAAGGCCCTGAACCAGATGCCACGGCACATGGTCAACGCCACTCTGGACTGGCAGACCACCGACCAGCTGGGCACCTGGGCGCGCCTGAACTATCGCGGCAAGACCTCTGACTACCTGGGCCGCACCACCATGTCCGATGGCACGCCGTCCTACACCTTCGTTGACCTCGGCGGCACCTACCGGGTGACCAAGAACGTGAAACTGCTGGCCGGTGTCTACAACGTGTTCAACAAGGAAGTCGACTACCAGAACTACCAGACCGTACTGGATGGCCGCCGCTACACCGTGGGCGTCGACCTGTCGTTCTGAGGATAAGGCCAGCGGCTTTGCCTATGAGAATATAAATCATTACTATTGGTGGATCTTCACCAGGAATGGATGCCATGAAAAGCAAAGCCGCCGGGCTGCCCCTCAGCTATCGCCTGGCCGTGACCTCACGTTGCCTGGCCGCCGTATTCGGTGGCTATCTGCTGGCGGCGCTGGCCAGCGTTTGTATCACCCTGCTGGCGCCGATGCCCAAGGCTGAAGCGGTGGTCAGCGGCATGATGCTGTCGTTTCTGTTCTACCTGGTGGCCTTTCTCTGGTGCTTTGCCAGTCGCAGCGCCTGGCAGGCCTGGCTGGGGGTGTTGCTGCCGAGCCTGGTGCTGGGCGCAATCAATGGACTGGCCTACTGGATGAAAAACTGATGAAAGAGGGCTTTCGCCAGGCTATGGCCTGGCTGCACACCTGGACCGGGCTGATCTTCGGCTGGCTGTTGTTTGCGATTTTCCTCACCGGGACCATGTCCTACTTCAAGGAGGAGATCAATCACTGGGCCCAGCCCGAGGTACCGGTTCGACCGCATGATCCGCTGGCCAGCCTGACGCTGGCGCAGAGCTACCTGCAGGAGCACGCGCCCAATGCCGGCAGCTGGTTCATTCGCCTGCCGGAAGCACGCGAGCCGGGCCTGAGTGTCGGCTGGCGGGCAGAGGGGGCCGGGCGCCGTGGTTTCATTGAAAAAAACCTCGACCCTGCCACTGGCGCAGAGGTCCAGGCCCGCGAGACCCGCGGCGGCGATTTTTTCTATCGCTTCCACTTTCAGCTGGAGATGCCTCATCCCTGGGGCCGCTGGCTGTCGACTTTCGCCGCGTTCATCATGCTCCTGGGGCTGGTGACCGGCATCATTACCCACAAGAAGATCTTCAAGGAGTTCTTCACCTTCCGCCCAGGCAAAGGCCAGCGCTCCTGGCTGGATGGCCACAATGCCATCGGTGTGCTGGTGCTGCCGTTTCACTTGATGATCAGCTACAGCAGCCTGGTGATCTTCATGTCGCTGGTGATGCCGGCCAGCATCATTGCCAGCTATGGCGATAACACCCGGGCTTACTTCAATGATCTGTTCGGTGCGTCCGAAGAGGTCAAGGTGGCCGGTGTTGCCGCGCCGTTGCTGCCGCTGCCGGCGCTTTACCAGGCGTTCCAGGAACAGGCGCCGGGCAGCCGCCACGGCTGGATCGAAGTGCAAAACCCGGGTGATCAGAATGCCCGCGTGCGTTTCTCCCGGCATGGCGGTGATGGCATTGCCTATCAGCGTGGTGGTGGCTGGGTGTTCGATGGCGTCAATGGCACGCTGCAAAACGACAGCAAAACCGAAGCTGTCCCGGTGGTGATTGCCGGCGGTATGTACGGCCTGCACATGGGCATGTTCGCCGGCCCCTGGTTGCGCTGGCTGTACTTCTTGTTCGGTGTGGCCGGCACGGCGGTGATCGGTACCGGTCTGGTGCTGTGGCTGGGCAAGCGTCAGCTCAAACACGCCAAGAGCGGCACACAGCCCTTCGAGTTGCGTCTGGTGGAGGTGTTGAACATCGCCAGCATGAGCGGCCTGTTGCTCGGTGTCGCGGCCTTCTTCTGGGCCAATCGCTTGCTGCCGGTGGGTCTGGAAGGCCGTGCCGGGTGGGAAGTGAACAGTTTCTTCCTGCTCTGGGCGCTGTCGGTGGTGCACGCCATGCTGCGACCGGGGCGTCGCGCCTGGGCCGAGCAATTGGGACTGGCTGCGCTGTTGTGGGCCGGCTTGCCGCTGCTCAATCAATTGACCACAGGGCAGGGGTTGATTCATTCGATTACGGTCGGTGACTGGGCCATGGCCGGATTCGACCTGACGGCGCTGGGCTGCGGCCTGTTCTTCGCCTGGGGCGCGCGCAAAATGTGGCGCCCGCCGGTGGTGGTCGCCAAGCGTGCGCCGAAGGCGGCGAAAGCGGCCAGCGCCAACCTGATCGAAAGCGAGGTGAGCTGATGCTGGCCGTTACCCTGTTTGGTTTTGCCGGTTTCGCCTGCCTGTGTCTGGCCATGGAGAAACACTACAAGGACCTGCTCGGCAGCGCGCCCAGCGCGGCGCGTTTGCGCATCCTGCGAATCGCTGGCTGGTTGTTGCAGTTGCTGGCGCTGTCCCTGGCCGTGCATAACAGCGGCTGGGCCATGGGCCTGGTCGAGCTGTTTGCGGTGTTGATGGCGGGCGTTACGCTCTGGGTGTTCCTGCTGCCTTATCAACCACGGCTGTTGCTTGGGCTGCTTGGGCTTAGCCTGGTACTGGGGCCAGTGTTGGTGATGTTGCCCGGTTAGGCTGATCTAGCACCTGAAGGCCGCCCGGTAAGCACCGGGCGTCGCCCCCAACGCCTGGCGAAAGCGGTTGCTGAAGTGGCTGGCGCTGGCAAAGCCGCACTGCAACGCGACTTCGCCCAAAGGCAGTTCGCCAAAGCGCAGTAGTTTACGTGCCGTGGCCAGGCGCCGGGCCAGCAGGTATTGGTGCGGTGGCAGGCCGAAGCTTTCGCGGAACATCCGCGCAAAGTGGTACTCGGACAGGTTGCACAGCGCCGCCAGCTCACCCAGGCTCAACGCCTGGTCCAGATGCCCTTCGATGTACTCGCTCAGTTGCCGGCGCTGGTGCGCGGCCAGCCCGCCTTTGAGACGCAGACCCTGACGCAGGCCGACCTGGTTGAGTACCGCATGGTCGAGAATGTCGTGGGCCAGGGTGCTGGTCAGCAGGCGCTCGCCCGGTTCATCCCAGTTCTGGGCGATCAGTTGGCGAAAGCGGCGCGCTTGCTCGGGGTCGTCGAGGAACGTTGCTTCCTGCAATTGCAGTTCACGCGGTTCGCGGTCGAGCAGGCTGATGCAACCGAGGGCGAACTGCTCCTGGCTGATATACAGGTGCGCCAGGCGGATCGAGCCATTGACCACCCAATGCGACGCCGAACCGGCAGGCATGATGCACAGTTTGTCGGGCGCGCCTTTGTGGCTGGGCTGGTCACGGCGGAAGGTGCCGGTGCCGTCGGCGATGTAGCAGGACAGGGTGTGGTGGGTCGGCGCTTCGTAGTCGCGGGCGTCGTGACGGTTGTTCCACAAGGCTGCTGCCAGGCCGTCACCCAGGTGCGCGCTGTGCTCCAGACGGGCATGGGGTGAGTCGTGCATGGCTTTGAAAACTTGCAGCTGGTCCAACGCGTTCATGTGCGCTACCTCTGGCGGTCATCCTACTCCGCTGCACAACGGCTGACAGCAGCGGGCGCAGCAAAAGCGCAAGAATCTGCAAGCGCACTCAGCCCGCTCGGCCGGAGACTGACGGCCTGGATGCGAGGAGTGCTGCCATGAACCTGTCGTTGTACCTGCTGACCGTATTGATCTGGGGCACCACCTGGATTGCCCTGAAACTGCAACTGGGCGTGGTCGCCATTCCCGTGTCGATTGTCTATCGCTTCGCGCTGGCCGGGCTGATCCTGTTCGCCATTCTGCTGCTCAGCCGCCGCCTGCAGCCGATGAACCGTCGTGGTCATGGCATCTGCCTGGCCCAGGGCTTTTGCCTGTTCTGCGTCAACTTCATGTGCTTTCTGACGGCCAGCCAATGGATCCCCAGCGGGCTGATCGCCGTGGTGTTTTCCACCGCGACCTTGTGGAACGCGCTCAATGCCCGGGTGTTCTTCGGCCAGAAGATCGCCGCCAATGTTCTCGGTGGCGGCGCACTCGGCCTGTGCGGTTTGGGTCTGTTGTTCTGGCCCGAGCTGTCGGGACATGCCGCCAGTCGTGAAACCCTGATCGGGCTGGCCCTGGCCTTGCTCGGCACCTTGTGCTTTTCGGCGGGCAATATGCTCTCCAGCTTGCAGCAAAAGGCCGGCCTGCGGCCTATGACCACCAATGCCTGGGGCATGCTTTATGGTGCCGGGATGCTTGCGGCGTACTGCCTGTTCAGCGGCATTCCTTTCGATATGGAATGGAATACGCGCTACATCGGCTCGCTGCTGTATCTGGTGATTCCGGGCTCGGTGATCGGCTTTACTGCCTACCTGACCCTGGTCGGGCGCATGGGACCGGAGCGTGCGGCGTATTGCACGGTGTTGTTCCCGCTGGTGGCGTTGAATGTATCGGCGTTCTACGAGGGGTATCAGTGGACGGCGCCTGCGCTGTCTGGGCTGGTGCTGGTGATGCTGGGGAATGTGTTGGTGTTCAGGAAGCCCAAGTTCAAGGTTGGCGCTGCTGTTGTTGCTTTGAGGTAGGCCTTTTCGCGGGGCAAGCCCGCTCCCACCGGCATATCACAGTGCCGGTGGGAGCGGGCTTGCCCCGCGATAGGTTTTACTTCCAAACCTGCGGGTTGACCAAATCCCGCGGCCGCTCACCCAGCAGGGCGCTGCGCAGGTTATCGATGGCCCGGTTGGCCATGGCTTCACGGGTTTCGGCGGTGGCCGAACCGACATGCGGCAAGGTCAGGGCGTTGGGCAACTGGAACAGCGGCGATTCGGCCAGCGGCTCCTTCTCATACACGTCCAGCCCGGCACCGCGAATGGTGCCATTGCGCAGGGCCTCCACCAGCGCCGCCTCATCCACCACCGGCCCACGCGATACGTTGATCAGGAAGGCGCTGGGCTTCATCAGTTGCAGTTCACGGCTGCTGATCAAGTGTTTGGTCTGGGCCCCAAGCGGCACCACCAGGCAGACGAAATCGGCTTCAGCCAGCAATTCATCCAGGCTGCGGAACTGGGCGCCGAGTTCCTGCTCCAGCGCGGTCTTGCGCGAGTTGCCGCTATAGATGACCGACATGTTGAAGCCGAAGCGCCCACGGCGGGCAATGGCCGCGCCGATGTTGCCCAGGCCAACGATCCCCAGGGTTTTGCCGTGCACATCGCTACCGAACTGCGCCGGGCCGACGGTGGCTTGCCATTGCCCGGCCTTGGTCCAGGCATCGAGCTCGGCAACGCGGCGGGCGCTGCCCATGAGCAGGGCGAAGCCCAGGTCGGCAGTGCTTTCGGTCAGTACGTCGGGGGTGTTGGTCAGGGCAATGCCACGTGCATTGAAGTAGTTCAGGTCGTAGTTGTCGTAGCCCACCGACACACTCGACACCACTTCCAGTTTACCGGCGTTGGCCAGCTGCGCTTCACCAAGCTTGCGACCCACACCGATCAGGCCGTGGGCATCGGGCAGGGCTTCGTTGAACTGGGCACTGATATCGCCGAGCTTGGGGTTCGGCACGATCACGTTGAAGTCTTGCTGCAGGCGTTCGACCATCGCCGGGGTGATGCGGCTGAAGGCAAGGACAGTCTTTTTCATCGGCTACTTCTCTGCAAGGCGGTGATGGTTGTGTGGCCCTTTCGCGGCGCAAGGCCGCTCCCACTGTAGGAGCGGCCTTGCGCCGCGATGATTCAGTTGGCGATCAGCAGCTCATGAGTCTTCAGGTCTGCCTCATGGGCGGCGAGGATTTCCGGCAACGAGTTGCGCAGGTACTCGACCCAGGTCTTGATCTTGGCATCCAGGTACTGGCGCGACGGATAGATCGCGTACAGGTTCAGCTCCTGCAAACGGTAATCGGGCATCACCCGTACCAGCGAGCCGTCACGCAGCCCGTCGATGGCCGAGTAGATCGGCAATACACCGACGCCCATGCCACTGCGGATCGCAGTCTTCATCGCATCCGCCGAGTTCACCTGGAACGGCGCCTGGGTGATGTTCACCACTTCCTGGCCTTCCGGACCGTCGAACAGCCATTTTTCCAGCGGGATCACCGGGCTGACCATGCGCAGGCAGGAATGGTTGAGCAGGTCGCTGGGCTTGTGCGCGATGCCGTGGCGTTTCACGTAGTCGGGCGAGGCGCAGACGATGCTGTAGGTGATGCCCAGGCGCTGGGACACGAAGCCCGAATCCGGCAGCTCGCTGGCCAGCACGATGGACACGTCGTAGCCCTCGTCGAGCAGGTCCGGCACGCGGTTGGCCATGGTCAGGTCGAAGGTCACGTCCGGGTGGGTTTCGCGGTAGCGGGCGATGGCATCGATGACGAAATGCTGGCCGACGCCGGTCATCGAATGCACCTTCAACTGCCCGGCCGGACGGGCATGCGCGTCGCTGGCCTCGGCCTCGGCTTCCTCGACATAGGTGAGGATCTGTTCGCAACGCATCAAGTAACGTTTGCCGGCCTCGGTCAGGGCAATGCGCCGGGTGGTGCGGTTGAGCAGGCGGGTTTGCAGATGGGCTTCAAGATTGGAGACCGCCCGCGAGACGTTGGCGGTGGTCGTATCCAGGTGCACAGCCGCGGCAGTAAAGCTGCCGACCTGGGCTACGCAACTAAAAGCACGCATGTTTTGCAGGGTGTCCATGGGTCGCTCTCAAAGTAGACGACAAATTGTGACATGAAGTAACCGAGGCGGTCTTCAGACTAAAGCCGGATTATCGCTGTTTTCGTAACAAAGATTCGCAGTAATACACGCTTATCGCCAGTGCGGCGGCCCCCTAGAATTGCGTCTCCAAGCGTCATCCACCTTCTACGTCGGGAATTCGCAGCTGTGCCGCGTCGCATCATCAGAGCGCTGAATGCGCTCAGTGTCTGTGCCCTTAGCTTGACCTTGAGCGGCTGTATCGGAACCTGGGGCATTGCCCCGCAAAGCAAGACGCTGCAAGCCAATACCCTGACCACCGACGAGGCGATCCGCGAGGCCGCCCGTGATGCCCACTGGCCTGACCAGCAGTGGTGGCGCGCCTATGGCGATCCACAACTGGACCGCTGGATCGCCCTGGCAGTCAACGACAGCCCGAGCATGGCCATGGCCGCTGCGCGAGTGCGTGAGGCCAAAGCCATGGCCGGGGTGGTCGAGTCTGCCGAGAAACTGCAGGTCAACGGCGAGTCGACACTCAAGCGCCACAACTGGCCGGAAGACCAGTTCTATGGCCCGGGGGCCTTGTCCGGGGCCAACACCTGGGACAACAACGCCGCCCTCGGCTTCAGTTACGCCCTGGACCTCTGGGGCCGCGAGCGCAATGCCAGCGAACAGGCCGTGGACATGGCCCACATGAGCGCGGCGCAGTTGCGCCAGGCGCAGCTGGAACTGCAGAACAACATCGTCAAGGTGTACATCCAGCTGTCCCTGCATTTCGCCCAGCGCGATATCGTCAAGGCCGAACTCGAACAACAGGAGCAGATCCTGGCCCTGGCCGAACGGCGCCTGGCCGGCGGTATCGGCACCCATTTCGAAGTCAGCCAGGCGCAGACACCGCTGCCGGAAACCCATCGTCAGCTCGATGCGCTGAATGAAGAAATCGCCCTGGCGCGCAACCAGCTGGCGGCGTTGGCCGGTAAAGGCCCGGGCGAGGGCGCGCAGCTGCAACGTCCGCAACTGGCCCTTGGTGCTGCGTTGAAACTGCCGTCGGCGTTGCCTGCCGAGCTGGTCGGCCAGCGTCCGGACGTGGTTGCCAGCCGCTGGCAGGTCGCGGCCCAGGCACGTGGTATCGACGTCGCCCACGCCGGCTTTTTCCCCAACGTCGACCTGGTTGGCGGGCTCGGCTTCATGGCCACCGGCGGTGGTCCGCTGGAGTTTCTGACCGGGCGCAAGTTCAACTACAACGTCGGTCCCGCCATCAGCCTGCCGGTGTTCGACGGCGGCCGCCTGCGCTCGCAACTGGGTGTCGCCTCAGCCGGTTATGACATCGCCGTGGCGCGCTACAACCAGACCGTGGTCGAGGCCCTCAAGGGCATCTCCGATCAGCTGATTCGCCGCGAGTCGATGAACGAGCAGCAGCATTTTGCGGCCGAGTCGGTGGCGTCGGCGCAGAAGACCTACGACATTGCCATGATCGCCTTCCAGCGCGGCCTGACCGATTACCTCAATGTCCTCAACGCCCAGACCTTGCTGTTCCGCCAGCAACAGATCCAGCAGCAGGTCCAGGCCGCGCGCCTGACCGCGCATGCCGAGCTGGTCACTGCCCTGGGTGGCGGCCTCGGTGCTGGCAACGATGTACCGGATGAAGATAAACAACAGGCGCCGAAAACCCCGGCGACCCTGGCCATCTTCGACAAGCCGGACCGTGCCGAATGAGCGCACTGACCCTGCCGTTTCGCTGGTTGGCAAGTCTTGAATGGCGTCGTGGTTTCTTTGAGTGGGCACGCACCGACGGGGTGACCTGGGTCTACATCTTCAAGGTCCTCAGCGCCGCGTTCCTGACCCTGTGGCTGGCCATGCGCCTGGAGTTGCCGCAGCCGCGCACCGCGATGATCACGGTGTTCATCGTCATGCAGCCGCAGAGCGGGCACGTGTTTGCCAAGAGCTTCTGGCGCTTGCTCGGGACCCTGGCCGGCTCGTCGATGATGGTCACCTTGATCGCCCTGTTTCCGCAGAACACCGAACTGTTCCTGCCGAGCCTGGCGATCTGGGTGGGCCTGTGCTCGGCCGGTGCCATGCGCTATCGGACCTTTCAGGCCTACGGTTTCGTGCTGGCCGGTTACACCGCCGCGATGGTCGGACTTCCCGCCCTGGAGCACCCGGACGGCGCGTTCATGGCGGCAGTCTGGCGGGTACTGGAAATCTCCCTGGGGATTCTGGTGTCGACCCTGGTCAGCGCCGCGATCCTGCCGCAGTCGGCCAGTGCGGCGATGCGCAATGCCCTGTACCAGCGCTTCGGGGTGTTCGCCGGTTTTGTCGTCGAAGGCCTGCGTGGCGACAGCCAGCGCGATCGCTTCGAAAGCAGCAACGTACGTTTTGTCGCTGAAGCGGTTGGCCTGGAAAGCCTGCGCAATGTCACTGCTTTCGAAGACCCGCACATGCGCCGACGCAATGGTCGGCTGGGGCGCATGAACAGTGAGTTCATGGCCATCACCACGCGCTTCAACGCCTTGCACCAGTTGCTTGAGCGCCTGCGCCTGCGCGGCCCGTTGCAGATCGTCACGGCGATCGAGCCCGGCCTCAAGGCCTTGACCGAGCTGCTCGATGCCTATGCCGGGCGGGCGCTGACCAGTGCCGATGCCGCGCGTCTGGCCGAGCAACTGACGGCCTACAAGGAAGGCCTGCCGGAACGGGTGCGCAGCCTGCGCGCCGCCTATGTCGAGACCGGGCCGAGCGATGCCGATCTGCTCGATTTTCATACCGCTTACGAATTGCTGTACCGCTTTGTCGATGACCTGCACAACTACGCCCTGACGCACGCCTCGCTGGCCGAGCACAACCATGCCCGTGAGCAGTGGGACGAGCCGTATGTGGCGCAGACCAACTGGATGGTATCGCTGGCGGCAGGGCTGCGTGCTTCGTTCATCCTGCTGGTGCTCGGCAGCTTCTGGATCCTCACGGCCTGGCCGAGCGGGGCGATGATGACCTTGATCGCCGCCGCCACCGTGGGCTTGTCGGCGGCCTCGCCGAACCCCAAGCGGATGTCGTTCCAGATGGCCTGCGGGACCTTGATCGGGGCGTTCATCGGCTTCTTCGAAACCTTCTTCGTGTTCCCCTGGATCGACGGCTTCCCTTTGCTCTGCCTGGTGCTGGCGCCGGTGTTCGTGCTGGGCGCATTCCTGGCGTCGCGGCCAGCGTATGCCGGTGTCGGTCTGGGCCTGCTGATCTTCTTTGCCACCGGTTCCGTGCCGGACAACCTGACGGTCTACAACCCTTACAACTTCATCAACGACTACATCGCCATGGTCATCGGCATGCTGGTATGTGCCGCGGCCGGGGCGATCATCCTGCCGCCGAACAGCCGCTGGTTGTGGAGCCGCCTGGAGCAGGACTTGCGCAGCCAGGTGCTGTTCGCCATCAGCGGCCGCTTGCGTGGCCTGGGATCGGGCTTTGAAAGCCGCACCCGCGACCTGCTGCACCAGGCCTATGGTCTGGCCGCCGGTAAACCTCAGGTACAGAGCAATCTGCTGCGCTGGATGTTCCTGGTGCTGGAGGTCGGGCACGCGATCATCGAGCTGCGCAAAGAGCAGGCGATCCTGCCGGTGCACCCGTGTTATGCCGAATCGCAACCCTGGCGCCAGGCGATCCGGGTCATGGGCCGGGCCCTGGCGCGCTTGTTCCTGCAGCCGAGCGCGAGCAACCACGAGCGCGCCCTGGTCGCCGTGGACCATGCCATCAGCCGCGTGCAGGCCACCGACGAACCCTTTGCCCGGCACTTTGATACCTCGGCCCTGCGCCGGGTGCAGAGCTACCTGCATTTCATCCGTACTTCGCTGCTCGACCCCCAGTCGCCGCTGGCCGCACTGGCCCCGGCCCAAGGACTGCCCCATGCCTCGTGAAATCGCCTTCCATGGCGTCTACATGCCGACCATGACCCTGATGTTCCTGTTCGCCGCCGGGCTTGCCTGGGGCCTGGACCGGTTTATCGCAAGTTATGACGGCTACCGGTTTTTCTGGCACCCGGCGCTGCTGCGCCTGTGCCTGTTTATCTGTTTGTTCGGTTCCATGGCCCTGACTCTCTACCGTTGAGACCCCTGTTGATGAAAAAGTTTTTCAGCCTGATCGCCACCTTGCTCGTGCTGGCTGCTGCCGTGGTGATCGGCCGCCAGCTCTGGGTGCATTACATGAACACGCCCTGGACCCGGGACGGGCGGGTGCGCGCCGATATCATCAACGTCGCCGCCGATGTGCCGGGCTATGTCGTCGATGTGCCGGTGCGCGACAACCAGTTGGTGAAGAAGGGCGATCTGTTGCTGCAGATCGACCCTGAGCATTATGAAGTCGCAGTCAAGCAGGCCCAGGCTCTGGTCGCCTCACGCAAGGCCACCTGGGAAATGCGCAAGGTCAACGCCCACCGGCGTGCGGACATGGACAACCTGGTGATCTCCCGCGAGAACCGCGACGACGCCAGCAACATCGCCAACTCGGCGCTGGCCGACTATCAGCATGCACAGGCGCAGCTGGCGGCGGCTGAGCTGGATCTTAAACGGACCAAAATCCTCGCCACCGTCGATGGCTACGTGACCAACCTCAACGTGCACCGCGGCGACTATGCGCGTACTGGCGAGCCGAAGATGGCAGTGGTCGATAAAGATTCGTTCTGGGTCTATGGCTTCTTCGAGGAGACCAAGCTGCCGCATGTGAAAGTCGGCGACCAGGCTGACCTGCAGATGATGAGCGGTGAAGTGCTCAAGGGCCATGTGGAGAGTATTTCCCGCGGCATCTACGACCGCGACAACCCGCAAAGCCGTGAGCTGATCGCCGACGTCAACCCGACCTTCAACTGGGTGCGCCTGGCCCAGCGGGTGCCGGTGCGGATTCATATCGATGAAGTACCGGAGGGCTTTTTGCTGGCGGCGGGGACGACCTGTACGGTGGTGGTGAAGCCATCGCGGGGCAAGCCCGCTCCCACCGAGCCGGTAGGAGCGGGCTTGCCCCGCGAAGCGCTTTAGGCACTCCGCGAATCCACCAACACCGGGCATTTCACCTGATCGATGACCTTGTTGCTGATGGACGGATCCAGCAAGCGCCCCAGGCGGTTCAGGTGCCGGTGCCCGATGATGATCAACGCGCAATCAAGCCGCTGGGCTTCGCTGACAATCGCCGTCACCGGATCGTTCTGAGCCAGCTTGCCTTCGCTCTCGAATCCCAACGCCCGCAACCGTCGCAACGCCTGTTGTACGGCAGCAACGGCATGGCGCTGCTCGTCAGTGGCGGCCGGAAACTCCTGTTGCTCGTACAGGCTGATCGCTCCGGGGCCATCACTCAGGGAAAACGCACTGTCGACCGCCAGCAGCACATGCAAGCGATGGCGGCCAGTCTGGCAGTACTGGTGCGCAAGCTCCAGCAAACCGTGAGAGGCACTGGAGCCATCGATGGCGATCAAGACGGGACTGAGCATGCACGGCTCCACTGGGGCAGTTTCGAGCCGACTATTGTTGGCCAAGGCCAGGCGCAGATACATGGCCCGGCATGCACTGTGTAGTTGTGTGCAACGCAACCCGGTGCGCTTTGCCGAGCTGTTAACATCAATGTCTTTTACCCCATGGATACCTGGCAATGCAGATTCCGGATATGAACCTGTTGGTCGCCCTCGATGCGTTGCTCGATGAGGGCAGTGTGGTCGGCGCTGCACGGCGCATGAACCTGAGCCCTGCGGCCATGAGCCGGACCCTGGGGCGGATCCGCGAGGCGATTGGCGATCCGATTCTGGTCCGCGCTGGTCGCGGCCTGGTGCCGACCCCCCGGGCGCTGGCCTTGCATGACCAGGTGCGGGCGCTGGTCGAGCAGGCCGGGCTGGTGTTCCGCAGCCGTGAAGAAGTCGACCTGGCCACGCTCGACCGGGCGTTCAACATTCGCACCAATGACCTGTTCATCGCCCTGTATGGCGCGCAGTTGCTGCGCATGATGCACGAACAGGCGCCGCGTACCGTGTTGCGCTTCGTTCCGGAAAGCGGTGGCGATGACGATGCGGTGCTGCGCGACGGGCGCACCGATCTGCTCGTCAGTTCGACCATTGACCTGGGCCCCGAGATCAAGGTGCAGAGTCTGTTCAACACCATCTATGTCGGTCTGGCCCGCCAGGATCACCCGATCTTCGACGCGCCGATCACCCCCGAGCGCTTTGCCGCTTACCCGCAGATCAGCGTGTCGCGTCGTGGCCGCGCCAATGGGCCGATAGACATCGAACTGGGCAACTACAAGGTGCAGCGCCGCGTCGCCCTGATCACCCCGAGTTTTCACTCGGCGATGTTCTCCCTGCCGGACTCCGACCTGCTGCTGCCGATGCCGGCCAATATCCTCTCCAGCGTGACCAAGCTCGGCTTGCCACTGCGCTCGTTCCGCATTCCGTTGCCGATGGAGCGGGTGACGGTGATGCAAGCCTGGCACCCGCGTTTCGACAACGATCCGGCCCACCGCTGGCTGCGCCAGACCCTCAAGGCGTGTTGCAGCGAGAGCGCTTGATTAGCGGAATGCGTTTGCTGCACTAGTAAACTGCCAATATGTCAGTTTTCGTCATCATTGCCGCTTCATAGACTTCTGCCGGTAGTTGTTCACCCCCGGAGATGTCTTTTAATGAGTTCGTTGACTGCGCTGCCCACAGCTGTCGCGCCCAAGCCTGTGGCCAGCCCCGGTGGGAGCGGGCTTGCCCCGCGCATCGTGGTCGGGCTGCTCGGCGTGTTACTGGCGGTACTCTGCGCCGGCCTCAACGAGATGGTCACCAAGGCGTCGCTGGCCGACATCCGTGGCGGCATGTTTATCGGTGCCGATGAAGGTGCCTGGCTGATTGCCGTGTACGCGGCGGCGTCGGTTTCAGCCATGGCCTTTTCGCCGTGGCTGGCCGCGACCTTTTCCCTGCGTCGCTTTACCCTCTGCGCCATCAGCGTCTTCGCCGTGCTCGGGCTGTTGCAACCCTATGCCCCGAACCTCGCCAGCCTGATGCTGCTGCGTACCCTGCAAGGGTTGGCGTCGGGCGCCTTGCCGCCGATGCTGATGAGTGTCGCATTGCGCTTTCTGCCACCGGGGATCAAGGTCTATGGCCTTGCCGGTTATGCCCTGACCGCGACCTTCGGGCCGAACATGGGCACACCGCTGGCAGGCCTGTGGACCGAGTATGTCGGTTGGCAGTGGGCGTTCTGGCAGATCATCCTGCCTTCATTGCTGGCCATGGCCTGCGTGGCCTGGGGCCTGCCTCAGGACCCGCTGCGCCTGGAACGTTTCAAACAGTTCGACTGGCGTGGCCTGTTGCTGGGGTTGCCGGCGATCTGTGCGCTGGTGATCGGCCTGACCCTGGGCGATCGCATGGGCTGGTTCAGCTCGCCGTTGATCTGCTGGCTGCTGGGTGGCGGCCTGGTGTTGCTGGTGCTGTTCCTGCTCAACGAATGGTCCGAGCCGTTGCCGTTCTTCAAGCTGCAGATGCTCAAGACCCGCAACCTGACGCACGCGCTGGTCACCTTGTTTGGTGTGCTGATCGTGCTGACGGCGGCGATCCTCATCCCCTCCAGTTATCTCGCCCAGATCCAGGGTTATCGCCCCGCGCAGACCGCGCCATTGTTGCTGCTGGTGGCCTTGCCGCAGCTACTCGCGCTGCCGTTGACCGCGGCGCTGTGCAATATCCGCGCAGTGGACTGCCGCTGGGTCCTGGCTATCGGCCTGGGCATGCTGGCGTTGTCCTGCGTGCTCGGTAGCCAGCTCACCAGCGTGTGGATTCGCGACAACTTCTACCTGCTGCAGATGCTGCATATCTTCGCTCAACCGATGGCCGTGTTGCCGTTGCTGATGCTCGCCACCGGCGGCATGACCCCGCAGGACGGCCCGTTCGCCTCGGCCTGGTTCAACACCGTCAAGGGCCTGGCCTCGGTGGTTGCTACCGGGGTGTTGGAGGCGCTGACCACCCTGCGCCGGCATTTTCATTCCAACACGCTGGTCGACAACCTGGGCAACTCGCCGCTGGCCGACGGCCAGGTGCCGGGCCTGGCCAAGCGTATTCACGAGCAGGCGCTGGTGCTGGCCTCGGCTGACCTCTACCTGTGCATGGCGGTGCTGGCTGCGGCGCTGATCCTGCTGATTCCTTTTGTACCTACACGAATCTATCCACCGCGCGCGGTGGCTTAGGTTGCTGTTCTGAGAGAACGACATGACGACAATAACGACCCACCGAAAAACCGCCTTGATCGTTGCCGCCTTGGTGCTTGCGGGCCTGGCCGGTGTCTTTGGCCCGATGCTGCTGGGCCGCGACACCGAACAGAGCACCAACGATGCCTATGTGTCAGCGGATTACACAGTGATTGCGCCCAAGGTGGCGGGCTTTATCAAGCAAGTGCTGGTCGAAGACAACCAGCAGGTCAAGGCCGGACAGGTGCTGGCGCTGATCGACGACCGTGACTATCAGGCGGCCCTGGCGGCGGCGCAGGCGCAACTGCTGGTGTCAACCGCGCAGCAGCACAACGCCCGGGCGACCCTCGAGCGCCAGGCATCGCTGATTGCCCAGGCCCAGGCTGCGGTGAGTGCCGATCAGGCCGAGCTGGCGTTCGCCAACCATGAGCTGACCCGCCACAGCCGTCTGGCCGAGCAGGGCGCCGGTACCGTGCAAAATGCCCAGCAGGCGCGCAGCCGGGTCGATCAGGCCAGTGCCCGCCTGGCCAACTCACAGGCAGCGCTGGCCGCCGCGCGCAAGCAGGTGGATATCCTCAGCGCGCAAGTCGACAGCGCCGAAGGGGGGCTCAAACATGCCCAGGCGAGCCTTGAGCGGGCTCAGCTGGATCTGTCCTATACCCGTATCGTCGCACCCATCGACGGCATGGTCGGCGAGCGTGCAGTACGCGTCGGCGCCTACGTCAATCCGGGGGCGCGGCTGCTGTCGGTGGTGCCGCTGGAGCACGCCTATGTGATCGGCAACTTTCAGGAAACCCAGCTGACCCATGTGCAGCCGGGGCAACCGGTGCAGATCCGCGTCGATACCTTCGCCGATGAGTACCTGCATGGCCGGGTCGAAAGCATTGCGCCAGCGACTGGGGTGACCTTCGCAGCGGTTAAGCCGGATAACGCCACCGGCAACTTCACCAAGGTGGTGCAGCGCATCCCGGTGAAGATTGTCTTCGATGCCGACCAGCCCTTGCTGCAGCGTCTGCGGGTAGGTATGTCGGTGGTGGCGAAGATCGATACCGAGGCCAGGCTCACCTCCGGCAAAGAGGTCAGCGCCCGATGAAACCTGCATTCGCCTTATGCCCCTTGCTGCTCGGCCTGCTGGCCGGCTGCACCCTGGGCCCGGACTTTCACCAGCCTTCCAGCCAGGCACCGGCAAGCTGGGCGCCGTTGCAGGAAGCGCCAGCGCCGAGCCAGGCCCTGTCCGAGCCGATCGAGCAACGCTGGTGGCAGAGCTTTGATGACGCCAGGCTCAGTGCCCTGATCGAGCGCGCCAGCCAGCGAAACCTCGACTTGCAGATCGCCAGTGCACGGTTGCTGCAAAGCCGCGCGTTGCGTACCAGCATCGCTTCCGAACAAACCCCGGCGGTCGATCTCGGCGCTGGCTACAGCCGCGCCCGCAACAGCGCTGAAGGTCTCAGTGACCCATCCGGCAAGGGCGGCAAGTCGGCCTTCAATCTCTGGCAGGGCGATTTGACCGCCAGTTGGGAGCTGGATCTGTGGGGCCGGGTACGGCGTCAGGTCGAAGCCGCCGATGCCGTGGTCGAGGTCGCCGAGAACGACCGCCGTGGCGTGCTGTTGTCATTGCTGGCCGAGACGGCCGGCAATTACATTCAACTGCGCTCGGTGCAGAGCACCCTGGCCGTGACCCGGGAAAACCTTGAGGTCTCGCGCCATAGTCTGCGCTTGTCGCAAATGCGGTTGCGCGATGGTGTCGCCACCGCCCTGGACGTGGCCCAGGCCAGTGCTCAGGTAGCCTCGATCGAGGCGCGCCTGCCGACCCTGGAGGAGCGCCAGGCGCAACTGATCAACGCCCTGAGCCTGTTACTGGCCGAACCTCCGCGCAGCTTGCAGGCTGAACTGCTGGCGCCCGGCGCGATGCCGACACCGCAACAGCGCTTTGCCATCGGCGTGCCCTCGGAGCTGGCTGAGCGCCGTCCGGACATCCTTCAGGCCTCGGCCCAACTGCATGCCGCCACGGCCAGCATTGGTGTAGCCAAAGCCGATTTTTACCCGAGCATTCGCTTGTCGGGCAATGTCGGTTTTCAATCGATGCAGTTGTCTGATTTCGGCGGTTGGGATTCGCGGCGCTTCGGCATCGGGCCCCAGCTGAGCTTGCCGATCTTTGAGGGTGGCCGCTTGCGTGGCGTGCTCGAACTGCGTGAGGCCCAGCAGCAGGAAGCCGCCTTGCACTATCAGCAGGTAGTGCTGCGCGCCTGGCATGAAATTGATGATGTGCTGCGTCTGTATAACGCCAGTCAATTGCGTCGCGACCTGCTGGCCGAAGCGGTGCGCCAGAACCGCATTGCCTTGCAGACTGCGCAGCAACAATACGTGGAAGGCGCGGTGGACTTTCTCAATGTGCTCAGCGTGCAGGGCGCCTTGCTGGCCAGCCAGGAGCAGTGGGTCGAGAGCTCGGCGGCGGTGTCTCAGGCGCTGGTTGGTTTGTACAAGGCGCTCGGGGGTGGTTGGCAGTCGTTTGAGCAGGTCGCGTCAACGACGTCCCACGCAACTGCCGAATAGTCTACTCACGAAACCAGGGCGACTGACTGCAGTTGGCGTACTAGCGTTCAGCTGCGGAGTATTCGCTATTTGGTGCATTAGCCTTCTAGTCAAAGGATCTGACATAACCCGTGCACGTCTTTCATTTGAAGAACGATAGAGTTCCTTCAAAAGTGGGTTAGCAGTGTACGGAGAAACCTTGAGTGGCTCGGGCGTTTCGCCTGTAGTAGCCATCCGGTAAAGCGCCTTTGCACTATCTGATATATTTTTAATTATTCCCCACAGTCCTTGGTCTTTGAGGTATTGAATAAGAGACGGGTGATCATTTTTATAAGCATTGACTTTTTCGACATACTCTTCCGGTGAGTAAATATTTTGCAGTCTAGCTGATCCAGCAAACGCTTCGGTGTCAAAGACAGGTTTGTAAATTATTTTTTTTGCCTGTGGCGCAAGCTCGATTAGCCATCCATTTACATCTTCGATGCTAGCTTGTGGTTTGTAATGGCCTGAGTGGTTATCAAAAATGATTTGATCTTTATTGGCAGGATCTAATTGGATCCTGCCGGCAAACAGAGGCATACCCATGTTGGGCTGGATTTCCATATGCTGACGTTTGTTAGTGAATAGACGTAATTTATTGTTTTCATCGCGGAATAGGGCGATGGCTGAATATGTATCAGAGGGCCATTCCGGTGACTTGTCTTCTAACACTTTCATACCTTTTTTGTAAACCACATCACTGTGCTTGAAATTATTAATGCTCGGGTCCCACGTCAGCTCTTCAAACTCGCCATAACCGAGCTCTAGAGCGTGTGGGTCAACTATGTCCTGCAGAAATATATCGACCGGAATTTTCTGTGTTCCTTGCTTGTCGACAAAGTTAAGCGGGCTGTTTGCCACCATGCAGTAAAGATTCAAACCATCGCCATAACCCGCGGGATCCGGATTGATCCAGCGTTGTAAAAACGGCGCGTAATAGCGTTGGCCGTAGTAGTAAAGGCCGGAGACATCGCGCTCTTTACCCGAGTAGCGTCGCACCTTGTAGCGGCCCTGGCTCGCACTGGAGTCTTGCCACCAGGCGGTAGCCCCGAAGGGGTAATAGACTTCCTTGCTTAGCAGATTCCCCTGTTCATCCAGTTCCAGGGTTGCGGAGCCCAGATGATCGGCCAGGTTGTAGCGCAATTGGTTGTTGTCGATACCGGCCGGCAAACCCTGCTCCCAGTGCAGCATGTGCACGCTGCCACGTCCGGCTGCGCAGAGAATTACCTGCAGCCGTTCACCGGTAGCGCTGTTGCTGCGCAGCTCCAGTCCTGGCAGGTAACGGACCTCAGCCAGCAAGCTGCGACCGCTGGCCTGATTGTGACGGACCTTGCGCAGGCGACTGCCGTTAGCGTCGTAGATATAGCGCTCACTGTCGTCCGGCGCTTCTTCCCGTGACACCGGATTGACCAGGCTGAGCTGGTTGCGAAGGTTCCATGACAGTAACTGACCCGGTTGCAGCTGAGCGAGGTTGCCGTTGGAATCGAAGGCGCTGTCGAAGTTACCTGCGATGGATGAGTTTTCCACCGGCAGGGTTCGATTGCTGTGCGGCGCGACCTGGAATGTCCGGGTGTAGTTTTGTGCGCCCAGGTGGCGCAGCTCGAGCAGATTGCCGCCGGCATCATAGCGATAGTGCTGGCGGTAATTGCTTCGTTGCGCCCGGTTTGGCGGCTCTGCCGAAGCATAAGCGGCAGCGCTGGCTTCCCAGCCGCTGGCTTCGATCAGTTGGTAGAGGCTGTCATAGCGATAGTGGTTTACCGGGTCGATACGCTGGTTTCTGAAGTACTGCGAGGACAGTGTGCGGTCTTCGATACTCAACAGGTTGCCTGCCGGATCGTAGCGGTAGGCAAAGGCTTGCAGTGCGGGATGGCCTGGAATACCAGATTCAAGCGCCAGCAGTTGTCCATTCTCCGGATCATAGCGGACCCCGCTGACCACCCCGTTGCCGGCAAGCTCGCTTTCGATTTGCCCCCAGGCGTTGTAGTGGATGGCGGCGACCAGGGTCTTCACTTGCGATGCGCCGGCACACCGCAACCGGACACTTTTAAACTGGCCGTCCAGGGTGTGCGCAGATTGCTGCACGTTCGCCAGCGCATCAGTATGGCTTAGCACTTGTCCCGTGGCGTTGTAACCGGTGTGTGTACTGAAGCCGTCACCGCTTTCCAGCAGCTCGTCGCGCGCCAGGATTGCGGCTGGCCAGTTCGGCGAGTCGAGCGATGACAGGAAGTGCCGCGTTTGCCTGGTGACTCCACCTGTGAGGGCGTAGGCGGTTAGGTGCAGGGTCCCGGCCGGGTCGTCGTGACGCACCAGCTGACCACACTGGTTGTTAGCGGCATATTGCATCTCGGATTGCGCGTAATCGAAGCGTTCGACAATCTGCTCGGCAGCCCCGGCGGATGTTTCGCCAATCGCGACAGGTCGTTGCAGTGCGTCATAAGCAATACGCCGTGATGTTCCTCGTCCATCCCAGCTGCACACTGCATTGCCGGCCTGTGCCAACAGGCGCAGTTGCCAGCCGGCGTCGACGCTGTCGGACAGCAGCGATACGCCCGAGAGGCTATGCACGTTGACCAGGTTTGCACGGCTGGCCTGGGCCCACAGGCGTGGGTCCCAGCAGGCCAGCAGATGGCCGGCGAGGCTGAATGTCTGGCGGGTGACCCGGGCCTCGGCCGGCTGCGCGATCACGCTTCGGCAATAGGCAACGGTGCGAATGGGCAAGCCACGCGGATCGATAACACCCAGGGTGGGCGTGGCGGTATGCAATTGGCTTGAGAAGGTCATGGACCACCGCCGGGTCAGCGCAGCATTCAGATAATGATGCTGAATTTAGTACGCTGACGCGGTGGGTGAAATTGACAAAAATATCAGGTCGGCGCAGCCCGGCACGACTCAGAGTGCGCGGTCCAGGCCAAAGCGTTTTTTCAGCACCCGTTGCAGCAAGCCCTGCGGCAACCAGGCTTGCAGCAACGGCAGGGCGCGGCTGCCATTGCCCAAACGCAACAAGGCCGGCGGCTGAGGTTGTTGGGCGGCCTTGAGCAGGCCCTGGGCGAAATCGCTGGCGGGCGTCGGCTTGTCTTGGGAGGCGCGGGCGCGAGCACGAATACCTTCGCGCAGCGGCCACCACGGGGAGTGCTCGGCAATCAGCTGCTCGGCCTCGCGTCCGGCGTTGCTGGCGAACTGCGAGGCAATCGCTCCCGGCTGGACCTCCATCACCCGCACGCCGAAGGGCGCAAGCTCCATGCGCAAGGCATCGCTCAGGGCGTGCACGGCAGCCTTGGAGGCGCAGTAGGCACCGGCAAAGGGCGTGACCAGCACACCGGAGACGCTACCGATGTTCACCACCAGCCCCTTGCTGCGCCGCAACGCCGGAAACAGTGCGCGGGTGACACCGACCAGCGCAAACACATTGGTTTCAAACTGGCGCTGCATGGCCTCGACGCCGCCATCGAGCAGCGGGCCCATGGCGCCGTAGCCGGCATTGTTGATCAGCACGTCAAGGCCATGGCCACGCTGGGCCAGCTCGTTGGCCAGTTGTGCCAGGGCAGCTTGATCGTTGACATCCAGTTGCCGGGCATTGAAACCCGCTTCGGCCAGGCGCTGCACATCCTCGGTCTTGCGTGCCGTGGCCCAGACCTCATAACCCGCGGTGTTGAAAGCCTGGGCCAGGGCCAGGCCGATGCCACTGGAGCAACCGGTGATCAGAACGCTGGGCATGTAAGTGCTGTCCTTAAGCAGGGGGAGACGGCACAAATACTACGTCAGGCAGCAAAGCCGCCAGGGAATTTTTCAACGGCTTGGTGTCGTCCCCGATAAACAGGCTGCGATTGCTCTGGCAGTCATACAAGAGATAAGAGGGGACGCGATCGACCTCGCTGTCCAGTTGTGATGCCTTAAAGGTTGCGCCGGGAACCTGGTAGAAATCGACGTGTGCCCGAAACCCATCGTCGGCCAGCGCTGCGAGTGCCGTCTTGGCAATAGTGCAGGCCGGACAGACTTCGGAATAGACCAGAATCACTGCCGGGCGATCCAGTGCTGCTTTATTTTTTATACGCTTGACCAGGGCCAGAAACTCGGCCTGGACAGGTGCTGAAGTATCCGCCATGTCGTTGCTCCCCAACGTCGTCAAGTCAGTGCTTATTCAACACAGCTTTCAGTTCTGGGTAACCTGACAAAAATACCAGGTGCTCAGCGCGAGAAGGTGCCCTGCAGGTGTTCTGCGCGAAACTCCAGGCTCTGTGGCCGGTAGCCTGAACGCAGGGGCGGCATCGGCAGGCACTCCTGCCAGTTGGCGCCGGGTTGCAGTTCACCCGGGCCGCGGTAGCGCGGTGCGGAATAGGTGTTTTCGGCAAGATTGACGGTATCGCCAGGGGCGTAGGCTGCAACCCGCCAGCGCAGCTCCAGCAGGGGCACGTCGTTGCCATTGTTCATCTGCACGCGCAAGGGGCGGTCGGCCGGGCAGTCGTTCGGGGCGTAGCTCAGGCGCAACTGCAGGCGCGCCAGCTGGCTGGCTTCGCGGTTGTCCTGCCAGACCACCCACAGCGCCACCAGCCCCAGGCCGAACAGCGCCGCCAGGGAAATCGGCAGGGCCTTGGCCGGGTAGCGCAGCAGCAGGACCAGCCAGGTGAGGATGAGCAGGGCGCCGATGATCATGGACGAGGCCTTGGATGCGGAGGTGCTTTTATCCTAACCGTAAAAACATCTGGTGGGATGACTGTAGGAGCGGATTCATCCGCGATGGACTGCGGTAGCAGTCCCATTTTCGGGGCCGCGTTGCGACCCATCGCGGATGAATCCGCTCCTACAGGTGGGGGGGCAGCTTTACTGCGCGATGGTCTTGATCGAAATCCCGCGCTCGATCGGCGTAGAGCGCCCGTAGATGTCTTCAAAACGCTCGATATCGTCTTCACCCAGGTAGCTGCCCGACTGCACCTCGATAATCTCCAGCGGGATCTTGCCCGGGTTGCGCAGGCGGTGCACCGAGGCGATCGGGATGTAGGTGGACTGGTTTTCAGTGAGCAGGAAGACGTTCTCGTCGCAGGTCACCTCGGCGGTACCCGACACCACGATCCAGTGTTCGGCACGGTGGTGGTGCATCTGCAACGACAGGCAGGCACCCGGCTTGACGGTGATGTGCTTGACCTGGAAACGCCCGCCCATGTCCACCGAGTCGTACGAGCCCCATGGTCGGTACACCTCACAGTGGTTCTGGGTTTCGCTGCGGCCCTGTTCATTCAGGGTGTTGACCAGCTGTTTGACGCCCTGGACCTTGTCCTTGTGGGCAATCATCATCGCGTCCTTGGTCTCGACCACGACGATGTTTTCAAGACCGATCACCGACACCAGCTTGCCGTTGCCGTGGATCATGCAGTTACGGCTGTCCTGGACCACCACGTCGCCCTTGGTGACGTTGCCGTTGCTGTCTTTCTCGTGCACGTCCCACAGCGACGACCAGCAGCCGACATCGCTCCAGCCTGCACTGAGCGGCACCACGCAGGCGCGCTGGGTTTTTTCCATCACCGCATAGTCGATGGAGTTGTCCGGGCAGCAGGCGAAGGTGGCGTCATCGATGCTCAGCTCGTCGCCATCTTCCTCACTGCGCTCCAGGGTCAGCAGGCAGGTGTCGTAGATGTCCGGGTCATGCTTTTTCAGTTCTTCAAGGAAGCGGCTGGCACGGAACAGGAACATGCCGCTGTTCCAGAAGTAACCACCCGCCTGGACGAACTCCTTGGCGCGTTTTTCATCCGGTTTTTCGACGAACTGGGCAACGCGGCTGATGCCTTCGGGCAGCAGTGCGTCCTGGCTCGACCTGATGTAGCCGTAACCGGTTTCCGGCTTGGTCGCCGGCACACCGAACAACACCATCTCGCCACGCTCGGCAGCCACCGTGGCCAGGGCCAGGGCGCGTTGCAGGGCTTTCTGGTCGTCGATCACGTGGTCGGCCGGCAGCACCAGCATCAGCTCGTCACGCCCTTCATTGACCAGCTTCATCGCCGCCAGCGCTACTGCCGGTGCGGTGTTGCGGCCGAACGGTTCGAGGAGGATCGCCTGGGTTTGCAGCTTCAGGTTGCTCAGTTGTTCGTTGACGATGAACTTGTGGTCCTTGTTGCACACCACCATCGGCGTATCCATGCCTTCGAACACCAGGCGCGACAGGGTTTGCTGAAACAAGGTGTGTTCACCGGTCAGGGCCAGGAACTGCTTGGGGAATTGTTTGCGCGACAGCGGCCACAGACGCGAACCGCTACCGCCGGACAGGATGACTGGAATCATGAGTGTTCTCCGAAATTTGAAAGGGGCAGTTGATTAACGGGTCGATACCGGGCGCTTGACCCAGACCGGCGACAGGTTGCTGCCGGATCCGGTGACGTAGAGCACCGCTGCTTCGCCGCGCTCCAGAGCCACCGGCTTCAGATCGCTGACTTTCTTGTCGCCTTCATACAGGGCCAGGCTGACCTTGACCGGGTTGATCTCGCGCTCGCCACGGGCCTTGGCAGCCACCGGCTTGACCACTTCGGTCTTGCCGTCGGCGGTTTTCAGGGTCAGGGCCTGGTCGCTGAGGTTCTGTACTCGCACCAGGGATTTCTGCTTGTTCTTGAACGGCGGTTCCTCGACCAGTTGCGGTGCGCCCGAGGCGTTGTTGACCAGGGTGTAGTAGTGGTCGGAGGCGAGCTTGACCGGCAGGCTCTGGCTACCGAGCCTGGCGCTGTAGTCGCCCTGCGGCATGAAGCTGAAATCGCTGCTGGCCTGGGCCGCCACGTCGTTGATCTGGGTGTTGCCGACGCTGGCGCTGACCGCCTGGTTGCTGGCGTTGTAGATGCGCACGAAGGTCGAGCCTTTCGGCGCACTCGGGCCGTACAGGGCGGCATCGGCGCCGGCCCAGGCCTGCAGCGAAAGCAGGCTCATGCCGGCGGTCAGGGCAAAGGCTTTGGCAATACGGTGCTTGGTGGTCATGTGCGTTACCTCTCAGTGTTGCGTCCGATTGGACGACAGGGCCAGGTCATGATTGGCGTTACGGGTTTTCTTCAGCTGGGCGATCCACTGCGGATCGAAGTCGCTGAGGTCGTTTTTCATTGGCAGATAGCGTTCCGGGAACTCCCAGATCAGCACTTGCGGGGCGCTGTCCTTGAAGGCGTCGCTCTGCAGGTACTTGAGCATCGGCAGCAGCGGGCCATGGCCGTCTTCGGCGTAATTGACCACGTCACTGCGCAGTGCCTGCTGCAGCGCGCCGAGGAAGTTCCAGTTGGGGTTGGCGCTGTAGCTGGTGCCGATCAGCGCCACCGGGATTTCGTTGTCGGCGAACAAGGCGTCGCCACTTTCGCCCTCGGCTGCAGCCGGGCGGGTGCTGCGCTTTTGCAGGGTGTCCGGCGCTGGCAGCAGGTTGCTGAACAGCGGGTCGAGCGGCAGGAAGTTAGTCAGGTCGCCTTTGTAGGGCGCGCTCTGGCGCTGTTCGGTGATGAACTGCTGAGGTTCGCCGTTGAGCAGGTTCTGACGGCTGACGGCTTCGGCCAGGTGCTGAGCGGCCACTTCGGCGCCCAGTGGCGTCCAGTGCGTGTCGGTGCGCAGGAACACCTGGCCGCGGGCCTTGGCGCGCTGCAGCGGGGTCAGCAGATCGGGAGCGAAGACCCCGGCCTGACGGGCCTGGGCATGGAACTCGTTGTACAGATCAGCATGCAGGCTGGCCGGGGTCTGATCGCCGAGGTACTCGCTGTACAGCCGCGCCTTGGCCGGCACGATCGCCAGCACCAACTGCACGCCGCGCTGTTGCAGGGTGTCGCGTACGCCGCGGATCAGCGCGAGGTTTTCCTGTTCGAACTGATCGCTGTTGGCGACCGGCTTGAATTCCTCGTCGCTGAACAGCCACTGCTCGCGGCCCAGCACTACGCCGGGGCGGCCTTCGTTGAACAGTTTGAAATCCAGCGCCGCCCACAGGTTGGTGCCGATGCGCTTGAGCGGGAACTGCTCGTCGTAATGGGTCTCGGCGGCTTTGGCCAGCTTGCCGTCGAGCACGCTCATCTGCGCGCTGCGCTGGAAGCTGCCCAAACCGCCCAGCGACCAGATACCCAGGCCCAGGAGCAGGGCGAGGAACAGCACGGAATAGAGTTTGCGTAATGATCGGGTCATGGTCGGCTCACTCAGAACTGGAAGTAGAGAAACGGCGAGTAGCTTTGCGCCGAGAGTTTCAGGATCGAGGCGACAAACAGCAGCAGCACCAGCGCGCGGGTGGCATACAGGCCCCAGTCCAGGCTCAGGCTGCCGTCGGCCTGCACGGCCACCGGGCTGGCCTTGGGTGCAGGCCTGGCATTGCGATAGAAGCCGCGCAGGCCGAAGAACGCCAGGGTCGCGTAGGCCACCAGCAGGGTTGCCACTTGCAGGCCGGTGAGGTTGGCGCGGTTGAGCTCGGACAGCTGCCAGTCAGCGAAGCTGAACATGGCGCCGTACATGCGTGCGGCGACGTCGAGGTTTTCGGCGCGGAAGATCACCCAGCCGACCACCACCAGCAGGAAGGTGAAGGCCCATTTCACCGGGTTGAAACGCTGTGGGTTGGTGTCCAGGCCCAGGGCTCGCTCGATGGCCAGCCACATGCCGTGCCAGGCCCCCCAGATGATGTAAGTGAAGTTGGCGCCATGCCACAGGCCGCCCAGCAGCATGGTCAGGAACAGGTTGCGGTAGGTGGCGAAGGTGCCGCCGCGGTTGCCGCCGAGGGTGATGTACAGGTAGTCGCGCAGCCAGGTCGACAGGCTGATGTGCCAGCGCCGCCAGAACTCGGTGATCGACTGGCTGATGTAGGGCTGCTTGAAGTTTTCCATGAAGCGGAAGCCCATCATCAGGCCCAGGCCGATGGCCATGTCGCTGTAGCCGGAGAAGTCGAAGTACAGCTGCGCGGTGTAGGCCAGGGCACCGAGCCAGGCGTCGCCGGTGGTCGGGTTCTGTAGGGCGAAGCAATGGTCGGCGACCACCGCCAGGGTGTCGGCGATGAACACCTTCTTGATGAAGCCCTGCATGAACCGCGTGCAGCCTTCGGAGAACTTGTCGAGGGTGTGGGTGCGGTGGTTGAACTGGTCGGCCAGGTCCTTGAAGCGCAGCACCGGGCCGGCGATCAGGTGCGGGAAGATCGCGACGAAGGCGGCGAAGTCGATCAGGTTGCGGGTGGCCGGGGTGTCGCCGCGGTAGACGTCGATGATGTAGCTGATCGACTCGAAAATGTAGAACGAGATACCGATCGGCAACAGCACATGGGTGAGGATGAACGGCTCAAGACCGAACGAGGTCATGATCGCGTTGAGGCTGTCGACGCCGAAGTTGGCGTATTTGAAATAGCCGAGGATGCACAGGTCGACCACCACCCCGAGCAGCAGCCAGCGCTGGGCTGGTTTGGTGCGCACGCCAGCGGCGCCGACTTTCAGGCCGATCCAGTAGTTCCACAGGGTGACCCCGGCGAACAGGGCGAGGAAGTCCACCCGCCACCAGGCGTAGAACAGGTAGCTGGCCAGCAGCAACAGCGCGTTGCGATAGCGTTGCCCGCTCAAGTAGTACAAGCCGAGAAAGATCGGCAGGAACAGGAACAGGAACACATTGGACGAGAACACCATCCCGATCTCTCCTTGTCGTTATCCACAATCGGGGCAGCAGCCCCCCAAACCCCCCACGTAAATTTGTGGGGAAACCTTTAACAGCATCGCGGGGCAAGCCCGCTCCCACCGGGTACGCCGCGCTCCTGTGGGAGCGGGCTTGCCCCGCGATGGGAACTACCTCATTTCTTCTGTGCGGCCTGCGGGTCGTAGACCCGGGTCAGGTCACCGCCGAGGCGGAAATTCCTGAATGGCTGCATGTCGTGCTTCTTCTTCAGCGCATCGGCACCGCAGCGGTAAAGGCTGCACCAGGGTTCGAGCCAGGCGTATTTGCTGTCGACCTTGAGGTCGCCCATGGCTTGTTTCTCGCCGCTCTTGGTCTTGAACGGACTCGGGTCTTTCGCCCCGGACAGCACCCGCTCACCGAGGCGCTTGAGTGCGTTGTTGTTTTCCGGACGCACATCGACACCATTGGCCTGGGCAAAGCTGGCGATCATCGCCAGCGGCGGCAGGGCGTAGTTGTGGTAGGCCAGGGCGCGTTGCTTGCGCTTGAGCTCGTTGGGTAGGAAGCCCTGGGCGTCGACCTGGTTGGCGGCCACCCGGTACTCCTTCACCGACCAGTTGAACAGGTCGCGGCGGTCGGTCGCCACGGCAGTGGCCATCACGGACCAGGCAGCCCAGTAGGAGTGATTGTTGATCTTTTCCAGCGGCAGACCGCTCCAGTCCTTGACCACCTGATCGGCCAGACGCGCGAACCATTTTTCGATCAGTTCGGCTTCCTGCTGATGCGCGGCCAAGGGCTGGGAGTTGGAAAATTTCAAGTGCAGCCACGACGAACTCAGGCTGCCCAGCGCCCATTTGCGCATGGACTTGCCGGTGTGGTTGTAGTCGGTCGACATCAACGCATCAGCGCGGGCCCAGCTGCTCAACCATTCCAGGGTGCAATCGAGCTGCTGCGGGCGGCCGTCGCGCATGTACTGCATGACCTGTTTGCTGACCCCGCGCTCAAGCGTGGTGATACTTGCGGTGGAGTCGCGGAAGGCTTTTTCCGAAGCCTTGTTCAAGGTTGCGCGGGCGCTGTCTGAACCTTCGTACTTGCTGCGAAACTGCAGCTTGCCGGTGTAAGGCTTGGGGATGGCCTCGCACTTGTAGTTGCTGGGGCCGCTCTTGAGCTTTTCGATCCCGGCGTAGTAACCCTGCGGTGGAACCAGCCCGGCGGCCTGCGCGGCCGGGCCGAACAGCACCAGAGCAAGCGCCAACGCCCGGTAGGAGCGGGCTTGCCCCGCGATGAGGCCGGTACTGCAATCGCGGGGCAAGCCCGCTCCCACCGGCAATGTGTTTGATCTATTCATGGGTACCTCAAGTACGTTTGCACAGCGTCGCTTCGACTTTCTGGGTGCCGCTCTCCGGGCCCTGGACTTCCACTGCGAGCAAGGTCTGGCTGGCCCAGTCCTCGTCTTCGCGCAGCTGGAAAGCGAAGCGGCCATCGGTGTCGGAGGTTTCCGGCTTTTCGATTTTCACGTCTTCATGACGGCCGTTCAGGTACCAGAGCGTGGCCTGCAGTACCTTGACCGAGGTGTCTTCGAACTTGAAGTCCAACTGGTGACGGCCATTGGTCAGGTCCTTGATCACGCCGCCCTTGCCGTTGACCATCAGTTCGTTCTTGCCCGGCTTGAGCGTGGCACTGGCATGCAGCTGTGCCGGCTTGCCTTCACAGCCGTTGTCGAGCAGGGCGAGCATCTGCCGCCAGATGGTTTCCTGGTCCAGGCGATACAGCGGCGAGAATTCCCAGATGAGGATCTTCGGCGGGTTGTTCTTGAAGTCGTCGCTGCCCAGGTACTGGATCATCGAGCCTTCCAGACCGCCGCCAGGGAAGGCGACGTTGAGCACGTCGGCACCGATGTACTGTTCGAGGAAACCGGAGAAGTTGTAGTTCTTGCCGCTGTGGCTGGTGCCGACCAGGGTGATTTTTGGATTGGCGGAATCGCCGAACAGGTCGTCGCTGCCACTTTCGCCCTTGGGCTCGGTGACGAACTGGTCCATGTACTGCACCGCGTAACTGGTACCGCACAGTTGCCCGGCGACGTTGTGCAGGGTGCCGGTCTTGCCCATGCGCCCGGACTTGTGGCTTTCGAACTCGCGCCGTGGGATGTCGGCGAAGGCCGGCATCTTGTGCACGGTGTCGGCGACGATCTTCGCCGCACGCTCGGCGCCATAGGGCGTCCAGTGCTGGTCACCACGGAAGTAGAAGTCCTTGCCCTGGTCGGCGGCGGCCAGTTGTTCGTTGGTCAGCGGCGACAGGTCGGGCACGTTGTAGCCCATCTTGCTGAAGCGGGCGAGCATCGCCTGGTAGTTGCCCAGGGCTTTCTCGTAGTTGAACGCGGCTTTCTCCGCTGGCTTGAGCATGTTGCGGTTCACCAGGCCACGGGTCGGCTGGTAGACCACCACCAATTCGATGCCGCGTGCCTTGAAGGCGTCATGCAGCTGCTGCAGGCGCTTGTAGCCGGCGGGGGTGGTCTGGAACTCGGTGCGCAGATCCTCGCGGGTACGGAACAGCCAGTCACCCTGGGCCTGCACCAGGGTGGTGAAGTTCTGCTGATAGCGCGTGGTGTAGCGGCTGGCGTCGTGCGCTTCGGGGCACAACTGGCAGCAGGGTTCGGCGCTGAAGGTCGGCGCTTGTACGGTGTCGGCGTGCGCGCTGTTGCTGATCGCCAGTAAGGCAGCGCTCAGGCCCAGCAGTTTCATCAGATGTGGAGTCATGTCGTGGCTTCCTTAATCCGCCATTTCGGTCTGGCGCTCGACCGGGTCGATCAATACGGCTTTCTGCTGGCGCACCATCAGGTCGAGGATCTCGTCCTGACGCTCACCCAGCACCCCGGAAAAGCTGATGCCGCTAGCTTTGCTCGGGGCCAGCATCGAGACCCGGTACAGTTCCACGCTCAACGGTGAGTCGATCGACAACGGGCCGCTGCCGTTGGCCGCCAGCTCACCACCGACGACGATCAGCGAGACCTTGGTGTCGAACGGGTCGAGGGCGATGTCGCGGTCGGTGTCGGAGAGGTCCTTGATGTGCCCGTACACGCCGACCAGGCCGTTGGCCATGGCGACGTTTTCGTACAGACGGATGTTGACGCTGTTGCGCACGCGAATGCCGTGGCGGCGGTTGTTGATCAGCTTGTTGCCCCAGATCAGGTTGTCGCCGCTCTCGTACAAGGTGATGCCGTCGGTGTGGTTGCGGTAAATCTCGTTGTAGGCGATCAGGTTGTTGACGCTGTTACGGTCGATCACCACGCCCGAGAGCTTGTTGTCATAGCTCTTGTTGTTGATGATCCAGCTGTCGTTGACCTCGCGGGAGACGATGATGCCGTGCTTCTTTTTCGTCCCGTACACGGTGTTGCCGGCGATGATCAGCCGATGCGAACGGTCGTGCGGGTCGATGCCGTAGACGATGTTGTCGCGGTAGGTGCTGTCCTTGACCACGAAGTCGCTGGTTTCGTAGCAGTAGAAGCCGTACCACATGTCGCTGAATTCTGACCCGATGATCCAGCCAGTAGGTTCCGCGCGGCCCATCTGCTTGGCCATGTTCGGCGTGTACTGGGAAATGCTCACCCCGTAGGACTTACTCTTGGCGTAGCCGAAGCTGGCCATCTGGCTGTTGACGATATAAGTCTCGGTGCCGCCCCAGGACAGCAGGAACGGGCGGAACTCGTTGGGCGAACGGAACGTCGCCGGGCCGTTGTCCTTCTCGCGCCAGCCGGTCACCTTGGTATCGGTGACGAACAGTTTGCCGTCGTTGACGATGAACGAGCCGCCTTCCTGGGACAGGCGCAGTTCCTTGACCTTGGCGTCGATCTCCAGCACGCCCTTGGCACCGACCACGATCGGCAGGCGCGCCAGGTACACGCCTGGCGAGGTTTCGCTCAGGTACTGCTTGGGCACGCGCTTGCTCAGCTCGGTGAAATCGACATGGCCGTCATCGATGAAGATCGCCTGCGGGATGCCGTGCTGACGCGCCACCCATTCGGCCATCTTGTTGTCGCCGCCGATGAACTCCTTGAGCGCATTTTCCTGCAGCATGCGCCGCACTGAGACCTTGCCTTTGTGCGTGCGCTCGATTTTCTTCTGCACGGCTTCTGCGGTATAGCCGGACAGGTCGGGCAGGGTCGGCGGCGGAATCTGCAGCGGTTCGATCGGCGCGCTACTGACCGTATAGGTCTTGGCCTGTTGCAGCCCTTTGGCCAGCGGAACCGGCGCCTGACCGTTGGCCAGGGCGATGCTGCTGGCCAGCAGCAGGCTGCCGGCCAGCAAGCGCTGCAGAGTGTTCGATTGAAGGCTCATATCAGTGCACTCCAGGCATCAGAAGCGCCAGATCACGTCGACGAAGGCGCGGTGCATGTACGAGTCGGTGTCCTTGCCATAGGCATCTCCCGGCTTGAACACCCCGGCACGCAAGCGCACCAGCGCCGACGGCTCGTCGACCGACTGGCTCAAGGAGGCGGGCAACAGGCCCTGCTTGAAGTACTTGGTGACCACCACGTCCATTTCCTGGCCAAGGTCTTTCTCGCCCTGGATCAGCGGACGGTTGATGCCGTTGTCCTCGACCACCGCGTTGATGCCGCTGCTGCCGATGTTCTGGTCGCCATCGACGCGCCAGAATTTGTGGTAGATCAGGCTGGCGTCGTAGTCGTCGCGCAGCTGCCAGGAGGTGAACAGGGTCGCGGCCTGGAGGTTGCCCAACTCGCCACGGAACGCTTCGCCGAAGCGGTGTACGCGCGAACGGGTGCCGGTGAAGTTGGAGCGGTTGCTCTCCAGGCCGGTCTGCTCGTAATTGCCCGAACCGTCGCTACCACCACCGCCGCTGCCGCGGGCATAGGCGGCACCGACCTGCCAGTTGGGGTCAAGGCGCAAGCGGATACCGAGGTCGGTGGCCCAGGCGTTGACGTCGCCGCTCTGCTTGCCGCTGGCAACCTGTTCACCGTTGACCGTGGTGGTGTTGAGGCTGTCGCGATCGCCGGTCAGCCAGGTCACGCTGCCCCAGTAGTTGACGCGGTTCTGGTTGCGCCAGTTGTAGGCGTCGCTGTTGGCCTCAAGGCCCAGCCAGGTGAGGTCGCCGGTGCGGGTCTTGTCCAGCGCATCGACGGTTTCGCCGGGGCTTTTCAGGTTGCCGTCGTCGTGGGTGTGGTGGGCGCGCAGGCCGACCCAGTGCCCAGGCGTCCACTGGGTGGCGACATCGCCGTAGACGTGCAGGCGGTCCTTGTCTTCCGGGGCCAGCTCGGTGAGGTCGGTGCGGTACTCACTGAAGCGTTCGGCGACGCCGAGGTTGGCGCGTAGCAGGGTGGTGTCGAAGGTCCAGTTCAGCGCTTCGATGTTGGTGTCGCGCCACATGCCGTCGTCGTTGCGCAGGCGCTGGCGACCGAAACGCAGCTGTTCGCCGGGGTAGGCGGTCAGGCCGCTGTAGCCGACCCAGAATTCACGCATCGCCAGGTAGCTCTTGTCGGCTTCGCGGCCATCGGCGCTGCTGTTGTCAGATTCGGCTTCATCACCGGACTGGCGCAGGGTGTCGGTCTCGATGATGTCGGTAGCGGCTACCGCCTGGCCCATGGCGAAGGCGCTCCAGTTGCCGCGCTCGCCATAGACCCAGGGGCGCAGGTCCAGACCCATGCCGTTGACGTCACCGCCGGAGCGGGTGCCGAGGTCGCGGTCGTCTTCGGACTGGGCGGTGATTTTTACGTCCAGACCGAAGTTCTTTTCAGCGGTCATCGCCGCCAGGGTCGGGCACGACCAGAGCAGGGCGAAGCCAAGGCCGAGGCCGGCTTTCATCCACGGGTTGAGTGTCATAGGGAGTCCTCGCCTTCTACGGGTTGTTGCACAGCCTGCAAAGCCAGGGCACCTGCGCCCTGGCCAATGGCGCCACGGGCCTGGCGCTCTTGCTGCAACAGGCGCTCGGCCTGGGCCTTCTGCGCTGGAGTGAGTTGCTGGTCGAGCTGGGCGGCCAGCTCACGCGATTGGTCGCTGGGGTTGGCTTGTGCCAGTTGGCTGAAGACCCAGGCGTTGACCAGGTCCTGGCGGATGCCATGGCCTTCGCTGAACAACTGGGCCAGGGCATAGTCGGCGCTGAGCTGGCCGCCGCGGGCGGCGCTGAGCAGGTGGTCGACGGCTTTCTGCGGATCGACGTTGCCCAGGTAACCACGGCGATAGAGCTGGCCGAGGTAGTAATGGGCACTCACTTCACCGGCATTGGCGGCGCTGAGCAGATGGGTTTCAGCCTGCTGTGCATCAGCGGGAACGGTCTTGCCTTCGTAGTACAGGCGACCGAGCAACAGTTCTGCGCGAGGCTGTTCAGCGGCGCGGCCCTTGTCGATGTACGCCATCAGCTTGTCGGTGTCACCCAGCTCGGGGAAGTCATAGAGCAGTTGCGCGAGGCTGACCCAGGAACCCGGATTGACCGGCGCGACCTGCTCCAGCAAGGCTTGCGCGGTTTTTTCGTCGGTCTGGCCCAGGCTGCGGTCAGCCAGTACGCGGGCCGTGCTGTCGACCCGCGTGGCCGGAATCGCACCGCGCTGGTAAGCGCTTTTCAGCTGTTCGAGCAGCGCGGCTTGTTGATCAGCCTGGCCGCGTTTCTGGTATACGGTGGCCAGCTCGACGTAGCAGATGTCGGTGGTCGTCAGTGCGGCTTTGCAGATTCGCTCGACCTCGGCCAGGTGCTGGTCATAGGTGTTCTGAGTGCGGTACAGCAGAATCTGGGCCAGGCCCGCTTCCGGGTAACCAGCGGCGCGCCATTGATCGATCTGCTGTTGCGCATGGGTGCTGGGGAAACTCTGCGGGTATTGCAGGTAGAGCATCGCCAGCGGGATCAGGGTGTTGCCTTCGCCATTGGCGAAGGCTTTCTTGAGCAGGGTTTCGGCTTCCTGGCGCTCAGCGTCAGAAGCATCCGGTTTGGCGGCCAGCAGACGGCCAAGGCGAGCCTGGGCACGTGGCGAGATATCGGCGGCGGCGCGGTAGGTCGCTTCGGCTTGCTTGAGCTTGGCCGGGTCGCGGGTTTCCATCTGGATATCGGCCAGACCGACCTGGGCTTCGCTGTAACCGAGGTCGGCCAGTTGCCGGTAGTTCTGTTCGGCCAGGGCGGTGTCGCCGCGCTTGAGCGCTTCGTTGGCCAGGCGCTGGTCGGGCAGACCGGCGCAACCAGCCAGGCTGATGACCAGGGTCAGGCACAGGTGGGAGCGGGCTTGCCCCGCGATGAAGTCAGTAAAGCGTCTACGGTTATCGCGGGGCAAGCCCGCTCCCACAGGGTAATTGGCAAGATTCATGGGCAGATCCTCTTAAAGCCCACGGGCCATGGCTTTGTCGATCAGCCAGTCCAGCGACGGGCCACGGTTGCTGTCCACCGCCACCGGGCGGCCAGCCAGTTCGCTGGGCAGTGCGCCTTCGGGTTTGATCTGCACGCGAATGTCCGAAGACAGGTCTTCGCTGTTCAGGCTGGTGCTGCTGACGATCTGGCCTGTGCGCCATTGGTCTTCGCCAGCGATCTGGAAGTTGACCCGGGTACCCGGCTGGACGTCGTCGAACTGGCGATAACTGAAGCGCGCCTCGACGTTCGGATTAACCGTGCGCGGAATCAGCTGGAAGATCACCTGGCCTTTGCTCGCGTACTGGCCGTCATCCACCAGTTGGCGGGCGACTACGCAATCGCAAGGGCTGGTCAGGGTGCCGCTCATCTGTTTGCCGAACAGCTCTTCGACCTTGCTCGGTTCAAGCTGCTGGTCGTCCAGGTGGCCCTTGAGCATGTCCAGCATGCTGGTGCTGAACGAAGCCAGCGGCGCACCTTTGACGATCTGCCCACCACTCTCGACCAGGCCTTGCACGGTGCCGTCGCGAGGCATGGTGACGTTGGTGGTTGGCACGCTGACCACACCGGCCTGGGCATGGCTGACGAAGTACAGGCCGTACACCGACTTGGCGATGAAGCCGAACGCCGCCACGCCAACCACAAACACGCCGAGGCTGAAGGTCACTGCGCGCAGGCGGCTGAAGGCGCTCATGCCGCCGTTGGCATCTTTGTGTTTGCGCGCCTTGGTGAAATTGTCGCGTTGCAGGGTACTGAGCACATCGCCAGCGGTGATCAGCTCGCCCGACAAGTGCGAAGTGATGATGTGGCGCAGGGTGGCGATGTCGCGCGGCTCAAGGTTCTGGAACTGCACGCCAGTACGGCCGCTGGACGGGTCGAAGGAGCGCACCTGGAACTCGATGTCCATGGCCAGGCCGAGCTTGTCGACGGTGAACTGCAAGCGCCCGCGTGACACCTCGCCGACTTTCAACGGCTGCTTGGCATGGAAGCTCAAGCCCCCGGCGGACAGGTCGTCGATCTTCACTTCCAGGGTTTCGCGGCTGCTGCCCAGGTAACGCAACTTGGCCGGGATACGCACCCGGGCGTGCTGGCGCTGGGCTTCGGACTCATGCACGACATTGACGTTCACGGCGGTATTCATGGCGATTTGTTCCTGTTTAATCCAATCGGTTTCCGGCTCACACGACCATGAACAGCACAGCAATGAAGATGCTGGCCGCCGAGAAGGTCATGGTCCGGGAGGACCAGGTGTTGAACCATTGTTGAAAGCTGGCGAGGTCGCGTTTGAGGGCAGTCGGCTGGCGCGTCCAGGACTGCTTGTCGAGGCGGAAGAACACGTAGATCTTCATGATCGCGCCGACGATCTGGTTGTAATAAAGGATCAGTGGGTAGGCCGGGCCGATGTTGTGGCCCGAGCACAGCAGCATGAACGTCAGGATCAGGCGGGTGATGCCGATCCACAGCAGGTACACCAGGAGGAACGCCGGGCCGAATTTCAGGCTGGCAATCAGCGCAACGGTCAGGCCAAGCAAACTGGTCCACATCGACACGCGCTGGTCGAACAGCACCACGCTGGTGAACAGCCCCAGACGGCGGATACCCAGGCCCAGGGCCCGCGAGTTCTGGCGCAGGTTGTTGCCGTACCAGCGGTACATCAGTTTGCGGCTGGCCTTGATGAAACTTTTTTCCGGCGGGTGCTCGACCGTGTTGATCGCCGCGTCCGGCACGTAGAAGGTGTCGTAGCCCAGGCGCATGAGGCTGAACCAGCTGGACTTGTCGTCACCGGTGAGGAACTTGAAACGGCCAAGACGCCAGTGCTGCAGCGAGTCGTTTTCGACGTCGGCGATGAATTCGGGGTTGGTCACTACCGCGGCGCGGAACACCGACATGCGCCCGGTCATGGTCAGCACGCGCTTGGACAGGGCCATCGAACACATGTTGATGTGGCGCTGGGCGAAGCGCAGCTTGTGCCACTCGCTCATGATGTAGCCGCCGCGCACTTCGCAGAATTCGTTGGTGGTCAGGCCGCCGACATTGCCGAACAACTTGAACCACGGCACGGTCTTGCGCACTACGCCTTCACCGAGCACGGTATCGCCGTCGATCACCGCAACCACGGCATTCTGGTCCGGCAGGTGGCGGGAGATGGCACGAAAGCCGTAAGCCAGGCCGTCACGCTTGCCGGTCCCGGCGATACGCACGAAGTCCAGGGTGACACGGTCTGGCGGATTGAATTTTTCCCAGAGGCTCTTCACCAGCAGCTCGTCGGACATTTCCACCAGCGAGCAGACCACCGTGGTCGGGTAGCCGCAGTCGATCGCCTCGCGGATCACTGAGCTGTAGACCTGGGCGGTGGTCAGCGCGTCGATGCGAAAGCTGGTGACCATCAGGTAGACATGCGACGGGGCAGCGGCGCTGCCGAGCTTGCGCACCTTGCGCCGCAGCAGCGGATAGACCACATAGAGAAACAGCATGCCGCGCACAAAGTGCGTGGCACCCATGGAATAGCGCCAGATACCGACGGCACCGACGAGGAAAATGAAGTCCTTCGAGTCGGGGTCGAAAATGGAGTTGGGCAAGGCCAGGGCGATCAACATGAGCAGGCTCACGTAGAACAGCCAACCGGCGACCTGTAGCAGGCCGTGCTTGAGCCTTTGCATGTTCTGCATCCGTATCCAGTGAGGAGAGTAGGGTGGTGCGCAAGGCCCGAAGGCCCCGCGCAACCTGCCGGGTTACCAGCAGATACCTTCGGTGCGGGTGGCCGGCGAGCTGGCCTTGTTCATGAACCCGACCAGGTCGATGACCTGTTTGCCTTCCGGCGCTTGCTGGGCGAGGGCGCGGAACTTCTCGTCGCGGTTGCCCAGGACGATCACATCGGCGTGGTGGATGACCTGGTCGAAGTTGGCGTTGAGCAAGGAGGAGACGTGCGGGATCTTCGACTCGATGTAATCCTTGTTCGCCCCGTGGACGCGGGCGTACTCGACGTTGCTGTCGTAGATGTTCAGCTCGTAGCCTTTGCCGATCAGGCGCTCGGCCAGTTCCACCAGCGGGCTTTCGCGCAGGTCGTCGGTGCCGGCCTTGAAGCTCAGGCCGAGCAGGGCGACCTTGCGCTTGTCGTGGCTTTCGATGATGTCGAAGGCGTTCTGCACCTGGGACTCGTTGCTGGTCATCAGCGAGTTGAGCAGTGGCGCCTTCACGTCCAGGCTGCTGGCGCGGTAGGTCAGGGCGCGTACGTCCTTGGGCAGGCACGAACCGCCGAAGGCAAAGCCCGGGCGCATGTAGTACTGCGACAGGTTCAGGGCTTTGTCCTGGCAAACCACGTCCATCACTTCGCGGCCATCGACACCGACCGCCTTGGCGATGTTGCCGATCTCGTTGGCGAAGGTCACTTTCGCCGCGTGCCAGACGTTGCAGGTGTACTTGATCATCTCGGCCACTTCGATGTCCTTGCGGATGATCGGTGCGTCGAGTTCTTCATACAGCGATTGCAGGACGTCGCCGCTGGCCTTGTCCAGTTCGCCGATGACCGTCATCGGTGGCTGGTCGTAATCCTTGATCGCGGTGCTTTCACGCAGGAACTCAGGGTTGACTGCCACGCCGAAATCGACGCCGGCTTTTTTCCCGGAGCAGTCTTCGAGAATCGGGATCACCACGTTTTTCACCGTGCCCGGCAGCACGGTGCTGCGTACTACGATGGTGTGGCGGCTGGCTTTTTCGCGCAGCACGAAACCGATTTCACGGCACACCGACTCGATGTACTCCAGGCCCAGATCGCCGTTCTTCTTGCTTGGCGTACCAACGCAGATCATCGACAGGTCGCTGTCGCGGATCGCCGCGGCAAAGTCGGTGGTGCCACGCAGGCGGCCGGTGTCGATGCCCTGTTGCAAGAGTGCTTCAAGCCCGGGTTCGACAATTGGCGATTTGCCCTGGTTGATCAGGTCGATCTTGGTGCTGGAAACATCCACGCCAATCACTTCATGACCCCGTGCGGACAGGCAGCCAGCACAGACTGCACCCACATAACCCAAACCAAAGATACTGATACGCATCGCTATCACCTCATGTGTTTATCATGCCGGCTCAACTTTCGGAGCCAGACCGGGTTGATTAACCAGCAATGTCCGGGCGAACGGAGTTGTGGCAAAAAGATGTCACTTCACCGTGCGCAGGCATATAAATGTGGAGTGCAAAATAATCTGCACTCAAAGTTGGCAGCCAATGGCCAATAGTTATGGACGTGCCCTTAAATGCAGCCGTCTTTATTGCAGTTCCGTGTCCGGATACTGCAGTGCTTGCTCTTTCAAGCGGATAAAATCCCTTGAAATCAACCACTGGGACGAGTTTTGTAGGGCGCCGATCTCCTGGGTTCGTTGTAGGTCATCTCTTACACGATGCTCGAGAATCGTTACCGGTGCTATGAGCGATGGGCGAGGGGATAAGTTCCGAGGGTAGTTCAGTGAGTGTGAAAGATTTTTAAATAATTATTGAAGTGCCATTACTTTCAATTTGATAGCACTGGGCAGTTTCGTCCCTGTATATAAAGGGCGAACTCGGGGAGGGATGTTTTATTGCCAGTATCGGGAATTATTTTTTGAATTTCGTCAAAAAAATACGAATGGGCTTGATGGCAGTTTGAAATAAAACTGGGAGGCTGGTTTTTTTTGCGCAAAATTCATGTCGATCGTGGAGTGAAGAACTGTAGGAGCGGATTTATCCGCGAAGGGCCGCAACGCGGCCCAAAAAATCGGGACTGCTCTGCAGTCCATCGCGGATAAATCCGCTCCTACATCGGTTCGACTCACTCGTCCGGATGATCGCGCAGGAACACCAGATTGTCCGGCTTCGATTGCTCGGCACTGTAGTAGTAGCCCTGCACATCGAACTGCTTGAGCTGCTCGGGATCGTTGATGCGTTCCTGGATCACGAAGCGACTCATCATCCCGCGGGCTTTCTTGGCGTAGAAGCTGATGATCTTGTACTGGCCGTTCTTGAAGTCGCGAAACTCGGTGTTGATGATCCGTGCCTTGAGCGCGTTGCGTTTGACCGCGCTGAAGTACTCGTTGCTGGCAAGGTTGAGCAGCAGGTCGTCGCCTTGCTCGGCCAGGGCCTGGTTCAGCCATTCGCTGATGCGCGTGCCCCAGAAGGCATACAGGTCCTTGCCGCGGGCGTTGGCCAGCTTGGTGCCCATTTCCAGGCGGTAAGGTTGCATCAGGTCCAGCGGCCGCAGCAGCCCGTACAGCCCCGAGAGCATGCGCAGGTGATCCTGGGCGTAGCTGAAGTCGTCTTCGCTCAGGCTTTCGGCGTCCAGCCCGGTGTACACATCACCCTTGAAAGCCAGCAGCGCCTGCTTGGCGTTTTCCGGGGTGAAGGCCGGGGTCCAGCTGCCGAAGCGCGCGGCATTGAGGCCGGCGAGCTTGTCGGAGAGGTGCATCAGCTCGCTGATCTGCGCCGGCGACAGCTCGCGCAGCTGCACGATCAGCTCCTGGGAATCATCCAGGTACTGCGGCTGGGTGTAGCGCTGGGTCACGGGCGGGGTGTCGTAGTCGAGGGTCTTGGCGGGGGAAATCACCGTCAGCATCGGTCGGGCTCCTGAAATCGTGGCGCCGATTCTACGGGGCGGGGGCGCTGATCTCCAGCTATGACGTTGATAGCCACAGACCATCCCGACGCTTGACGCTATAGTGCGCGGCGAGGAAATCGGGGAGCTCGATCGTGCGCATTGCTTTTCTACTACTGACCGGACTGTTGACTGCCGCGGTGCAAGCCGCGCCTGTGCCGCCGACAACCTTCGACCGTAGCTACTGGCCAGAGCAACTCGACAGCCCGGCGCTGTTCGATGTCGCCTCGCGGGCCGAGATTCTTGGCTTTTCCCAGGCCCTTGCGGCCAGCGAAGTGCTCGACGAACCGGCGCTGGCAGCACGCCTGGGCCTCAAGCAGATCAATCTGCTGTCGATCAACCAGGTGCGCGCGCGTCTGTGGCAGCAATTGTGGCGCAACTATGACCTGGCCCAGCAAACCTGCGAACAGGATGCCTCGTTCTGTTATGCCATCGACGGACAGGCCGAGCTGCGCCAGCAGGCAGCGAAGTTCACCGTGGCCAGCGATTCCTTCTACGCCGGCTGGGCTGAACCGAGCCGCGAATTCCATCAGCGCTACCTGGACGAGTTGTTGCGCAAAGCCGCGCTGTTTCCGCAGATCGCCAGCGAGATCGAGCGTTACTCGGCGCTGGAGCGCAACGGCGCTGAACTCAATGACCGCTTGTTCATGCTGACCTTCGACGCTGGCCCCGGCCCGGTCGGCGGTGGCACCGATGGCCTGACCGAGTATCTGCGCCGGCAGAAACTCGGCGCCACCTTTTTTGTGCTCGGCAACAGCCTGCAAATGCGCCGCGACAAAACCTCGCTGACCGACCTGCGCGCCCTCTACAAAGGCCAGTGTGTGGGGATTCAAGGCTGGCAGTACCGCTCCCACGGGCAATGGCAGGACTGGCAGCAATCGGTGTTGCGCAGTCAGGCCCGGGTGCAGGCGGACCTGCCCGATCAGTATGTACCGCTGTTCCGGCCACCCTATGGCCAGCGCCGGGCCGACAGCCAGGACTTCTTCGCCCGCCAGGGGTTACAGGTGGTGTTGTGGAATATCGATGCCCAGGACCAGAGCGCCTTGAGTGGCGAACAATCGGCGCAACGAGTGCTGACCCTGATGCTGCTCTGGCGCCGCGGGCTGATCCAGTTTCACGACGCCCAACCCAAAGCGCAGGAGGCCGTGGCCTGGCTGCTCAAGCAGACGGCACAAAGCGGTATTGGTTGGGAAGATTGCCGGCATTTTGCCGGAAAAAGCTGAAATCAGGATGAGAACTGTGCGTCCAGCAAGAAAATGTTACGCGCAATTCACTGGGCCTGATTTATGACTGTAGCGGTGCTTTGACCCCGCGCCAAGGGCTAAGTGTCATCACGAAAAATAAACTTCAAAAATACGTAAAAATGCTTTTTCCGGTCATGGGTTTTGCGGTATCAAGAAGACAGACCGCCGAACCCTGCATCACAGGTGGCGTCATTGGGCACCATTTTCTGTGAGGGCAGCTTCCCACCCGTAACGACGCGGACCAGGGAAGAACCGGCGGCCACTTCACGGCGCAGCACCGTTCAGGTATTGCGTTGTATGGCTTCCACAAAGGTGACCGAGTATGGATGATCAAGGACGCACCACTTCCTCCAACCAGCCAATCCTTTATGTGCTCGATACCAATGTACTGATCCACGATCCAAACGCATTGCTCAATTTCGAGGAGCACCACGTCGCCATACCGATGACGGTGCTGGAGGAGCTCGACAAACTCAAGACCGGAAAGCACACCATCGCCGCTGAATGTCGCCAGGCCATCCGCCTGATCGACCAGACCCTGGGCGATGCCACGCCAGCTGACGTTGAACAGGGCGTGCCAATCCAGCGTGGCAAGAGCGGGCCCAAGGGCTTTCTGTCCATCCTGATGAGCCCGCGCAACGAGCCCAACCGCCTGCTGCCGGAAACCCTCAACGACAACATCATCATCAACCAGTTGCTTGAGCTGCGTAGCCGGCGCAAGGACATGGATGTGGTGCTGGTGACCAAAGACATCAACATGCGCCTCAAGGCCCGCGCCTGTGGGATCGCGGCCGAGGACTACAGCACCGACCAGCTGGTTGACGACGTTTCCCTGTTGTCCAAGGGCTATCACAGTGTCACCGGGTCGTTCTGGGACCGGGTCAGCAAGGTCGAGACCCGCCAGGAGCGTGGCCGCACCTGGCACCGGGTGCAAATGATCGACAACCTGCCGGCGGTGCACATCAACGAGTTCATCATTGACGAGCAGGGCTTCGTTGGCTGGATCAAGGGCATCAAAGACGACGAGTTGCTGTTGCTCGACCTGCACCAGGAGCCTCTGTTGCACCAGGAAGCCTGGGGCCTGAAACCGCGTGACATCCATCAGAGCCTGGCCTTGTTCGCGCTGCTTGATCCGGACATTCACCTGGTCAACCTGACCGGCGCCGCCGGTTCCGGTAAAACCATCCTCGCCCTGGCCGCCGCCATTGAGCAGACCATGGTCAGCAAGCGTTACCGGCGCATCATCGCCACCCGCAGCGTGCAGGGGCTGGACCAGGAGATCGGCTTTTTGCCGGGCACCGAAGCCGAGAAAATGGAGCCCTGGCTCGGGGCGATCACCGACAACCTCGAAGCGCTGCACATGGATGATGAAAACACCCATGGCAGTGTCGACTACATCCTTGAACGGGTGCCGCTGCAGTTCAAATCGCTGAACTACATTCGCGGCCGCAGCTTCCAGCAAAGCCTGATCCTGATTGACGAATGCCAGAACCTTACCCCGCACCAGATGAAAACTATCATCACCCGTGCCGGTACCGGTTCGAAGGTGATCTGCCTGGGTAACCTGGCGCAGATCGACACCCCTTACCTGTCCGCTACCAGCTCGGGCCTGACCTACCTGACCGAGCGTTTCAAAGACTTCCCCAACGGCGTGCACATCACCCTGCAGGGCGTACCGCGCTCGATTCTGGCCGAATACGCCGAAACGCACCTGTAACCGACAACCACCGGGCGGCCTTGCCGCCCGGTTTTTTTCGCTGCGACATCCGCACCCTTGGGTTTACACTCTTTACTCCTGAACAGGAGGAAGGCTGTGCTGACTCATCTCGATTCCCAAGGTCGGGCCACTATGGTCGACGTTACCGATAAAGCCGTGACCTCGCGTGAGGCTGTGGCCGAAGCGCGGGTACGCATGCTCCCGCAAACCCTGCAGATGATTGTCGATGGCGAGCACCCCAAGGGTGATGTCTTCGCCGTGGCCCGCATTGCCGGTATCCAGGCGGCGAAGAAGACCAGCGACCTGATCCCGTTGTGCCACCCGCTGATGCTGACCAGCGTCAAGGTCGAGCTCAGCGCCGAAGGCAACGACACTGTCTATATCGTCGCGCGCTGCAAACTGGCCGGGCAGACCGGCGTGGAAATGGAAGCCCTGACCGCCGCCAGCGTCGCTGCGCTGACCATCTACGACATGTGCAAAGCGGTTGACCGCGGCATGATCATCGACGGTGTGCGAGTACTGGAAAAGCTCGGCGGCAAAAGCGGCCATTACCAGGCGGATGACGTGAAATGAGCATCAAGGTGATGTATTTCGCGCGTTACCGCGAAGCGCTGGGCGTCGATAGCGAGAAACTCGAAGGTGCGTTCGCTACCCTGGACGACGTGCGCAAGGCGTTGGTCGCCAAGGGTGGCAAGCATGAAGTTCTGAGCGAACAGAACCTGATGTGCGCGCGTAACGAAGAACTCTGCAAGCTTGACGAGCCAGTGACAGACGGCGACGAAGTGGCGTTCTTCCCCCCCGTGACCGGAGGCTGAAATGAGCATTCGTGTCCAGACTGAAGCCTTTGATCCGGGCGTTGAAGTCAACGCCATGCATGCCGCCAATGTCGGTGTTGGCGCGGTGGTCGGCTTTGTTGGCTACGTGCGCGACTTCAATGACGGCCAGGAAGTGGCGGGGATGTTCCTGGAGCACTATCCGGGCATGACTGAAAAGGCCCTGGCCAAGATTGTCGTTGAGGCCGAGCAGCGCTGGCCGCTGCTCAAGGTCGAGGTTCTGCATCGTATTGGCGCGCTCGAGCCCGGCGAACCCATCGTCTTTGTTGGCGTGGCCAGTGCTCATCGTCAGGCTGCGTTTGATGCCTGCAATTTCATCATGGATTACCTCAAGACCCGCGCACCGTTCTGGAAGAAAGAACAGACCGGTGACGGCCCGCGTTGGGTCGAGGGCAAGCAGAGTGATGAAGACGCGGCGGGGCGTTGGTAGTTGACCTTTTCGCGGGGCAAGCCCGCTCCCACAGGGATGGTGAATATCCTGTGGGAGCGGGCTTGCCCCGCGATGCTTTTGCCTGTTGAGTTTTTATACAATAAAGTCCAGTATGGAATTATAAGTACAAAATAATTCCAGGCCGTCGCGTGCCTGCCCCTTTCCCTCTGTCTTGCAACACACCTCCAATAACGAGCGAGAGAGACCCAGCATGAAGAACTTCACCCTGATCAGCGGTCTGGCCCTGAGCCTGATGGCCGGCAGCCTGTTCGCCGCCGAAGAAACCTTGCGCATTGGCATCGAAGCCGCTTACCCACCCTTTGCCTCGAAGAACGACAAAGGCGAGATCGTTGGCTTCGACTACGACATCGGCAATGCCTTGTGCGCGCAGATGCAGGTCAAATGCGTGTGGAACGAGGTGGAGTTCGACGGCCTGATCCCGTCGCTGAAAGTGAAGAAAATCGATGCGGCCTTGTCGTCGATGACCATCACTGACGAGCGCAAGAAGTCGGTCGACTTTACCCACAAGTACTACTTCACCTCATCGCGGCTGGTGATGAAGAAGGGCGCCACGGTCGATGACCAGTACGCCAGCCTCAAGGGCAAGACCGTGGGTGTGCAGCGCGCCACCACCACCGATCGCTACGCCACCGAAGTGCTGGAGCCCAAGGGCATCATCATCAAGCGCTACAGCAACAACGAAGAGATCTACATGGACCTGGCATCCGGGCGTGTCGATGCGATTTTCGCCGACACCATCCCTCTGGATGATTTCCTGTCGATGCCGCGCGGTGCTGACTATGCCTTCGTCGGTCCAGAGCTGAAGGACCCGAAATACGTCGGTGAAGGTGCCGGGATCGCGGTGCGCAAGGGTAACGAGGCGCTGGTGAGCAAACTCAACAAAGCCATCGACGACATCCGCGCCAACGGCGAGTACCAGAAGATTCAGTCGAAGTACTTCAAGACCGACATCTACGGCGATTGATCGCCGCGCTCAGGGCCTGAAGCTTTCAGGCCTTGAGTTCCTTCAGGTGCTTGTACACCGTCGCCCGTCCCATCCCCAGCACATTGGCCACGTAGTTGGCCGCACTCTTGCCCTTGAACGCGCCCTCGGCGTGCAGGGCCAGGACCAGCTCGCGTTTATGCTCGCGGGTCAGTACGTTCAGGCTCAACTGGCGCTGGCGTAGCCAGCTGTTGAGGAAGGTATTGATACGCTCCTGCCAGTCGTCGCGAAACAGCGCGTCGGGCTGGGGAATCAGCTTGCTCGGCGACAGGAACAGGTCCAGCGCGGCCCTGGCGTTTTCGAACAGGGAAATGTTCAGGTTGATGCACAGCACTGCCAGCGGTGTGCCCGCCTCATTGCGCAATACGGTGCTCAGCGAGCGGATCTTCTGCCCGTCCCAGTTGAGCTTCTCGTAGGGGCCGATATTGGTTTCATCGGTGCCGGTCTCGAGCAGGTCTTCCAGCGCGGCATCATCACCGATCTCGCGTTTCGACAGGTTGTTGGCGATGTAGTCGATTTTCTGGTTGCGCAGGTCGTGCAGCACCACCTCGGCGTGGGGGAAGAACAGCGTGGCAATGGCATCGGCGATGGCCCGGTAGTTGTCCAGGACAGGGTCGGGGCGAGGGGTCGACATTCAGGCAGGCTCCAGGCGGTGTCAGCGCCCTTGGCACAAGGGCGCTGCGAGTGTGCCGCAATCGCGGCGGCGCGTCATCCCTGCAGGCGGCGCGGGGAAAGCATCGCGGCGTTCAGGCCAAAGCCCTTGAGGGCCTCGGGCAGGTCTTCGCCACGCACCAGGGCGGCGCTGGCCTGGCCCATGGCGGGCGAGGTCTGGATGCCATAACCACCTTGTGCCGCTACCCAGAACAGGCCGGGCACCTGTGGGTCGAAACCGGCCACCAGATCACCGTCGGTAACGAAGCTGCGTAGGCCGGCCCAGGTGCGGGTGGGCCGGCGAATGCTCAGAGTGGTGGCTTCTTCGATCTGGTAGATGCCCATGGCAATGTCCAGCTCTTCGGCCTGCACGTCATGGGGTTCGACCGGGTCGGCATTGGCGGGCGAGCCGAGCAGCATGCCGGCGTCGGGCTTCATGTAGAACGATTCGTCGAGACTGACCAGCATCGGCCAGGCATGGCTGTTGATGCCCTCGGGGCCGGCGAAGATGAAGGCCGCGCGACGTTTGGGCTGCAGGCCAAGCGCTTGCGCACCGGCCAGTACAGCGATGTGGTCGGCCCAGGCGCCAGCGGCGTTGATCAGCACCGGTGCGCTGAAGGTGCCACGGCTGGTCTGCACCTGCCAGAGCCCCTTGTCATCGCGGCTCAGTTGCTGGACCTCGCAATCGCTGTGCACTTCACCCTGCTGACGGCGGATACCGCGCAGGTAGCCCTGGTGCAGGGCATCGGTGTCGATGTCGCTGGCGCTCGGGTCGTACAGGGCGCCATGGACTTTGTCGCGGCGTAGCACCGGCAGACGGGCGCAGGCCTGGTCGGCGCTGAGCAGTTCGACTTCCGGCACACAGGCCTTGGCGCTTTGATACTGACGCTGCAGCTCTTCAGGATCGCCAGTGAGGTCGACGGTCATTTCCCCGCGCGGGCTGAGCAGCGGATGCTCGGCAAAGCCTGCCGGCGGATGATCGAAAAACTCTCGGCTGGCCAGGGTCAGGGCACGCACCTGCGGCGTTCCATAAGCAGCGGTATACAGTGCGGCCGAACGCCCGGTGGAGTGATAGCCCGGTTGCGACTCGCGTTCGAGCAGCAACACCCGGCCGTGAGCGGCCAGCCAGTAGCCGGTGGAAGCGCCCGCGATACCGGCACCAATGATGATGTAATCAGCCTGTTGCATGGGTATCTCCTCAGTCGGCGCGCTGCAGGCGGTACAGGGCGTTGGCCAGGGCGATGTCTTCCAGGCCCAGACCGATGGAGCGGAAGAAAGCGTGGCGCTGGTAAGTCGGGGCAGGGGCCTGGTTGCTCAACAACTGCGCCAGATCACCGACGATGGCTTCCGGTTGCCAACCATGTTGCTCCGCCGCGATACGCATTTCGCCAGCGCTGCCCGGGGTGGTTACCCGGTAGTCGCAATACACATCCATGGCGCCGAGGCTGGCGGGCGGTACTTCATGGGCGCGCACGGCATTGGTGCTGATCGAGGTGATCAGCGCCGGTTTGCTCAAGGTGGCCGGGTCGATAACCGGGCTGGCCGAGGAGGTGCACAGCATGATCACATCGGCATCCTCCAGCGCCTGGTCGAGGCTGTCGCTGAGTGTCAGGCGTGGGTCGAGGTCAAGCAGCGCCTGGCGCTGTTCGGCGCTTTGCCCGGCCAGGCTGGGCGAGAACAGGCGAATGTCCTGCCACTCGCGCAGGCCGCGAACATAGTGCAGGTGGGTGCGGGCGATCGGGCCGCTGCCGATCACTGTCAGGCGCCGGGCACTGGCGGCGGCCAGGGCATCGACCGCGACAGCGGTGGTGGCGGCGGTACGCGCGGTGGTCAGTTCGCCAGCATCGCACAGCAGTAGCGGCTGGCCGCTGTCCATGGACATAAGCAAGGTCCAGGCGGTGACCAGCGGGCCTTGTTCGCGGACGATGTAAGGCGAGGTTTTCACACCGTAGACTCGTTCCTGCGCCAGTACCCCGCCGTAGTTGATGAAGTCACCCTGGCCAGCCGGGAACTCCACCAGCTGTTGCGGCGGCTGCACGGCTTGCCCGGCCGCCAGGTCCCGGAACAGGCTGCGCAGGATCTGCGGGACATCCACCTGGGTCAGCAGTTGGCGGGCGAGCTGTTGATCGATGACGAGAGGCGTGGACATACGAGTCTCCATATAAACTATTTTGTCTATTATGGACTCTTTGTTTATTTGGGCAATATCGTTGGTCTGAAAATGCTCAAAAGCATCGCGGGGCAAGCCCGCTCCCACCGGTTGAACACACCCTGTGGGAGCGGGCTTGCCCCGCGATGAATTACAACTTGATCAGTGATGCTTGCGCGGCACTGGCTTGAGCAGTTCGGTCGGCGGCATCTCGCAGCTGATCTTGCGACCCAGCAGCTCTTCGATGGCCGGCAACTGGTAGGAGTCATCCTCACCGGCGAAGCTGATCGACACACCGCTGGTGCCAGCACGACCGGTACGACCGATACGGTGGACGTAATCGTCCGGATCTTCCGGCAAGGTGAAGTTGATCACATGGCTGATGCCGTCGATGTGGATGCCACGACCGGCGACGTCGGTCGCCACCAGCACGGTAATGCGGCCTTCGCGGAAGTTTTCCAGGGTCTTGATGCGCTTGTGCTGAGGCACGTCACCCGACAGCTGCGCGGCGTTGACGCCATCGCGTACCAGGCGTTCTTCGATGCGCCGCACTTCATCCTTGCGGTTGGCGAAGACCATCACCCGTTCCCATTTGTTCTCGGTCACCAGGTTGTACAGCAGCTTGTACTTGTCGCTGCCGGCAACGGCATAAACGTGCTGTTCGACGGTTTCGCTGGCAACGTTCTCCGGCTCGATCTCGACGATGGACGGGTCGGTGGTCCACTGCTTGGCCAGGTTCATCACGTCTTCGGTGAAGGTCGCGGAGAACAGCAGGGTCTGGCGTTCGCTCTTCGGCGGGGTCTGGCGGATGATCTGCCGTACCTGCGGGATGAAGCCCATGTCGAGCATGCGGTCGGCTTCGTCCAGTACCAGCACTTCGACCATGTCCAGGTGGGCTTCACCGCGTTGGTTGAAGTCCAGCAGACGGCCGGGGGTAGCCACGAGAATGTCGCAGTGGCGCGCTTCGAGGGCCTTGAGCTGCTTGTCGAAGTCCATGCCGCCAACGAAGGTCATCACGTTCAGGCCGGTGTACTTGGTCAGCGCCGCGGCGTCCTTGGCGATCTGCACCACCAGTTCACGGGTCGGGGCGATGATCAGTGCCCGTGGCTCGCCCATGTAGCGCTCTTTTGGCGGCGGGGTCTGCTGCAACTGGGAAATGATCGAGATCAGGAAGGCGGCAGTCTTGCCGGTGCCGGTCTGGGCGCGGCCAATGGCATCTTTGCCGCGCAGGGTATGACCCAGCACTTGTGCCTGGATCGGCGTGCAGTAAGGAAAGCCCAGGTCATGGATCGCATGCATCAGCTCGGGCGAGAGCTTGAAGTCATGGAACCGGGTCTTGCCTTCTTGCGGCTCGACCACGAAATCTTCCAGCTTCCAGGTGGAGGCTGCAGGTTTTGGCTTGCGCTCACGGCGCGGTTTGGGCTCGGCCGGCTTTTCGGCGCGTGCCGGTTGGGCAGCCTCGGCTTCGGTCTTGAGCGGGGCGGCCGGGGCAGGGGCCATGGGTGCTGCGGGCGGCTGCATCACGGGGGCAGCGCTTTCGGTGGCGAGTTGCTCAACCTCGCTCTTGCCGAACATCTTCTTGAGTGCTTTGAGCACGGTCATCTCATCAATTGGTTAAGGAATGTACGCCGGCCAGTGTAATGCAAGAATCGGGCGCGGCGTAGTGGATTGCACTGACAACTACAGGGAAGTCTTCTTTTAACGCAGGCGTTCGGTAAGCCAGACAGCGATATCGCGGATTTCCTCGTTCAGCACTTCGTGCTCCATGGGGTATTCCTTCCACTCAACGTTGATGCCCCAATGCTTGAGGTGCTCATAAGCGCTGCGGCCCATGGCCGGTAACACCACCGGGTCGTAGACACCGTGCAGGCACAGGGCCGGGGTACGTTGCTGGCAAGCGCTCAGTTCACGCTCCTGGGCAAAGGTCGGCGCATAGGTCGACAGGGCGATCACACCGCCCAAGGCTTCTTGCCACTTTATATAAGCAGTGTGCAGCACCACCGCGCCGCCCTGGGAGAAACCGGCGAGAACGATACGGGCCAGGTCGATGCCTTTGGCCTGTTCGGCCTTGATCAGCTCGATCACCTGCTCGGCCGAAGCCTTCAGTTGATCTTCATCGATCGCCCGCGCCGGCGTCATAGCCTTGATGTCGTACCAGCTGGGCATTTCATAACCACCGTTGATGGTCACCGGACGGGTGGGCGCCTGGGGCATGACGAAGCGGGTGGTCAGCAGAACTTCCTGCAAGGCTTCGGCCACCGGCATGAAGTCGTAACGATCAGCCCCCAGGCCGTGCAACCAGATCACACAGGCGTCTGCGGTTTTTTGTGGTTCGAGAATCAACGGGTGGCTCATGACTGCTCCGAAAGTGTGCGCGCGCTCTTGTTTGCGTGCATGAAATGAAGGCGCGTCGGGTAAATCCGGGAAAAACCTGTCGCAACGTTGCAAGTTTTCCTATTGACGTTAACTGAAACGCTTTAGCCGTTCAGTGTGGTACGCGCTTTGCTATGAAACTCCTGATGCGAGGTTACACGTTTTGGACGGTAACACCCGTTAGCGGTCCCCAAGGCTGTCACAGAACAGCGCATTGCGCCAATTGACCCAAAAACAAGCCAACACGGGTCGGATGCGCCTCATAAGGGTGCGGTGCAATCCCGGCTCAACACAATAAGAGCAAAACTGGAGGTTTGAATGAAGATGTTGAAATCCACCCTGGCAGTGGTTACCGCTGCTACCGTGCTCGGTATCAGCGGTATCGCACAGGCAGGTGCGACCCTGGACGCCGTGCAGAAGAAGGGCTTCGTTCAGTGTGGTGTCAGTGACGGCTTGCCGGGCTTTTCGGTTCCGGATGCCAAGGGCAACATCGTTGGTATCGACGCAGACGTCTGCCGCGCAGTGGCCGCAGCGGTGTTCGGCGATGCCAAGAAGGTCAAGTTCAGCCAGCTCAACGCCAAGGAGCGCTTCACCGCGCTGCAGTCCGGCGAAGTCGACGTGCTGTCGCGTAACACCACCTGGACCAGCTCGCGTGACGCCGGCATGGGCCTGGTGTTCGCCGGTGTTACCTATTACGACGGCATCGGTTTCCTGGTCAACAAGAAGCTCGGCGTTTCCAGCGCCAAGGAACTGGACGGTGCAACCATCTGCATCCAGGCCGGTACCACCACCGAACTCAACGTCTCCGACTACTTCCGCGCCAATGGCCTGAAGTACACCCCGATCACCTTCGACACCTCCGACGAAAGCGCCAAATCGCTGGAATCCGGCCGTTGCGACGTGCTGACCTCGGACAAGTCGCAGCTCTACGCACAGCGCTCCAAGCTGGCCGCCCCGGCCGATTACGTAGTCCTGCCGGAAACCATTTCCAAGGAACCGCTGGGCCCAGTGGTACGTAAAGGCGATGAAGAGTGGTTCAGCATCGTCAAGTGGACCCTGTTCGCCATGCTCAATGCCGAAGAAATGGGCATCAACTCGAAGAACGTCGAAGCTGAAGCCAAAGCCACCAAGAACCCTGACGTGGCCCGTATGCTCGGCGCCGACGGCGAATACGGCAAGGACCTGAAACTGCCGAAGGACTGGGTGGTGCAGATCGTCAAACAGGTCGGCAACTACGGTGAAGTGTTCGAGAAGAACCTGGGCAAGGAAACCCCACTGCAAATCGACCGCGGCCTGAACGCCCTGTGGAACAACGGCGGCATCCAGTACGCGCCACCAGTGCGCTGACGGTTGCGGCCTGCGGCGGCCCATGCCGCCGCAGGCTGTTCGCATCCCTTCCTTGCGGGGCATTACATGCAAAATCAAATCGGCGCACCTAAGGGGCTATCCCTTAACGATCCACGTGTGCGTGCGTGGCTGTTCCAGATCATCACCGTGGTCGCGGTGCTGGCTCTGGGCTGGTACCTGTTTCACAACACCCAGACCAACCTGCAACATCGCGGGATCACTTCGGGCTTTGACTTTCTCGAGCGCAGTGCCGGTTTCGGCATCGCCCAGCACCTGATTCCCTACACCGAACAGGACAGTTATGCCCGGGTTTTCGTCATCGGCTTGCTCAATACGCTGCTGGTGACCTTTATCGGCATCATTCTGGCGACCCTGTTGGGCTTCATCATCGGTGTGGCGCGGTTGTCACCGAACTGGATGATCAACAAGCTGGCCACCGTGTATGTCGAGACTTTCCGTAACATCCCACCGCTGTTGCAGATCCTGTTCTGGTACTTCGCGGTGTTTCTGACCCTGCCGGGACCGCGGGGCAGTATCAACATCAACGACGCCTTCTTTATCAGCAACCGGGGCCTGAACATGCCCGGTGCTTCTGTGGCCGAAGGATTCTGGCCATTCGTCGTCAGCTTGGTGCTGGCCATTGTTGCCATCGTGGTGATGGTGCGCCTGGCCAACCGGCGCTTCGAAGCCACCGGCGAGCCGTTTCACAAGTTCTGGGTCGGTCTGTTCCTGTTCTTCGGTATTCCGGCGCTCAGCGTGTTGCTGGCGGGTAGCCCGCTGCACTGGGAAATGCCGCAGCTCAAGGGTTTCAACTTCGTTGGCGGCTGGGTGCTGATCCCCGAATTGCTGGCCCTGACCCTGGCGCTGACCATCTACACCGCTGCATTCATCGCCGAAATCGTGCGTTCGGGTATTCGCTCGGTCAGCTACGGCCAGACCGAAGCAGCCCGCTCCCTGGGGCTGCGCGAAGGCCCGACCCTGCGCAAGGTGATCATTCCCCAGGCGTTGCGGGTGATCATTCCACCGCTGACCAGCCAGTACCTGAACCTGGCGAAGAACTCTTCGCTGGCGGCCGGTATCGGCTATCCGGAAATGGTCTCGTTGTTCGCCGGCACCGTGCTCAACCAGACCGGCCAGGCCATCGAGGTGATCGCCATCACCATGAGCGTCTATCTGGCCATCAGCATCAGCATTTCCCTGCTGATGAACTGGTACAACAAGCGCATTGCGCTGATCGAGCGGTGAGGATACGCGCATGACTACCCATGTTTTCAAACCTGATATGCCGCCGCCGGTGAAAACCGTCGGCGTGCTGGCCTGGATGCGCGCCAACCTGTTCTCCAGCTGGCTCAACACCTTGCTTACGCTGTTTGCCCTGTACCTGGTGTGGCTGATCGTGCCGCCGCTGCTGCAGTGGTCGATCTTCGATGCCAACTGGGTTGGCACCACGCGCGCCGACTGCACCAAGGACGGCGCCTGCTGGGTGTTCATCCAGCAGCGTTTCGGCCAGTTCATGTACGGCTACTACCCGACCGAACTGCGCTGGCGCGTCGACCTGACCGTGTGGCTGGCGGTGATCGGCGCGGCGCCGCTGTTTATCGCGCGCTTCCCGCGCAAGGCGATCTACGGTCTGAGCTTTTTGGTGCTGTATCCGCTTATTGCCTTCACCTTGTTGCACGGCGGCTACCTGGGCCTTAGCACAGTACCGACCAACCAATGGGGCGGGCTGATGCTGACCTTGGTAATCGCCACTGTCGGCATCGTCGGCGCGTTGCCGCTGGGCATCCTGCTGGCGCTGGGGCGGCGTTCGAACATGCCGGCGGTGAAAGTGGTCTGCGTGACCTTCATCGAGTTCTGGCGCGGCGTGCCGTTGATCACCGTGCTGTTCATGTCGTCGGTGATGCTGCCGCTGTTCCTGCCTGAGGGCATGAGCTTCGACAAGCTGCTGCGGGCGATGATCGGGGTCATCCTGTTCCAGTCGGCGTATATCGCCGAAGTGGTGCGTGGTGGCCTGCAGGCCATCCCCAAAGGCCAGTACGAAGCCGCTGCGGCGATGGGCCTGGGTTACTGGCGCGCAATGGGTCTGGTAATCCTGCCGCAAGCCCTGAAGCTGGTGATTCCCGGCATCGTCAACACCTTCATTGCCCTGTTCAAGGACACCAGCCTGGTGATCATCATCGGCCTGTTCGACCTGCTCAACAGCGTCAAGCAGGCCGCTGCCGACCCGACCTGGCTGGGCATGGCGACCGAGGGTTACGTGTTTGCCGCCCTGGTTTTCTGGATTTTCTGTTTCGGTATGTCCCGCTACTCCATGCATCTGGAGCGCAAGCTGGATACAGGCCACAAGCGTTAGGAGTGTTCCCATGAGTGAAGCGATCAAACAGCCTGTGAGCCCTGAAGGCATTATTCAGATGCAGGGCGTGAACAAGTGGTACGGCCAGTTCCACGTGCTCAAGGACATCAACCTGAATGTGCGCCAGGGCGAGCGTATCGTCCTGTGCGGGCCGTCGGGCTCGGGCAAGTCCACCACCATCCGCTGCCTCAACCGTCTGGAAGAGCACCAGCAGGGCCGCATCGTGGTCGATGGCGTGGAACTGACCAACGACCTCAAGCAGATCGAAGCGATCCGCCGTGAAGTCGGCATGGTGTTCCAGCATTTCAACCTGTTTCCGCACCTGACCATCCTGCAGAACTGCACCCTGGCACCGATGTGGGTGCGCAAGCTGCCCAAGCGCAAGGCCGAGGAAATTGCCATGCACTACCTGGAGCGGGTGCGGATTCCGGAGCAGGCCAACAAGTATCCGGGGCAATTGTCCGGTGGTCAGCAGCAGCGGGTGGCGATTGCCCGTGCGCTGTGCATGAAGCCAAAGATCATGCTGTTCGATGAACCGACCTCGGCGCTCGATCCGGAGATGGTCAAGGAAGTGCTCGACACCATGGTCAGCCTGGCGGAAGACGGCATGACCATGCTCTGCGTGACCCACGAGATGGGCTTTGCCCGCACGGTGGCGAACCGGGTAATCTTCATGGACAAGGGGGAGATTGTCGAGCAGGCGGCACCGGACGACTTCTTCGACCGGCCGCAGAATGAGCGGACCAAGCTGTTCCTGAGTCAGATCCTGCACTGACCCCATCGCGGGGCAAGCCCGCTCCCACAGGTAAACCACAAAACCTGTGGGAGCGGGCTTGCCCCGCGATGCTGTTAGCCCATCAGTTTTCTTCTTTGGCTGCCGGTGCCGGCGGTGGACGCAAGCCGATTTCAGCAGTCAGCTTCAATTCCTTGCCGTTACGCATCACCTGGATCGCCACCTTGTCGTTGGGCTTGATCCGCGCCACCTGGTTCATCGAGCGACGACCGTCACCCGCTGGCTCGCCATTGATGCTGAGAATCACATCACCCAGTTGCAGGCCGGCCTTTTGCGCCGGACCGTCGCGGAAGATGCCTGCCACCACGATCCCCGGACGGCCCTGCATGCCGAACGACTCCGCCAGCTCCTGGCTCAGCGGCTGCACTTCGATACCCAGCCAGCCACGAATCACCTGACCGTGCTCGATGATCGCCTTCATCACCTCCAGCGCCAGCTTGGTCGGGATAGCGAAGCCGATGCCCTGGGATCCACCGGATTTGGAGAAGATCGCCGTGTTGATGCCGGTCAGGTTGCCGTTGGCGTCGACCAGGGCGCCACCGGAGTTGCCCGGGTTGATTGCCGCGTCAGTCTGGATGAAGTCTTCGTAGTTGTTCAGGCCCAGCTGGTTACGGCCGGTGGCACTGATGATACCCATGGTGACGGTCTGGCCGACACCGAAGGGGTTGCCGATGGCCAGGGCGACGTCGCCGATGTGAATGCTGTCGGAGCGGCCGATGGTGATCGACGGCAGGTTCTTCAGGTCGATCTTGAGGACCGCCAGATCGGTTTCCGGGTCGCTGCCGATGACCCGCGCCAGGGTTTCGCGGCCGTCCTTGAGTGCCACCACGATCTGGTCGGCGCCGGAGGTCACGTGGTTGTTGGTCAGCAGGTAGCCTTCCGGGCTCATGATCACCGCCGAGCCCAGGCTCGACTCCCAGCGCCGCTGCTTGGGCAGGTTGTCGCCGAAGAAACGGCGGAACTGCGGGTCTTCGAACAGCGGGTGCGCGGTCTTGTTGACCACTTTTGTGGTGTACAGGTTGGCCACCGCCGGTGCGGCAATGCTCACGGCGTCGGCGTAGGACACCGGCCCCTGCATGATCCGCGTGGTTTGCGGGGCCTGCTGCAGGTTGACGTCCTGGCTGGGCAGACCGACCCATTGTGGAAAGCGCTGGATGATCAGCAGGGCGATCAGCACGCCGACCAGCAGCGGCCAGGCAAAGTAACGCAAAGCCTTGAACATTGAACGAATCCTGGGAGTGGGCAGAGGGCCGCTTAACTGCGTGGGAGCGAGCGCGCGCGATCATACTGCCACCGAAGCGGTGCAGGAACTGTTAAATCGCAGCCGAGCCGTGGATACAGCGTGCAGGCCCCCAGGCAACCGCCGTCGGTTTCCCCAAACCCGGCGACGGCCCATAATGGCGGTCATTATACGGGGCCTTGCGCCGCGCTGAACTGCTGAATTGAGGAGTCTTTTCATGGCTGTTGCCCTGAGTACCCTGGTCGAGGAAGCCGAACGCTACCTTGGCAGCGCAAAAATCCAGGATTACTGCCCCAACGGCCTGCAGGTTGAAGGGCGTCCGCAGGTGACCCGCATCGTCAGCGGCGTCACCGCCAGCCAGGCGTTGCTGGACGCGGCGGTCGAGGCCGAAGCCGACCTGGTGCTGGTGCACCACGGTTATTTCTGGAAAGGCGAGAACCCGTGCATCACCGGGATGAAGCAGCGCCGGCTGAAAACCTTGCTGAAGAATGACCTGAGCTTGCTGGCCTATCACCTGCCGCTGGACCTGCACCCTGAAGTCGGCAACAACGTGCAGCTGGCCCGTCAGCTCGACATTACCGTCGAGGGGCCGCTGGACCCGGACAACCCGCGGGTGGTCGGTCTGGTCGGTTCGCTGGCCGAGCCCATGTCGGCGCGCGACTTTGCCCGCAAGGTGCAGGAGGTCATGGGCCGCGAGCCCCTGGTGATCGAGGGTGAGCAGATCATTCGCCGGGTCGGCTGGTGTACCGGCGGTGGCCAGGGTTACATCGACCAGGCAATTGCCGCAGGTGTCGACCTGTTCCTCAGCGGTGAGGCGTCTGAGCAGACCTTCCACAGCGCCCGCGAGAACGGCATCAGTTTCATCGCCGCCGGCCACCATGCCACCGAGCGTTACGGTGTGCAGGCACTGGGTGATTACCTGGCGCGGCGCTTTGCTCTGGAGCACCTGTTCATCGACTGTCCGAACCCGATCTGAGACTAAAACGGCAGGGCATATTCTTATACTGTTTCGATCTAGTCGGGCGCCTAAATAGAATCGAGTGCTGTGATAAAGTGGCCCGCTCGAACACGGCCCGCTGGCCGTCCATAAGATCGTATTTCCGTGAGTAGCCATGGTCGACAAACTGACGCATTTGAAACAGTTGGAGGCGGAAAGCATCCACATCATTCGTGAGGTGGCCGCCGAGTTCGATAACCCGGTGATGCTGTACTCGATCGGCAAGGATTCGGCCGTGATGCTGCATCTGGCGCGCAAAGCCTTCTTCCCGGGCAAATTGCCGTTTCCGGTGATGCATGTCGACACCCAGTGGAAATTCCAGGAGATGTACAGCTTCCGCGACAAGATGGTCGAGGAAATGGGCCTGGAGCTGATCACTCACGTGAACCCGGACGGCATCGCCCAGGGCATCAACCCGTTCACCCACGGCAGTGCCAAGCACACCGACATCATGAAGACCGAGGGCCTCAAACAGGCACTCGACAAGCATGGCTTCGATGCCGCCTTCGGCGGCGCGCGCCGCGACGAAGAGAAGTCGCGGGCCAAGGAACGTGTCTACTCGTTCCGTGACAGCAAGCACCGCTGGGACCCGAAGAACCAGCGTCCGGAGCTGTGGAACGTCTATAACGGCAAGGTCAACAAAGGCGAATCGATTCGCGTGTTCCCGCTGTCGAACTGGACCGAGCTGGATATCTGGCAGTACATCTATCTTGAAGGCATCCCGATCGTGCCGCTGTACTTCGCCGCCGAACGCGATGTGATCGAGAAGAACGGCACCCTGATCATGATCGATGACGAGCGCATCCTCGAGCACCTCTCGGATGAAGAGAAAGCCCGCATCGTCAAAAAGAAAGTACGTTTCCGTACCCTTGGCTGCTACCCGCTGACGGGCGCTGTCGAGTCTGAGGCCGAAACCCTGACCGACATCATTCAGGAAATGCTCCTGACGCGCACTTCCGAGCGCCAGGGCCGCGTCATCGACCACGATGGTGCAGGCTCGATGGAAGACAAGAAACGTCAAGGCTATTTCTAAGTTAGGGTCAGACCATGTCGCACCAATCCGAATTGATCAGCGAGGACATCCTCGCTTACCTGGCCCAGCACGAACGTAAAGAACTGCTGCGCTTTTTGACCTGCGGTAACGTCGATGACGGCAAGAGCACCCTGATCGGGCGCCTGCTGCACGACTCGAAGATGATCTACGAAGACCATCTGGAAGCCATTACCCGCGATTCGAAGAAAGTCGGCACCACCGGTGACGACATCGACCTGGCGTTGCTGGTTGACGGTCTGCAGGCCGAGCGCGAGCAGGGCATCACCATCGATGTCGCCTACCGCTACTTCTCCACCGCCAAGCGCAAGTTCATCATCGCCGACACCCCGGGCCACGAGCAGTACACCCGCAACATGGCCACCGGTGCGTCCACCTGCGACCTGGCGATCATCCTCGTCGATGCCCGTTACGGCGTGCAGACCCAAACCCGTCGCCACAGCTACATCGCGTCCCTGTTGGGCATCAAGCACATCGTCGTCGCCGTCAACAAGATGGACCTCAAAGGCTTCGATGAGGGCGTGTTCGAAAGCATCAAGGCCGACTACCTGCAGTTTGCCGAAGCCATCAACATGAGCCCGAGCAGCCTGCACTTCGTGCCGATGTCGGCGCTCAAGGGCGACAACGTGGTCAACCGCAGCGAACGTTCGCCGTGGTACACCGGCCCTGCGCTGATGGAAATCCTTGAAACCGTGGAAGTGGCGGCCGACCGCAACTTCACCGACCTGCGCTTCCCGGTGCAGTACGTCAACCGGCCGAACCTGAACTTCCGTGGCTTTGCCGGTACCCTGGCCAGCGGTGTGGTGCACAAGGGCGATGAAATCGTCGTGCTGCCATCGGGCAAGAGCAGCCGGGTCAAGTCCATCGTCACTTTCGAAGGTGAGCTGGAGAACGCTGGCCCAGGCCAGGCCGTGACCCTGACCATGGAAGACGAGATCGACATCTCCCGTGGCGACCTGCTGGTACATGCCGACAACGTTCCACCGGTGACCGACCAGTTCGACGCCATGCTCGTGTGGATGGCCGAAGAGCCAATGCTGCCGGGCAAGAAATACGACATCAAGCGCGCCACCAGCTACGTGCCGGGCTCGATTGCCAGCATTGCCCACAAGGTCGATGTCAACACCCTCGAGCAGGGCGCTGCCAGTGCTTTGCAGCTGAATGAAATCGGCAAGGTCAAGGTCAGCCTCGACGCGCCGATTGCCCTCGACGGCTATGACAGTAACCGCACTACCGGTGCCTTTATCGTCATCGACCGCCTGACCAACGGTACCGTCGGTGCGGGCATGATCATCGCGCCGCCGGTGGTGCCGCACGGCACTGTCGGTCAGCACGGCAAGCTGGCTCACGTTGACACCGCAGAACGCGCCCTGCGTTTTGGCCAGCAACCCGCCACCGTGCTGTTCAGCGGCCTCTCGGGTGCCGGCAAGAGCACCCTGGCGTATGCCGTGGAGCGCAAGCTGTTCGACATGGGCCGTGCGGTTTATGTGCTCGATGGCCAGAACCTGCGTCATGACCTGAACAAAGGTCTGCCGCAAGACCGCGCCGGACGTACCGAGAACTGGCGTCGTGCCGCGCACGTGGCGCGTCAGTTCAACGAAGCCGGCCTGCTGACCCTGGCTGCATTTGTTGCTCCGGACGCTGAAGGCCGTGAACAGGCCAAGGCGTTGATCGGCAAGGAACGTCTGATCACCGTTTACGTCCAGGCCTCGCCAATGGCTTGCCGCGAGCGCGACCCGCAAGGCCTATATGCTGCCGCTGGCGACAACATCCCGGGCGATAGCTTCCCGTACGACGTGCCGCTGGATGCCGACCTGGTGGTCGATACCCAGAACGTCAGCCTGGAAGACGGCGTCAAGCAGGTGCTGGAGCTGCTGCGTAAGCGTGGTGCGATCTAAGCATTGCGGATGAACAAGAAACCCCACCTTGGTGGGGTTTTTTGTTGTCCGCAATACAGCATCGCGGGGCAAGCCCGCTCCCACCGGGACCTCCGGTGGGAGCGGGCTTGCCCCGCGATGCGCTCAAATATGCTTCTCCGAAACCGGAATCACCCGCTTCTCCTTCACCGCCTTGAACGAAAAACTCGAGTAAATCTCCTTCACCCCCGGCAATCGTTGCAGCACCTCCCGCGCGAACTCGCCAAACGACTCCAAATCCCGCGCCAGTATCTCCAGCAGGAAGTCATAACGCCCGGAGATGTTGTGACAGGCGACGATCTCGGGAATCTCCATCAGCCGCTGCTCAAAAGCCCGGGCCATTTCCTTGGAGTGCGAGTCCATCATGATGCTGACAAAAGCAGTCACGCCAAAGCCCAGGGCCTTGGGGGAAAGGATGGCCTGGTAGCCGGTGATGTAGCCGTTCTCTTCGAGCAGTTTGACCCGCCGCCAGCATGGCGAGGTGGTCAGAGCGACGTTGTCGGCCAGCTCGGAAATGGTCAGTCGCGCGTTGTCCTGCAGGGAGGCCAGCAGGGCGCGGTCGGTACGGTCGATGGCGGTAGGCATGATTTGCCCTCCGTGGCCTGAATTCATTGTTTTTTTGTTAATAACCACAGTAGGCAGTGGTCATATTTGGAAAAAAATCAGCACCTCAGTGGCATAAGCTTATAACAAACCACAAGAGGCTGTTGTCATGAGCGGCTCTACCAAGGATTCAGGTTTCGCTACCCGTGCCATCCACCACGGTTACGACCCATTGGCCCATCAGGGTTCTCTGGTTCCACCGGTCTACCAGACCGCCACGTTTGCATTTCCGACGGTTGAGTACGGCGCAGCCTGCTTTGCCGGGGAAGAGGGCGGACACTTCTATACGCGCATTTCCAACCCTACCTTGGCCCTGCTGGAAGAGCGCATGGCCTCGCTTGAAGGCGGTGAGGCCGGGTTGGCCCTGGCCTCGGGAATGGGTGCAATCACTGCGACCTTGTGGACCCTGCTGCGGCCCGGTGATGAGGTACTGGTAGGGCGAACCTTGTACGGCTGCACCTTTGCCTTTCTGCACCACGGTATCGGTGAGTTCGGGGTCAAGGTGCGCCATGTCGACATGACTGACCTGCAGGCACTTGAAGCGGCGATCAGCGGGCAAACCAAGGTGATCTACTTCGAAACACCGGCCAACCCGAACATGCAGATGGCCGATATCGCTGCCGTGGCAACGCTTGCGCACAAGCACGCTATCACCGTGGTGGTCGATAACACCTACTGCACGCCCTACCTGCAACGACCGCTGGAGCTGGGGGCGGACCTGGTGGTGCATTCGGCGACCAAGTACCTGAGCGGCCATGGCGATATCACCGCCGGCCTGGTGGTCGGGCGCAAGGCACTGGTAAACCGGGTTAGGCTTGAAGGCCTCAAGGACATGACCGGCGCGGTAATGTCGCCCCAGGATGCCGCCTTGCTGATGCGCGGTATGAAGACCTTGAACCTGCGCATGGAGCGCCATTGCAGCAATGCCCAGACCATCGCCGAGTACCTGCAGCAGCATCCGGCCGTGGAGTTGATCAACTATCCCGGCTTGCCTGGCTTTACTCAGTACGAACTGGCCCAGCGGCAGATGCGCTTGCCCGGCGGCATGATCGCCTTTGAACTCAAGGGCGGGATCAGTGCCGGACGTCGCTTCATGAATGCCCTGCAACTGTTCAGTCGCGCCGTCAGTCTGGGCGATGCCGAATCCCTGGCCCAGCACCCGGCAAGCATGACCCATTCCAGCTATACCCCTGAGGAGCGTGCCCGGTACGGCATCTCGGAGGGGCTGGTGCGGTTGTCGGTCGGGCTTGAAGATATCGACGACCTGCTGGCCGATATCGAGCAGGCACTGAAAGCCTGCGCCTGAAACCATCAAGGATGAGGCCAATGCAATGGTGGCAATGATGAGCCTTGTGCCCGGTGAAGGTGTGCCGCACCGCCTGGGTGATGATCCACAAGCCGACAGCGATCCGGGTGAAACCGCCGAGTGGCTCGACGCGCTGGATTCGACCCTGCTGCACTGTGGTCCGCAGCGTGCGCGATTTCTCCTTGAGCAACTGCAGGCACATGCCCGTGAGCTGGGCCTGGAGCAAGGCGTCCAGGCCTTCTCGGCCTACCGCAATACCTTGTCGGTAGAGCAGCAGGGAGCCTATCCGGGGGATCTGGAGCTGGAAGAGCGGATTACCAGTCTCCTGCGCTGGAACGCGCTGGCCATGGTGGTGCGGGCCAATCATGCCTATGGCGACCTGGGCGGGCATATCGCCAGTTATGCCTCGGCAGCGGAAATCTTCGAGGTCGGTTTCCAGCATTTCTTTCGTGGCGAGTCCGGCGCTGAGCAACGCAGCGCCGACCTGGTGTTTTTCCAGCCGCATTCAGCGCCTGGCATCTATGCCCGGGCATTTCTCGAAGGGCGGCTGAGTGAAGAGCAACTGGCCAGCTACCGTCAGGAGGTCGCGGGCAATGGTTTGTGCTCCTATCCACACCCCTGGCTGATGCCCGACTTCTGGCAGTTTCCCACCGGTTCCATGGGCATCGGTCCGCTCAATGCGATCTACCAGGCGCGCTTCATGCGCTACCTGCACAATCGCCAGCTGCTCGACACCGGCGCCCGGCATGTCTGGGGTGTGTTCGGCGATGGCGAGATGGACGAGCCGGAGTCTATCGCCGGCCTGACCCTGGCCGCGCGCGAGCAACTGGATAACCTCACCTTTGTAGTTAACTGCAACCTGCAGCGCCTGGACGGGCCGGTACGCGGTAATGGCCAGATCATCCAGGAGCTGGAAGCGCTGTTCCGTGGTGCCGGCTGGAACGTGATCAAGGTGCTCTGGGGCTCGGAGTGGGACGCGCTGTTTGCGCGGGACAGCGAACACGTTCTGCTGCGTCAGCTGGCGGCTACCCCGGATGGTCAGTTCCAGAACCTGGGGGCCAAAGACGGCACCTACAACCTTGAGCACTTCTTCAACCAGCAACCGGCCCTGCAGAAACTGGTCGAGCACATGAGCTCCGAGGAGATCAACGCGCTCAAGCGTGGCGGCCACGATTTTCGCAAGTTGTACGCCGCCTTTGCCGCGGCCAGGGCCTGCAAGGGGCGGCCGAGCGTGATCCTGGCGAAAACCAAGAAAGGCTACGGGATGAGTGCCGCGGGTGAGTCACGCATGACTGCGCATCAAGCGAAGAAGCTCGATGTCCAGGCCTTGCTGGCTTTCCGCGATCGCTTTCACCTGCCGCTCAGCGACAGTCAGGTCGAGCAGTTGCAGTTCTATCGCCCGGCGGAGGACAGCGCCGAGCTGCGCTACCTGCGCGAGCGCCGCGCCGCGCTCGGCGGACCATTACCCGCACGGCGCAGTGACGTGCGCCCGGTAGCGGTGCCTGCGCTGGAGGCCATGGGTGGTTTTGCCTTGCAGGCCGACGGCAAGGAAATGTCTACCACCATGGCGGCGGTACGCATGCTCAGTGCCTGGCTCAAAGCCCCGGAACTGGGGCCGCGCGTGGTGCCGATCGTCGCCGATGAGGCGCGTACCTTCGGCATGGCCAGCCTGTTCCGCCAGATCGGCATCTATTCACCCCAGGGGCAGTGCTACGAGCCCGAGGATGCGGGATCGTTGCTGTCTTACAAAGAAGCCCGTGACGGTCAGTTGCTGGAGGAGGGGATCACCGAAGCCGGGGCGATTTCCTCCTGGGTGGCGGCGGCAACGTCTTATGCGGTGCACGGCGAGCCGATGCTGCCGGTGTACATCTACTACTCGATGTTCGGTTTCCAGCGCGTCGGCGATCTGATCTGGGCTGCCGCCGACCAGCGTGCCCGTGGTCTGTTGCTGGGGGCTACTGCCGGTCGCACGACCCTGGGTGGAGAAGGTTTGCAGCACCAGGACGGTTCGAGTCTGGTGATGGCCTCGATGGTGCCCAACTGCCGGGCCTGGGAGCCCTGCTTTGCCGGTGAGCTGGCGGTGATTCTCGAATATGCGGCGCGGCGCATGCTCAGCGAACAACGCGACGAGTTCCATTACGTGGCGGTGATGAACGAAAACTATCCACAACCTTCGCTGCCAGCGCAGGTGCATGAAGAGGTTTTGCGCGGCATGTACCGCTATGTCGAACAGCGCGTAGCCGCGGCGCAGGGGCGCGTGCGCCTGCTGGGTTCCGGGGCGATCCTGCGTGAGGTCATTGCTGCCAGCGAACTGTTGGCCCGCGATTGGCAGATTGCGAGCGAGGTGTTCAGCGTCACCAGCTTCAGCGAGCTGGCGCGCGAGGCGCGGGATATGGATCGCGCCAGTCGCCTGGGGCAGGACGGTGCGGGTGTCAGTCACCTGCAGCGTTGCCTGCAAGGCAGTGAGCCGGTGATCGCTGCCAGCGATTATGTGCGTGCCTGGCCGCAGCTGATTGCCGAGTATGTGCAGGCGCCCTACGTGACCTTGGGCACTGATGGCTTTGGCCGCAGCGATACACGGCAGCAGCTAAGGCGGTTTTTCGAAGTTGATCGCTTCAGTATCGTGCTGGCCAGTTTGCACAGTCTGGTGCGCCAGGGCAGTGTCGAGCGGCAGCTGCTGGATCAGGCACTGGAACGCTATGGGCACGGCTCGCGGGCGGCTCCCTGGTACAACTGAAGATAGCTATCGCGGGGCAAGCCCGCTCCCACAGGGATCACCTCAGTTCACTCTGTGGGAGCGGGCTTGCCCCGCGATAGGCCATACAGACGCCGCAATAAAAAGCCCCGCCAATCGGCGGGGCTTTTTGTCAGTTACGCTTGAGCCCGTAATGCTCATCGAGCATGCCCGGTGCGTTCGGCGCTTTCGGCGCGTAGTCACGCGGTACTTCGGTATCCTTTGGTGGTGTCAGGCGATCACGCGGGGCCTGTACGGCTTCCGAGTGCAGAGAGGCCAGCAGGCGCTGGCGGGTCAGTTCGTCCAGGGCCAGGCGGTTGGCGCCATCGGCCAGGTGGTCCTGAACTTCCTGATAACTTTGGGTCAGTTTCTTGACCAGCGCAGCCGTACTGTTGAAGTGAGTAACCACCTCGTTCTGGTAGCTGTCGAAACGTTCCTGGATATCATCCAGCTGGCGCTGAGTGCTGCTCGGGGCGGCATTGGGCAGCAGGCGGGCGACCAGGAAACCAACGACAACGCCCACGACGAGGGCCAGGGTCGGCAACAACCAAACTAAGAGCGAGAGTTCCACGAGTCCTTCCTCTATAAACGGCTTTGCTTTACGTTAACGGCTCGGACCTGCGCTGTATACCGCGAACGATCGCAAATATCTCAGACAGAATCATTCAGCTAGACGAGTCGACCCTTTCCGAGGTCACGGAGTTTATCCTTGCTTATCCGCGAAACCCCCGTATTCATCGATGGCCCGGTCGGCCAACTGGAAGCCTTGTACCTTGATGTTGCCGACGCCCGTGGCGTGGTGTTGCTGTGTCACCCTAACCCGGTGCAGGGCGGGACCATGACCAACAAGGTGGTGTCGATGCTGCAGCGCACCGCCCGCGATGCCGGTTACATTACCCTGCGTTTCAACTACCGTGGCGTCGGCGCCAGCGCTGGCAGCCATGACATGGGCAGCGGTGAAGTGGACGATGCCCAGGCGGCAGCGACCTGGTTGCTGGAAAAGCATCCACAGCTGCCCCTGACCCTGATGGGGTTTTCATTCGGCGGCTTCGTTGCGGCCAGCCTCGGCGGGCGTCTGGAAGCACAGGGCATCAAGCTCAAGCACCTGTTCATGGTTGCACCAGCGGTCATGCGCTTGCAGGATCACGACACCTTGCCACAAGCCTGCGCGCTGAGCGTGATCCAGCCGGAAACCGACGAAGTGATCGATCCGCAGCTCGTCTACGACTGGTCCGACGCACTCACACGCCCCCATGAGCTGCTGAAAGTGGCAGAATGCGGACACTTTTTCCATGGCAAGCTCACCGACCTCAAGGAACTGGTGCTGCCGCGCCTTTCGAATTGATACAAGCCTGATAAGCGATTACCCATGACTACGCGCATCCTTACCGGTATCACCACCACGGGCACGCCTCACCTGGGCAACTATGCCGGTGCCATCCGCCCGGCGATCCTCGCCAGCCGTGAGCCAGGTGTCGACTCGTTCTACTTCCTCGCCGACTACCACGCCCTGATCAAATGCGATGACCCGCAGCGCATCCAGCGCTCGCGTCTGGAAATCGCCGCGACCTGGCTGGCCGGTGGCCTGGACCCTGAGCGCGTGACCTTCTACCGTCAGTCCGATATCCCGGAAATCCCCGAGCTGACCTGGCTGCTGACCTGCGTGGCGGCCAAGGGCCTGCTCAACCGCGCGCATGCCTACAAGGCCTCGGTGGACAAGAACCTGGAAAACGGTGAAGACCCGGATGCCGGCATCAGCATGGGCCTGTACAGCTACCCGGTCCTGATGGCCGCCGACATTCTGATGTTCAACGCCAACAAGGTGCCGGTCGGCCGCGACCAGATCCAGCACGTGGAAATGGCCCGTGATATCGGCCAGCGCTTCAACCACCTGTTCGGCCAGGGCAAGGAATTCTTTGCCATGCCCGAAGCGCTGATCGAAGAAAGCGTGGCGACGCTGCCGGGCCTGGACGGTCGCAAGATGTCCAAGAGCTACGACAACACCATTCCGTTGTTCACCAGTGCCAAGGACATGAAGGATGCGATTTCGCGCATCGTCACCGACTCCCGCGCTCCGGGCGAAGCCAAGGACCCGGACAATTCGCACCTGTTCACCCTGTTCCAGGCTTTCGCCACCCCGGCACAAGCCGACGAGTTCCGCAGCGAGCTGCTGCAGGGGCTGGGTTGGGGCGAAGCCAAGCAGCGTCTGTTCCAGCTGCTCGATGGCCAGTTGAGCGAGCCGCGCGAGCGCTACCACCAACTGATCAGCCGTCCGGCAGACCTGGAAGACATCTTGCTGGCCGGTGCGCAGAAAGCCCGCAAGGTGGCCACTCCGTTCCTCGAGCAACTGCGTGAAGCGGTGGGTCTGCGCTCGTTCCGCAGCATTGAGCAGGGTACTGCCCAGGTCAAGAAGAAGGCCGCCAAGGCCGCACGCTTTGTGAGCTTCCGTGAAGACGATGGCAGTTTCCGTTTCCGTCTGCTGGCGGCCGACGGTGAGCAACTGCTGCTCTCGCGCAACTTCGCCGACGGCAAGACCGCAGGTGCGGTGAGCAAGCAACTGCAGCAAGGCGGCGAGCTGGACGTACGCACTGAAGGCCTGGGCTTCAGCCTGTGGCTGGAAGGCGAGTGCGTTGCCGACGGGCCGCAGCTGGCCGACGAAGCGGCACGCGATGCCGCGATCGAGAGCCTGCGCGCTGCCTTGCAACCGCAGCAGGACTGAACAGTCTGACGCAAGTCTGATTGCCATTATCCAGGGCCGTCGCTACAGTGACGGCCCGTTTTTGTTACCTTGCTAACGAATTATGACGCCCCTAGAACGATACCAAGCAGATCTGAAACGTCCCGAATTCTTCCATGATGCGGCGCAGGAAACTGCAGTGCGTCATCTGCAGCGCCTGTACGACGATCTGATCGCGGCGCAGAACAACAAGCCGGGTGTGTTCGGCAAGCTGTTCGGCAAGAAGGAGCAGGCACCGGTCAAGGGCTTGTACTTCTGGGGTGGGGTAGGGCGCGGCAAGACCTATCTGGTCGATACATTCTTCGAGGCACTGCCGTTCAAGCAGAAGGTGCGTACGCACTTCCACCGCTTCATGAAGCGCGTGCACGAAGAAATGAAAACCCTCAAGGGTGAGAAGAACCCGCTGACGGTCATTGCCAAGCGTTTCTCCGATGAGGCGCGGGTGATCTGCTTCGACGAGTTCTTCGTTTCGGATATTACCGACGCGATGATCCTCGGCACCCTGATGGAGGAGCTGTTCAAGAACGGTGTGACCCTGGTGGCCACTTCCAACATCGTCCCGGATGGTCTGTACAAGGACGGTCTGCAGCGTGCGCGCTTCCTGCCGGCCATCGCCCTGATCAAGCAGAACACCGAGATCGTCAACGTCGACAGCGGCGTCGACTATCGCTTGCGTCATCTGGAGCAAGCCGAGCTGTTCCACTTCCCGCTGGACGAAGCGGCTCACGAAAGCCTGCGCAAGAGCTTCCGCGCGCTGACGCCTGAGTGCACCCAGGCGGTGGAAAACGACGTACTGATGATCGAAAACCGCGAGATTCGCGCGTTGCGCACCTGTGACGACGTGGCCTGGTTCGACTTCCGTGAACTGTGCGACGGCCCGCGTAGCCAGAACGACTACATCGAACTCGGCAAGATTTTCCATGCCGTGCTGCTCAGCGACGTCGAGCAGATGAGTGTGGCCACTGACGATATCGCCCGGCGCTTCATCAACATGGTCGACGAGTTCTATGACCGCAACGTCAAGCTGATCATCTCGGCCGAGGTTGAGCTCAAGGATTTGTACACCGGGGGTCGCCTGACCTTTGAATTCCAGCGCACACTTAGCCGTTTGCTGGAAATGCAGTCCCACGAATTCCTGGCGCGCGCGCACAAGCCTTGATCGATCGCGGGGCAAGCCCGCTCCCACCGGGATAGGTGGGAGCGGGCTTGCCCCGCGATAAGGCCCTCAAGCTTCCTGCATGAACTGCTGCCGATACTGGTTCGGCGACAACTCCGTGTGTTGCCTGAACAGGCGCGCAAAGAAACTCGCATCGTCATAGCCGACCTCATAACTGATGGTCTTGATGCTCTTGCGCGTGCCTGACAATAAGCCCTTGGCCGTCTCGATCCGTAGCCGTTGCAGGTAGTGCAGCGGCTTGTCGCCGGTCGCCGTCTGAAAGCGGCGCATGAAGTTGCGAATGCTCATGCCATGGTTGCGTGCCACGTCTTCGAAGCGGAACTTGTCGGCAAAGTGCTCTTCAAGCCACTGCTGGATCTGCAGGATGATCAGGTCCTGGTGCAGTTTCTGTCCGCCAAAGCCCATGCGCCCGGGGGTGTAGTTGCGCTGCACCTCGTAAAGGATGTCGCGGGCGACCGCCTGGGCGACGTTGGCGCCGCAGAAGCGTTCGATCAGATAGATGTACAGGTCGCAGGCCGAGGTGGTGCCGCCGGCGCAGTAGAGGTTGTCGGCGTCGGTCAGGTGCTTGTCCTGATTCAGGCTGACCTTGGGGAAGCGTTCGGCGAACTGGTTGAAGAAGCGCCAGTAAGTGGTCGCCTCCTTGCCATCGAGCAAGCCGGACTCGGCCAGCCAGAACACGCCACTGGCCTCGCCACAGAGCACGGCGCCGCGCGCGTGCTGCTCGCGCAGCCAGGGCAGGACCTGGGGATAGCGCTGGCAGAGGGCATCGAAATCGTCCCAGAAGGCCGGCAGGATGATTACATCGGCCTGCTCCAGGCCACTGTCCACCGGTAGCAGGACGTCGCTGAACGTGCGCACAGGCTGCCCGTCAGGGCTGACCAGGCGGGTTTCGAACATCGGTTGCAAGCCCAGGCCCAGTTGCTTGCCATAGCGCAGGCTGGCCAGGTGGAAGAAGTCCTTGGCCTGCATCACTGTCGAAGCAAAGACGTTATCGATGGCCAGGATACTGACGCGCCGCAAGGACGCGGTGGGTTGGGTAAACATCATTTTCGTTATTCTTATAGGGTAGAGTGGTCAATCACCGGCTGGATCGTCTTATTTTTTGGCCGTTGTGTCTACCCTTGGATCTTGTGGACAGTGGGAGCGGGCTTGCCCCGCGATGCGATTTGACTGACACGCCGCAATCGCGGGGCAAGCCCGCTCCCACAAGGCCTCCCACAAGTCTTATGGGGCCGGGTTGGGCTGGTCCTGGTGGATGGCTTCGATAGCTGCCAGCAGTTCGTCAGAGAGCTTGAGGTCGAGGCTGGCGAGGTTGCTGTCAAGTTGCTCCAGAGTGGTTGCACCGATGATGTTGCTGGTCACGAATGGCTGGCGGGTGACAAACGCCAGGGCCATCTGTGCCGGGTCCAGGCCATGCTCGCGGGCAAGCTGCACGTAGCGGCTGCAGGCGGCGACGGTCTGCGGGTTGGAGTAGCGGGAGAAGCGGCTGAACAGGGTCAGGCGACCCTTGGCGGGGCGCGCACCGTTCTCGTACTTGCCTGAGAGCATGCCGAAGGCCAGCGGCGAGTAGGCCAGCAAGCCGCACTGCTCGCGAATGGCAATCTCCGCCAGGCCCACTTCGAAACTGCGATTGAGCAGGTTGTAAGGGTTCTGGATTGATACGGCGCGGCTCCAGCCCCGGCTTTCGGCGAGCTGCAGGAACTTCATGGTGCCCCAGGGTGTTTCGTTGGACAGGCCGATATGGCGGATCTTGCCGGCCTTGACCTGCTCGTCGAGCACTTCCAGGGTTTCTTCCAGCGGCGTGAAGTGATCCTGGGGCAGGTGCTGGTAACCCAGCTTGCCGAAGAAGTTGGTGCTGCGTTCCGGCCAGTGCAACTGGTAAAGGTCGATCCAGTCGGTCTGCAGGCGCTTGAGGCTGGCGTCCAGGGCGGCGACGATGTGCTGGCGGTTGTGCTTGAGCTGGCCGTCGCGAATGTGGCTGATGCCATTGCCCGGGCCGGCCACCTTGCTGGCCAGGATCCACTCGGCACGATCACCGCGGGCCTTGAACCAGTTGCCGATGATGCGCTCGGTGGCGGCGTAGGTTTCCGGGCGCGGCGGTACCGGATACATCTCGGCGGTATCGATGAAATTGATCCCGGCAGCCTTGGCGCGTTCGATCTGGGTGAACGCCTCGGCCTGGTCATTCTGCTCGCCCCAGGTCATGGTGCCCAGGCATAAGGTGCTGACGTTGAGGTCGGTGCGGCCCAGCTGGCGATGGTCCATCGGCTTCTCCCTGGCAAAAGAAGCATAAAAGCAGGTTGAATTTTTTTTCGCAATCTGGATAATTCAGCCCCTCTCGGTGTGGTGGGAGTGATGCCCCGCTCACAGAAGAACCCTGCCGAATATTGGACGCGCTGACCCGAGCCCCCGATAGCGTCCGTGTGCGGCTGTGTCCTTGACTTGTCAAGGTGCGCACTATCCAGTAAGATCCGCCGTCTTATTTTCGCTTGGGCGGCCCCTGAGGCTATAAAGAATGAAAACTTTTACTGCTAAACCGGAAACAGTAAAGCGCGACTGGTTCGTAGTTGACGCCGCTGGTCAGACCCTGGGTCGTCTGGCTACCGAAATCGCTAGCCGTCTGCGTGGCAAGCACAAACCAGAATACACTCCTCACGTTGACACCGGCGACTACATCGTCGTCATCAACGCCGAGCAGATCCGTGTCACTGGTGCCAAGACTTCGGACAAAATGTACTACTCCCACTCCGGCTTCCCGGGCGGTATCAAGGAAATCAACTTCGAGAAGTTGATCGCCAAGGCCCCTGAGCGCGTGATCGAGACCGCGGTTAAAGGCATGCTGCCTAAAAACCCACTGGGTCGCGACATGTACCGTAAGCTGAAAGTCTATGCGGGCGCTACTCACCCTCATACTGCTCAGCAGCCCCAAGAACTGAAGATTTAACGGAATAGTTCATTATGTCGGCGACTCAAAATTACGGCACTGGCCGTCGCAAGACCGCAACCGCTCGCGTTTTCCTGCGTCCTGGTACCGGTAACATCTCCATCAACAACCGTTCTCTGGACGTGTTCTTCGGTCGTGAAACCGCGCGCATGGTAGTACGCCAGCCGCTGGAACTGACCGAGACCACCGAGAAGTTCGACATCTACGTCACCGTTATCGGTGGTGGTGTCAGCGGCCAGGCCGGTGCGATCCGTCACGGTATCACCCGTGCACTGATGGACTACGACGAAACCCTGCGTAGCGCCCTGCGCAAAGCTGGCTTCGTTACCCGCGACGCTCGTGAAGTTGAGCGTAAGAAAGTGGGTCTGCGTAAAGCACGTAAGCGTCCTCAGTACTCCAAGCGTTAATTTCGCTTCGGCGTTCAAAAAAAAGCCCGGTTCCTGGTGGAACCGGGCTTTTTTTATGTCTTGAATAACTATGCTGTTCTTTACTGTGACAACTTGCCGCATAGACGCAGGTCAAGAGCTACAAGGGATTGCGCCTTGGTCGCGGGCTAATCACCTTGTCAGAGAAGGGTCTTTTCATTACCATGCGGCAAATTTTTAGCAGTTCAGCAAATGTTTTTAGCAGGTCAGAAATTACTTAGTAGATGCCTGTTGTAACAGGCCATAAAGCTGATGGGAGAGGACTGAATGAGCAATGACGGCGTCAATGCAGGCCGGCGTCGCTTCCTCGTAGCAGCCACATCTGTTGTGGGTGCTGCAGGAGCGGTGGGGGCTGCGGTCCCGTTTGTGGGGTCATGGTTCCCCAGTGCCAAGGCGAAAGCCGCAGGTGCACCGGTGAAGGTCAATATCGCCAAAGTTGAGCCAGGCCAGCAGATGATTGCTGAATGGCGTGGTCAGCCGGTCTTCATCGTCCGCCGCACCGAAGAGATCCTTGGCAACCTCAAGAAGATCACCGGCGACCTCTCCGACCCTGAGTCCAAGGCATCGGTTCAACCGACCTACGTCAACCCGGAAAACCGTGCGATCAAGCCGGAGATCCTGGTGTTGGTCGGCTTGTGCACCCACCTGGGCTGCTCACCGACCTTCCGTCCTGAAGTCGCCCCGGTCGACCTGGGTCCCAAGTGGGTCGGCGGTTACTTCTGCCCGTGCCACGGTTCCCACTACGACCTGGCTGGCCGCGTCTACAAGTCCCAGCCGGCGCCGCTCAATCTGCCAGTGCCGCCGCACTCTTATGAGTCGGACGACATCATTGTCGTCGGCGTCGATCAGGAGAACGCGTGATGAGTAAGTTCATGGATTGGGTTGACGCCCGCTTCCCCGCGACCAAGATGTGGGAAGACCATCTCAGCAAGTATTACGCACCGAAGAACTTCAACTTCTTCTACTTTTTCGGCTCCCTGGCACTGCTGGTGCTGGTCAACCAGATCGTCACTGGCGTCTGGCTGACCATGAGCTTCACGCCGTCGGCCGAAGAGGCATTCGCCTCGGTCGAGTACATCATGCGTGACGTCGAGTACGGCTGGATCCTGCGTTATCTGCACTCCACCGGCGCTTCGGCGTTCTTCATTGTCGTCTACCTGCACATGTTCCGCGGTCTGCTGTACGGCTCGTACCAGAAGCCGCGTGAGCTGGTCTGGGTGTTCGGCATGCTGATCTACCTGGCGCTGATGGCCGAAGCCTTCATGGGCTACCTGCTGCCATGGGGCCAGATGTCGTACTGGGGTGCCCAGGTGATCATCTCGCTGTTCGGTGCGATTCCGGTGATCGGCGATGACCTGACCCAGTGGATCCGTGGTGACTACCTGATTTCCGGTATCACCCTGAACCGCTTCTTCGCCCTGCACGTTGTGGCCCTGCCGATCGTGATTCTCGGCCTGGTGGTGCTGCACATCCTGGCGCTGCACGAAGTGGGTTCGAACAACCCGGATGGCGTCGATATCAAGAAGCACAAGGACGAGAACGGTGTGCCGCTCGATGGCATCGCCTTCCACCCTTACTACACCGTCAAGGATATCGTCGGCGTCGTCGTGTTCCTCTTCGTGTTCTGTGCGGTGGTGTTCTTCTTCCCGGAAATGGGCGGTTATTTCCTGGAAAAACCGAACTTCGAGCAGGCTAACGCCTTCAAGACCCCTGAGCACATTGCCCCGGTCTGGTACTTCACTCCGTTCTACGCGATCCTGCGGGCGGTTCCGGACAAGCTCCTCGGCGTTATCGCCATGGGCGCCGCGATTGCCGTGCTGTTCGTCCTGCCATGGCTCGACCGCAGTCCGGTCAAGTCCATGCGCTACAAAGGCTGGATGAGCAAAGCGTGGCTGGTGGTGTTCTGCATCTCGTTCGTGATCCTCGGCGTGCTCGGCGTACTGGCACCAACCCCGGGCCGCACGCTGCTGTCGCAGGTATGCACCTTCCTGTATTTCGCCTACTTCCTTCTGATGCCGTTCTACACCCGGCTCGAGAAGACCAAACCGGTTCCGGAAAGGGTGACTGGCTGATGAAAAAGCTATTTGCAGTATTGATTCTGGCAGTGATGCCCTCATTGACCTTCGCGGCCGGAACCGGCGTGGTACTGGACAAGGTTGATATCGATCTGACCGACAAGGCCGCCATGCAGGACGGTGCGCGCACCTTTGCCAACTATTGCATGGGTTGCCACAGCGCCAAGTTCCAGCGCTATGAGCGGGTGGCTGACGACCTGGGTATCCCTCACGAGCTGATGCTCGAGAAGCTGGTGTTCACCGGTGCCAAGATTGGCGACCACATGAAGATCGGCATGAAGCCTGAAGACGCCAAGACCTGGTTTGGCGCCGCGCCGCCTGACCTGACCCTGGTTGCCCGGGTGCGTGGCACCGACTGGCTGTACAGCTACCTGCGCAGCTTCTACGAAGACAAGTCGCGTCCGTACGGGGTGAACAACAAGATTTTCCCGAACGTCGGCATGCCTAACGTGCTGGTCGGCCTGCAAGGCAACCAGGTCATTGGCTGCAAACAGGTGCAGACTGTCGTCGACGGCAAGAAGCAATTCGACCCGCTGACAGGGTCGCCATTGACCCATGAAGCATGTGACCAGCTGACCGTGGAGCCGAAATCCGGTACCCTGACCGCAGAGCAGTTCGACGAGAAGGTCAAGAACCTGGTGACCTTCCTGGCCTATTCGGCCAACCCGGTCAAACTGGAAAGTCAGCGCATCGGTACTTACGTGCTGCTGTACCTGGCCTTCTTCTTCATATTCGCTTATCTGCTCAAGCGCGAATACTGGAAGGACGTGCACTGATCACGCAGTAGTTTCTGGTAGTTGAACGCGCCCTGGGGGGCCTCTGGATAACGGAGGTTCCCGCAGGGCGCGTTTGCATTTGCAGCTTCTATAATTTCATCTGCGAGGAGGACCACTATGGGCGTGACCAACCGGTTAGCCTGCTACTCCGACCCCGCTGACCATTATTCTCATCGGGTGCGCATCGTTCTCGCCGAGAAGGGTGTCAGCGTCGAGATCATCAATGTCGATCCCGGACGCTTGCCGCCCAAGCTGGTCGAAGTGAACCCCTATGGCGGCGTGCCGACCCTGGTCGATCGTGACCTGGCGCTGTACGAGTCGACGGTGGTGATGGAATACCTCGACGAACGTTACCCGCACCCGCCGTTGTTGCCGGTTTATCCGGTGGCCCGGGCCAACAGCCGGCTGTTGATTCATCGTATCCAGCGCGACTGGTGTGCGCTGGTTGACCTGATCCTCGATCCGCGCAGCAAGGAAGCCGCTCGCGTCCAGGCCCGTAAAGAATTGCGTGAAAGCCTGACCGGCGTGTCGCCATTGTTTGCCGACAAGCCGTGTTTCCTCAGTGAGGAGCAAAGTCTGGTTGATTGTTGTCTACTGCCCATACTCTGGCGCTTGCCAGTGTTGGGTATTGAACTGCCGCGGCCGGCCAAGCCGTTGCTCGATTACATGGAGCGACAGTTTGCCCGCGAAGCTTTCCAGGCAAGCCTGTCCGCTGCTGAACGTGAAATGCGCTAGGTTTTAAGGAGCTGTCGATGAACTCCAGTCGCCCCTATTTGGTACGTGCACTCTATGAGTGGATCGTGGATAACGACTGCACCCCGCACATGCTGGTCAACGCCGAGTACCCAAAGGTGCAGGTGCCCCAGGGCTTCGCCAGTGATGGTCAGATCGTCCTGAACATCTCACCCAGTGCCGTACGTCACCTGCACATGGATAACGACGCTGTGAGCTTCGAGGGGCGCTTTGGTGGCGTTGCTCATACCCTGTTCGTGCCTGCGGGTGCGATTCTCGGTATTTATGCCCGGGAAAATGGCCAGGGCATGGTCTTCGAGCTTGAGCCGCCGGTGTTTGACGACGAAGAAGAGGAAGACGACGACATCGTTGAGCCGGATGACGATGGCCCGCCTACTGGAGGCCAGCCGCCACGGCCAAGTGGGCGTCCGAGCCTGAAGGTAGTGAAGTAACAAAAAAGGCGATCCTGGTGGATCGCCTTTTTTGTATGCGTAATTCTCGTTACATCTCGGTGATGGTGCGAACCTGGTCCTTGTTGACGCGGGTCACTTTGCCATCCAGCTGTTCGAACTCGTAGAAGCCGGAGCTGCGCTCAAAGCGAGGGGCATCGACTGCCTGGAACTCGCGGCCGTCGTTGAGGGTGATCAGGCTAGGGCTGGAGCAGCCGGCCAGGGTGGCAAAGGCGCCGATCAGAAGGGTCGACAGCAGGCCGTTTTTCATGGGGATTTCCTTGGGAGTTATCGCGGGGCAAGCCCGCTCCCACTGTAGGAGCGGGCTTGCCCCGCGATGGATTTTAAATCAGTCGATGTACTCGAACAGCTTGACGATCTTCTGCACGCCCGACACGCCCTGCACCAGGTTGGTGGCGCGGGTGGCTTCCTGTTGGGTCAGCAGGCCGAGCATGTAAACAATGCCGTTCTCGGTGATCACCTTGATGCGCGAACCGGGAATGCTGCTGTCGGTGAGCATCTGCGCCTTGATCTTGGTGGTCAGCCAGGCGTCGTTGTTGCGCGCCAGGATCGAGGAGGGCGGCAGTACCTGCAGTTCGTTATGTACCTTTTTCACCCGCTGGACCTGGCCTGCGGCTTGTTCGGCCATGCTCTTGAGGTCGGCGCGCGGGGTTTGCCCGGCGAGCAGGACGATACCGTTGAAGCTGCTGACAACGATGTGCGAGTTCTTGTCCAGATCAGGACTTGCCTTGGCAACGTTGACCGCTACCTTGGTCTCGATCAGCGAGTCATCGATCTTGCTGCCGAAGGTGCGGGTGCCGCGGTCATCTTCGATCGGCTTGTCGCGGGTGGCGGTGAGAACCGAGCTGCAGCCGCTAAGGCTCAGGCACAGGGTCAGGGCCATCAGGCCGATGCGTTTAGGGGTCATTCTTCACTCCCGAACAATTGGCTGTCGATCAGATCGCAGAGGCAGTGGATCGCCAGCAGGTGGACTTCCTGGATACGTGCGGTGACATTGGCCGGAACGCGAATCTCGACGTCTTCAGGCAACAGCAGCGAGGCCATGCCGCCGCCGTCGCGTCCGGTCAGAGCTACGATAATCATTTCGCGATCATGTGCGGCCTGGATCGCCTGAATTATGTTTGCCGAGTTACCGCTGGTCGAAATTGCCAGCAGAACGTCACCGGGTTGACCCAGGGCGCGGATCTGCTTGGAGAAAATTTCGTTGTAGCTGTAGTCGTTGGCAATCGAGGTGATGGTCGAGCTGTCAGTGGTCAGGGCGATGGCTGGCAGGCTCGGGCGTTCACGCTCGAAGCGGTTGAGCAGTTCGGAGGAGAAGTGCTGGGCATCGCCGGCCGAGCCGCCGTTGCCGCAGGCGAGCATCTTGCCCTCGTTGAGCAGCGCGTTGACCATGACCTGACTGGCTTGCTCGATGTGCGGTGCAAGGACTTCCATCGCCTGTTGCTTGGTGTTGATGCTGGCCTGGAAAAGCTGGCGAATTCGGGATTGCATGTCCATCAGTGAGACCTTAAGTAGGGCGGCTGGCCGGGCGTGTCGGGAGTGTACAGAAAAGGTCCCGGCACATGACTGTGCAGCCCGCGAAGCAAAGAGCAAAAAAGTTGTAAGGGTAAACGTGCAGGGTCGGGGCGGGCTCAGCATCCAAAGGCGTTTTTCAGCCATTGCAGCGCTTGGCCCGAGTGGCCTCTGCCTTGCACGGCGATCACATCGAAACGGCAGGGATGGTTGGCCCAGCGTGTTTCCTTGTGCAGAAAAGACTCGGCGGCGAGCACCAGTTTGTCCTGCTTGCGCCCGTCGATACTGCCGAGCGCGCCGCCAAAGTCCGCATGCAACCGATAGCGAACTTCGACGAATACTACTGTATCGCTGTCGAGCATGACCAGATCAAGCTCGCCACCTTTGCATCGCCAGTTCTGCGCCAACAGGCGCAGGCCTTGCCCTTGAAGGTACTCAAGGGCGTGCCGCTCGGCGGCCTGGCCTGCGTGTTGGCGTGAACTGTCGGGCATCAGCGTGGGGTGTCAGGCAGGCGTACGATCTGTCCGCCAGAGAACTCGGCCCACGGCAACTGACGCTCGATGCGCTGGTTCGGGTTCATGCTCAGGCTGCCGGAGAAGCCTTCGATACGGTTGTCCGGCAGCGCCTTGAGCTGGCCCAGGCGTGGCGCCAGGCTGTAGGCGTCGATACCCATGGCGTACAGGCGGCCGAGGCTGCCGTTGGCTTGTGGCCACTGGCTGACGACCTGCTGGCGCAGGGCGTTGTTGGTGTCGAGCAGCCACGGGGTTTCGCAGAAGCGGATGCCGTTCATGTCGTTGTACTGGTTGACGTCACCGCTGGCGCTGTACAAGTGCGAAGTGGCATAGACCGGCACGTCACCCGCGTACTGGAAGTTCAGGGTCGGCTTGATCTGCTGGCCTTGCTGCGGCGTGGCGGCGAGGAAGATGAAGTCGATGTCCTGACGACGTGACGGCTGCGCCGAGACGTTGCCGCCGACGGTGTTCTGCAGGCTCTTGGCGCGGCCTTCGCTCTGGCGCAGCTGGAACAGATCGGCGATCTGCTGGGCCAGCGCTACCGGCTGGTCAACGTGCTCGGCGGCAAGCAGGGTGCCGCCCTTGGCTTCCCAGTCCTGGCGGAATGCCTTGAGGACGCGATCGCCCCATTCGCCGCGAGGGACCAGGGCCACGGCGCGAACCATGCCATCGGCGTGGGCGCGGCGCGAGACTTCGCGGGCTTCGTCTTCGGCGGCCAGGCCGAACTGGAACAGTTGCGCCGGGCCGCTTTGGCCGGCATCGCTGTAGTTCAGGGCCAGAGTGGTGATTGGCAGTTGCGGGCGTGCGGCCAGTTGCTTGACCAGTGGTTTTTCCAGCGGGCCAACAACCAGTTGCACACCGGCGGCCTGGGCCTGGCGGTAGAAGTCATCCAGTGAGGTAATGCGCGAGCTGTCGAATATTTCGACCGCAGGTGGCTTCTGTCCGGCTTGCTGGGCCTGGAAGTGCGCAGCCATGAAGCCGTCGCGCAGGGCGCGGGCAACACCGGCCAGCTGACCTTCTTGTGGCAGCAGCAGGGCAATCTTGGTCAGCGGCTGGCTGGCCATTTCCTTGAGCTTGACCAGCGCCAGTGGCAATTGCAGGGCGGCCGGGTGCTCAGGGTGCTGGCTGCGCCAGGTCTCGATGGCGGCCTGTTGCTGTTCCAGGGTGCCGGCGCTTTTTACTGCCAGGGCCAGGCTGGCCCAGCCGGCGAGGGTGCTATCGCCGGTGCTGGCGCTTTGCAGTTGATCGCTGGGCAGGGCTGCAACCAGGTTCCAGATGGCATTCTGGTTGTCGCTGGCGGCGTTACCGCTGAGCAGCGGCGCCAGGTCGACACGGGCTTGCGCGGCGGCCAGGCTCTGGCCATTGGCTTCCAGCACCTTGGCCTGAACGCTGCGAGTGCGGCGCTGCTGTTCGTCCGGTAGTTCACCCAGGCGTGCCAGGCTTGGATGGCTCAGGGCGGTCAGCGCGGCTTTGGGCTGGTTGCGGCTCATGGCCAGTTCCGCGCTCAGCGTGCTGGCGAAGATCTGTTGGGCCGGTTTGAGTTGCTCGACCGGTACCTGCTCGAGAATGTGCGCGGCGCGCACGTTGTCTTTTTGCTGGTAAGCCAGGTCGGCCGCGCTCAGGCGCAGCAGGGCGGCCTCTTCTGGTGTCTTGCTGGTGGTGGCCTGTTCAAGCAGTTGCTCGATGCTGGCGTCCGGGGTGCGCGGCAGTTCGCCGAGGCTCGACGAAGGCGAGCTGGCGCAGGCTGCCAGCAGGGCGGCGAGGCAAAGGGCTGTGAACAGCCGCAGGCAAGCGATCATGTAAGGGTCCTGTTACTCGATCAAATTAACTGGCAATTGTACCCAAGCACTGGCCGGGGCGCGATGTTGCTGGCGTTAATCCTTCAATATAGGTGCTGGAACGTGCCTTGCAGGCTGTGCAGGTTACGCATTGTTGCCGTCAGTCGGGCTACAATGGCGCTTTGTTCAACACGACAGGTGTGTGCTGTGACTGATGTTCCAGGGGCTTCCCATTCCACTGCTGGCACGCTTTACGTGGTGGCCACGCCCATCGGCAACCTGGATGACATGAGCGCGCGGGCGCTGAAGGTACTCAGCGATGTGGCCCTGATCGCCGCGGAAGACACGCGTCATTCCATTCGTTTATTGCAACACTTCGGTATCAATACACCCTTGGCGGCCTGTCACGAGCACAACGAGCGGGAAGAGGGCAGTCGCTTTCTCACGCGTCTGCTGGCTGGCGATAACGTCGCGCTGATCTCCGATGCCGGTACGCCGTTGATTTCGGACCCTGGTTATCACCTGGTGCGCCAAGCGCGTGCCGCTGGGGTCGCAGTAGTGCCGGTGCCCGGTGCCTGTGCCTTGATTGCAGCCCTGTCGGCTGCGGGTCTGCCGTCTGATCGCTTCATCTTTGAAGGCTTTCTGCCGGCCAAGGCGGTCGGACGCAAGGCGCGCCTGAGTCAGGTCAAGGAAGAGCCGCGTACCCTGATCTTCTACGAGGCGCCGCACCGGATTCTCGAATGCCTGCAGGATATGGAGGCAGTGTTTGGTGCCGAGCGTCCCGCCCTGCTGGCGCGCGAACTGACCAAGACCTTTGAAACCCTCAAGGGGTTGCCGCTGGGCGAGTTGCGTGCTTTTGTCGAAGCAGACAGTAATCAGCAGCGCGGTGAATGTGTGGTGCTGGTAGCTGGCTGGACTGCACCGGAAGATGAGCAGGCCGTGAGCAGCGAAGCCATGCGCGTGCTCGACCTGCTGCTGGCAGAGATGCCGCTCAAGCGGGCCGCAGCGCTGGCGGCGGAAATTACCGGCGTGCGCAAGAATGTGTTGTATCAGGCGGCTCTGGAAAAACAGAAAGACAAATAGTGGCTTGGTGCTACGATTTGTTTTATCGCTTGTTCTTGAGCGTCTCTGCCGTTAACCTTTGCGGCGGAGAGTCGATCGGACAGTCGCTGCCTTCTTTTGTTCCGCAAAAGAGGGGGGAGGAAAGTCCGGGCTCCATAGGGCAGAGTGCCAGGTAACGCCTGGGAGGCGCGAGCCTACGGAAAGTGCCACAGAAAACAACCGCCTAAGCACTTCGGTGCCGGTAAGGGTGAAAAGGTGCGGTAAGAGCGCACCGCACGACTGGCAACAGTTCGTGGCTAGGTAAACCCCACTCGGAGCAAGACCAAATAGGGTTCCATATGGCGCGGCCCGCGTTGGAACCGGGTAGGTTGCTAGAGGCGTCCAGTGATGGCCGTCGTAGAGGAATGACTGTCCTCGACAAAACCCGGCTTACAGATCGACTCTCCACCTCTTCCCCCTCCTGCTTGAATCGATAGCAGATGTGTCTTGGTAATACCAAAAAAATCTTACTCTTAATAAATCACTTTAACTTCGGGCTCTATTTGCCTGAGTGAGTTTGATTTTTTTTGTCAAAAACCTCTCCGATTTGTCCTTTCATCTTCCTTCCATGCGCTAAATCTCCGATCTGTAAGGGATTTCCTTATAAGCGTGCCTTGACGGTGTGGTAGGCGGATTCCTATAGTGTGCGCAAGTGGCAGAAAGTGGCATGAAGTGGGTTTTCTGATCACAAAAAAGCTAACAAGTGGGGAATCGCAGCCGTGTTCCGCGGAGCCAACGCTATCAACCTCGACGCAAAGGGCCGTCTCGCAATGCCGAGCCGGTACCGTGACGAGCTCGATTCGCGTAGTTCCGGGCAGTTGATCGTGACTATCGATGCAGTAGACCCCTGCTTGTGTGTATACCCGCTCGATGAGTGGGAACTGATTGAAGCCAAGTTACGCGCCTTGCCGTCATTGCGTGAAGAGAACCGTCGCCTGCAGCGTTTGCTGATCGGCAATGCGGTGGATCTGGAGCTTGATGGCAGTGGTCGTTTCTTGGTGCCTCCACGTTTGCGCGAATACGCCAAGCTCGACAAGAAGGCGATGCTGGTGGGGCAACTGAACAAATTTCAGCTGTGGGACGAGGACGCCTGGAACGCAGTTTCGGCAGCCGACCTTGCAGCTATCCAACAACCGGGCGCCATGCCTGATGAACTGCGTGATTTGATCCTGTGACTATAGATAGCGGCTTTAACCACATCACCGTACTGCTTGACGAAGCCGTCGAGGCTCTCGCCGTACGCGCCGATGGCTGCTATCTGGATGGCACTTTCGGGCGCGGCGGGCACAGCCGCTTGATACTCAGCAAGCTCGGGCCGCAAGGACGGTTGCTGGGTTTTGACAAAGATCCTCAAGCGATTGCCACCGGGCAAGCGCTGGCGGCCGAAGACGGCCGCTTTGTTATTGTGCAGCGCAGTTTTGCCGAGCTGGGTGATGAAGTTGCGCAGCGCGGCCTGGCCGGTAAAGTCAGCGGCATTTTGATGGACCTGGGCGTTTCTTCGCCACAGCTCGATGATCCGGAGCGCGGTTTCAGCTTTCTCAACGACGGCCCGCTGGATATGCGCATGGATCCGTCGCGCGGCATCAGCGCTGCCGAGTTTATCGCCACCGCCCCGGCCGAAGAGATCGCCCGGGTGTTCAAGGAATATGGCGAAGAGCGTTTTGCCAAGCGCATGGCCAATGCTGTTGTGGCGCGCCGCGAAATCCAGCCTTTTGAACGCACTGCCGACCTGGCTGAAGTGCTCAAGGTTGCCAACCCTGCCTGGGAAAAGGGCAAGAACCCGGCAACCCGTGCCTTCCAGGGGCTGCGCATTCACGTCAATAACGAACTGGGTGACCTGGAAGCCGGTCTGGAAGCCGCGCTCGAGGCCCTGGAAGTCGGCGGTCGTCTGGTGGTGATCAGCTTCCATTCCCTGGAAGACCGCATCGTCAAATTGTTCATGCGCAAGCTGGTCAAGGGCGAAGCCGACAACCTGCCACGCAACCTGCCTGTACAGCACAAGCATTTCGAGCCGAAGATCAAGCTGATCGGCAAGGCGCAATTCGCCTCCGAAGCCGAGCTCAAGGCCAACCCACGTTCGCGCAGTGCCGTTATGCGCGTTGCCGAGAAACTGCGGTGAGCCGCTTGTTCGCCAAGCCTTTGCCAGGCGGAAGCTTCCTGATGCTTCTGCTGTTCATTGCCGTGCTCGTTTCTTCGGTGGCGGTGTCGTACAGCGCGCACTGGAACCGTCAGTTGCTCAACACCCTTTACGGCGAACTCAGCGAGCGCGACAAGGCCCAGGCCGAGTGGGGCCGGTTGATCCTTGAGCAAAGCACCTGGACCGCGCACAGCCGCATCGAGAACCTGGCCAGCGAACAACTGAAGATGCGCATTCCGGCCGCCGACGAAGTACGGATGGTGGCGCCATGATGAAACTCGAAGGCGCACTCTACCCGTGGCGGTTTCGCGTGGTCATCGCCTTGCTGGCCGTCATGGTCGGTGCGATTGCCTGGCGCATCATCGACCTGCAGGTGGTTGACCGTGACTTCCTTAAGGGTCAGGGTGATGCCCGCAGCTTGCGCCATATCCCGATTCCTGCACACCGCGGGCTCATCACCGACCGCAACGGTGAACCGCTGGCGGTCAGTACCCCGGTCACCACCCTGTGGGCCAACCCCAAGGAAATGCAGGCTTACAAGGAACGCTGGCCGGCCCTGGCCGCAGCGCTCAAGCAAAACCCACAGCAGCTGACCCAGCGCCTGGAGCAACAGGCCAACAAAGAATTCATTTATCTGGTCCGCGGCCTGACCCCGGAACAGGGGCAGGTGGTACTTGATCTGAAGGTTCCTGGTGTCTACGGCATCGAGGAATTTCGTCGTTTCTACCCGGCCGGCGATGTTGCCGCGCACATGGTCGGCTTTACCGACCTCGATGACCACGGTCGCGAAGGGGTGGAGCTGGCCTATGATGAGTGGCTGGCCGGCGTGCCCGGCAAGCGCCAGGTCATCAAGGACCGGCGTGGCCGGCTGATCAAAGACATCCAGGTAACCAAAAACGCCAAGGCCGGAAAGACCTTGGCGTTGTCCATCGACCTGCGCCTGCAATACCTGGCGACCCGTGAGCTGCGCAACGCGATTGCCGAGCAGGAAGCCAAGGCCGGTAGCCTGGTGATTCTCGATGTGAAAACCGGTGAAGTGCTGGCCATGGTCAACCAGCCCACCTACAACCCCAACAACCGCCGCAGCATGTTCCCGGCCGCGATGCGTAACCGCGCGATCATCGACGTGTTCGAGCCCGGCTCCACGGTCAAGCCGCTGTCGATGAGTGCTGCGCTGCAGAGCGGGCGCTGGAAGCCGACCGACAAGGTCGAGGTTTATCCAGGCACCTTGCAACTGGGGCGTTACACCATTCGTGACGTGTCCAAGAGCGAAGGCCCGATCCTCGACCTGACCGGCATTCTGATCAACTCCAGTAACGTCGGCATGAGCAAGATCGCCTTCGATATCGGCGGCGAATCCATTTACCGGGTGATGTCCCAGCTCGGTCTGGGCCAGTACACCGGCCTGGGGTTCCCGGGTGAGCGGGTCGGTAACCTGCCGAACCATCGTGAGTGGCGCAAGGCGGAAACCGCGACCCTGTCCTACGGCTACGGCCTGTCGGTGACCGCGCTGCAGCTGGTGCATGCCTACGCTGCGCTGGCCAACGACGGCAAGATGGTGCCGTTGAGCATCCTCAAGGTCGACAAAACCCCGGAATCCACCCAGGTGGTGCCGGTAGAAGTGGCCAAGACCATCCAGGGCATGGTCCAGCAGGTTATCGAAGCGCCGCGCGGCGTGTTCCGTGCTCAGGTGCCGTTCTATCACGTCGGTGGCAAGAGTGGTACGGCGCGTAAAGCCACGATCGGCTCCAAGGGTTACACCGAAAATTCCTACCGCTCGCTGTTTGCCGGATTCGGCCCGATGAGCGACCCGCGTTATGCCGTGGTGGTGGTCATCGACGAGCCGAGCAAAGGCGGCTACTTCGGTGGTCTGGTCTCGGCGCCGGTGTTCAGCAAGGTCATGTCCGGCACGTTGCGTCTGATGAACATTCCGCCGGATAACCTTCCGCCGCCGGTTCCACAGCAGCAGGTTGATGCTGCGACCGCCAAAGGAGGGCGCGGTTAATGACAATGCCATTGAGTAAGCTTTTCGCCCAGGCCAGCCGCGATCCGTTGATTCGCGAGCTGACTCTGGACAGCCGTAAAGTCCGTCCGGGTGACCTGTTCCTGGCGGTCCCCGGAGCGCAGGTCGATGGTCGCGAGCACATTGCCGATGCGCTCAAGCGTGGCGCGGCAGCTGTGGCCTATGAAGCGCAAGGCACGACCGTGTTGCCGATTACCGAAGTGCCGCTGATTCCGGTCAAGGGCCTGATTGCCCAGTTGTCGGATATTGCCGGGCGCTTTTATGGCGAGCCGAGCCGTCAGCTGGATCTGGTCGGTGTCACTGGTACCAACGGCAAGACCAGCGTCACTCAGCTGGTGGCCCAGGCCCTGGACAAACTCGGTCAGCGCTGTGGCCTGATCGGCACCCTGGGCACGGGATTCTATGGCGAACTGCAAAGCGGTCGCCTGACCACGCCGGATCCGATTGCCGTGCAGGCGACCTTGAATGATCTGAAGAAGGGCGGGGCGAAAGCCGTCGCCATGGAAGTTTCTTCCCACGCCCTGGATCAGGGCCGGGTTGCGGCGCTGGAATTCGACATCGCGGTAATGACCAACCTGTCGCGTGATCACCTGGACTACCACGGCAGCATGCAGGCCTACGAAGACGCCAAGGCGCGTCTGTTCGCCTGGCCGAACCTTCGTTGCCGGGTGGTCAATCTAGATGATGACTTCGGTCGTCGGCTGGCGGCCGAGAAGGGCGAGTCGCGACTGATTAGCTACAGCCTCAAGGACAGCGCCGCTTCGCTGTACTGCCGCGAAGCGCATTTTGACGATGATGGTGTGCGTGCAGTGATCGTCACTGCCCAAGGCGAGCATTCCTTGCGCAGCCGCCTGCTTGGCCGCTTCAACCTGAGCAACATGCTGGCGGCGGTCGGAACCCTGATGGCGCTGGACTATGCGCTGGATGAAATTCTCGCCGTCACCCCTGCGCTGGAAGGCCCGATCGGCCGTATGCAGCGCCTGGGCGGTGGCAGCAAACCGCTGGTGGTGGTCGATTACGCCCACACTCCTGATGCCCTGGAGCAAGTACTTCAAGCCCTGCGCCCGCACGCCAAAGGACAGCTCCTGTGCCTGTTCGGCTGCGGTGGCGATCGTGATCGTGGCAAGCGTCCGTTGATGGCCGAAGTGGCCGAGCGCCTTGCCGACCGTGTGCTGGTCACTGACGACAACCCACGTAGCGAAGACCCGCAGCAGATCTTTGCTGATATCCGTCCAGGTTTCGCCAAGGCCGACGCGGTCGAGTTCGTCGCCGGGCGTGGTACTGCCATTGCCCAGTTGATTGCCAGCGCCGGTGTTGATGATGTCATCGTCCTGGCTGGCAAAGGCCACGAGGACTATCAGGAAATCAACGGTCAGCGTCACGACTTTTCCGACCTGGTCGAAGCTGAGAAAGCGCTCGCAGTCTGGGAGGCCCCTCATGCTTAAGCCTTTGACCCTCAGCCAGTTGACCGCGCCGCTGCAAGGCCGCCTGCTGGGTGCTGATGCCAGCTTCAGTGGCGTCAGCATCGACAGTCGCGCAATCGTTGCCGGGCAACTGTTTGTCGCCTTGGCCGGTCCGCGTTTTGACGGTCACGATTACCTCAATGAAGTACAGGCCAAGGGCGCTGTTGCTGCTCTGGTCGAACGAGAAGTGCCAGGCTCCAGCCTGCCGCAGTTGCTGGTTGCCGATTGCCGCCAGGCCTTGGGCCAGTTGGGTGCGCTGAACCGTGCCGCGTTCGACAAGCCTGTCGCCGCCATCACCGGCTCCAGCGGCAAGACCACGGTCAAGGAAATGCTCGCCAGCATCCTGCGCACCCGCGGTCCGGTCCTGGCCACGCGTGGCAACCTGAACAACGACCTCGGCGCCCCGCTGACGCTGCTCGAAATTGCCCCGGAACACACCGCGGCGGTCATCGAGCTGGGTGCCTCGCGCATTGGCGAGATTGCCTACACCGTTGCTCTGACCAAGCCACAAGTGGCGTTGATCAACAATGCCGGCACTGCGCATGTCGGCGAGTTCGGCGGCCCGGAGAAGATTGTCGAAGCCAAGGGCGAGATCCTCGAAGGTTTGGGTCAGGATGGCGTGGCAGTATTGAACCTTGATGACAAGGCCTTCGGCATCTGGAAACAGCGCGCCGGTAATCGCCAAGTGCTGACTTTCGCGTTGAACAACGCTAGCGCAGATTTCCATGCCGCTGATCTCGCTCAGGATGAGCGCGGTTGCCCGTCTTTCGACCTGCACAGTCCATTGGGTGTGGCGCGGGTCCAGCTCAATCTGCTCGGTACCCATAACGTCAGCAACGCGCTGGCCGCTGCTGCCGCCGCACATGCCTTTGGTCTGACGCTGGACGGAATCGTCCAGGGCTTGAATACCGTGCAACCGGTCAAGGGCCGCACTGTCGTGCAGATGGCGCCGAACGGCGTGCGGGTGATTGACGACACTTACAATGCAAACCCCACCTCCATGTGCGCTGCCGTTGATATACTCGCCGGCTTTTCCGGACGCACCGTCCTGGTGCTCGGGGATATCGGCGAATTGGGCCAGTGGGCTGAGGAAGGGCATCGGCAGGTAGGCGACTACGCCAAAGATAAAGTATCGGCGCTGTATGCGGTGGGGCCGAACATGGCTCACGCAGTGGCAGCGTTTGGCGCCAATGCCCGACATTTCGCTAATCAAGCTGACCTGATCGACGCCGTTCGCGGCGAGCAGGCCACCAACACCACTATTTTGATCAAGGGTTCGCGCAGCGCTGCGATGGAAAACGTCGTGGCGGCTTTGTGCGGTTCCAGCGGGGAGAAACATTAATGCTGCTGCTGCTGGCTGAGTATCTGCAACAGTTCTACAAAGGCTTCGCGGTCTTTCAGTACCTGTCCCTGCGCGGGATTCTGGGTGTACTGACCGCGTTGTCGCTGGCCCTGTGGTTGGGCCCCTGGATGATTCGTACCCTGCAGATTCGCCAGATCGGTCAAGCGGTTCGTAACGACGGCCCGCAATCGCACCTGTCCAAATCCGGCACCCCGACCATGGGCGGTGCGCTGATACTTTCGGCTATCGGTATCAGCACCTTGCTGTGGGCCGACCTGAGCAACCGTTATGTCTGGGTAGTGTTGATCGTTACCTTGCTGTTCGGCGCCATCGGCTGGGTCGATGACTACCGCAAGGTGATCGAGAAGAACTCGCGTGGCCTGCCAAGCCGCTGGAAGTATTTCTGGCAGTCGGTGTTCGGCCTGGGCGCGGCGATCTTCCTGTACATGACTGCTCCGAGCAGCGTCGAAACCTCGCTGATCGTACCGATGCTCAAGGATGTCACCATCCCGCTGGGTATCGGTTTCGTGGTGCTGACCTACTTCGTCATCGTCGGTTCGAGCAACGCGGTGAACCTGACTGACGGCCTCGACGGCCTGGCGATCATGCCAACGGTCATGGTCGGCGGCGCCCTGGGTATCTTCTGCTACCTGTCGGGCAACGTGAAATTCGCCGAATACCTGCTGATTCCTTACGTGCCGGGCGCCGGTGAGCTGATCGTATTCTGCGGCGCACTGATCGGTGCCGGTCTGGGCTTCCTCTGGTTCAACACCTATCCGGCCCAAGTGTTCATGGGCGACGTCGGTGCCCTGGCACTGGGTGCGGCGCTGGGCACCATCGCGGTCATCGTTCGTCAGGAAATCGTCCTGTTCATCATGGGCGGCGTGTTCGTCATGGAGACCCTGTCGGTAGTGATCCAGGTGGCTTCGTTCAAGCTGACCGGCAAGCGTGTGTTCCGCATGGCCCCGATCCACCACCACTTTGAACTCAAGGGTTGGCCCGAGCCGCGGGTGATTGTCCGTTTCTGGATTATCACCGTGATTCTGGTGCTGATCGGCCTTGCCACCCTGAAACTGAGGTAGAAACGCGTGTCACTGATCGCTTCTGACCACTTCCGCATCGTTGTCGGCCTCGGCAAGAGCGGCATGTCCCTGGTTCGCTTCCTGGCGAGCCGGGGCGTTGCCTTTGCGGTCGCCGACACCCGTGAACAACCACCGGAACTGGAAACCCTGCGCCGCGATTACCCGCAGGTGGAAGTGCGCTGTGGCGAGCTGGATGTAGAGTTTCTCTGCCGTGCCGACGAGCTGTATGTCAGCCCTGGCCTGGCCCTGGCCACGCCGGCGCTGCAGCAAGCCGCTGCCCGTGGCGTGAAGCTGTCCGGTGATATCGAGCTGTTTGCCCGTAACGCCAAGGCGCCGATCATCGCCATCAGCGGTTCCAACGCGAAAAGCACGGTGACCACGCTGGTCGGCGAAATGGCGGCAGCGGCCGGTAAGCGTGTGGCTGTCGGCGGCAACCTCGGTACCCCGGCGCTGGACCTGCTCAGCGACGACGTCGAGCTGTATGTGATGGAGCTGTCGAGTTTCCAGCTGGAAACCACCGACCAGCTCAACGCTGAAGTCGCCACCGTGCTCAATGTCAGCGAAGACCATATGGACCGCTACAGCGGCCTGCCGGCCTATCACCTGGCCAAGCACCGGATCTTCCGTGGCGCACGGCAAGTGGTGGTCAACCGTCAGGACGCCCTGAGCCGCCCGTTGCTGGCCGAGAACCAGCCGGTGTGGACCTTCGGTCTGAACACGCCTGACTTCAAGGCCTTTGGCCTGCGCGAAGAGAATGGCGAAAAGTACCTGGCGTTCGAGTTCCAGAACCTGATGCCAGTGCGCGAGCTGAAAATCCGTGGTTCGCACAACCAGTCCAACGCCCTGGCGGCATTGGCCCTGGGGCATGCGGTCGGCTTGCCGATGGACGCCATGCTGTCCAGCCTGCGCACCTTCGCCGGTCTGGCGCACCGTTGCCAGTGGCTTCGTGAACGCGACGGCGTGAACTGGTACGACGACTCCAAGGCCACCAACGTCGGTGCCGCTCTGGCCGCCATTGAAGGCCTGGGCGCCGATATCGACGGCAAGCTGGTACTGGTTGCTGGCGGCGATGGCAAAGGTGCGGATTTCAGCGCTCTGCGTGCTCCGGTAGCGGCGCACTGCCGCGCTGTCGTGCTGCTGGGACGCGATGCCGAACGCCTGGCCCAAGCGCTGGGCGACAGCGTACCGCTGGTCCGGGTGAAAAGCCTCGAAGAAGCTGTGCAGCAATGTGCCGAGCTGGCCCAGCCTGGCGATGCCGTGCTGCTGTCGCCGGCCTGCGCCAGTCTCGACATGTTCAAGAACTTTGAAGAGCGTGGGCGGCTGTTCGCCCAAGCCGTAGGAGGGCTGGCATGATCTTCGGCATCATCAAGCCCTATCCGTCGCCGCTGATCAGCGGTCGCGGCATCGACCTCGATTTCGCCATGCTCGCCGGTTGTCTGGCGTTGCTCGGCCTTGGCCTGGTGATGATCACCTCGGCGTCCTCGGAAGTGGCCGCTGCGCAGTCGGGTAACCCGCTGTATCACATGTTCCGTCACCTGGTGTACGTGGCCATTGGCGTGTTTGCCTGCATCGTCACCATGATGGTGCCGATCGCCACCTGGCAGAAAATGGGCTTTACCATGCTGGTCGGCGCCTTTGGCTTGCTGGTGCTGGTACTGGTGCCAGGCATCGGCCGCGAAGTGAACGGTTCGATGCGCTGGATCGGTTTCAGCTTCTTCAACGTCCAGCCTTCGGAAATCGCCAAGGTCTTCGTGGTGATCTACCTGGCCGGTTACCTGGTGCGTCGCCAGAAGGAAGTACGCGAAAGCTGGATGGGTTTCTTCAAGCCGTTCATCGTTCTGTTGCCTATGGCCGGCCTATTGCTGATGGAGCCTGACTTCGGTGCCACCGTGGTCATGATGGGCGCGGCGGCGGCGATGCTTTTCCTCGGTGGGGTGGGGTTGTTTCGCTTCAGCCTGATGGTGCTGCTGGCGGTGGGCGCGGTGTTCGTCCTGGTCCAGGCCCAGCCCTACCGGATGGCGCGGCTTGTTACCTTTACCGACCCCTGGTCCGACCAGTTCGGCTCCGGCTACCAGCTGACCCAGGCACTGATCGCCTTCGGGCGCGGCGAGTGGCTGGGTGTCGGCCTTGGCAACAGCGTGCAAAAGCAGTTTTACCTGCCCGAGGCGCACACCGACTTCGTGTTTTCGGTACTGGCCGAAGAGTTGGGTGTAGTCGGTTCGCTGCTTACCGTGGCGCTGTTCGTATTTGTCACCGTACGCGCCTTGTACATCGGTTTGTGGGCCGAGAAAGCCAAGCAGTTCTTTGCCGCCTATGTGGCCTTTGGCCTGGCGTTCCTGTGGATTGGCCAGTTCCTGATCAACATCGGCGTGAACGTCGGTCTGCTGCCAACCAAGGGTCTGACCTTGCCGTTCCTCAGCTACGGCGGTAGCTCGCTGGTGATCTGCTGCGCCTGTGTCGGGCTGTTGCTGCGGATCGAGTGGGAGAGTCGCACCCATCTGGGTAGCGAAGAGCACGAATTCAATGAAAGCGATTTTGCCGAGGAGCCGAATCATGGCCGCTGACGGCAAGAATGTACTGATCATGGCAGGCGGTACCGGGGGCCACGTGTTCCCGGCACTGGCCTGTGCCCGTGAGTTCCAGGCGCGTGGTTACACCGTGCACTGGCTGGGCACTCCGCGTGGCATCGAGAACGAACTGGTACCTCAGGCGGGCCTGCAGCTGCACCTGATTCAAGTCACCGGCCTGCGCGGCAAGGGCAAGCTGTCGCTGCTCAAGGCGCCATTTACCCTGGTCAAGGCGGTACTGCAGGCGCGGCGCATCATTCGCCAGCTCAAGCCGGTCTGCGTGATCGGTTTCGGTGGTTACGTGACCGGCCCGGGAGGCGTTGCCGCCCGGCTTTGTGGTGTACCTGTAGTGGTCCACGAGCAGAATGCCCGCGCCGGAACCGCCAATCGGCTGCTGGTGCCGTTGGCCGGCCGAGTCTGCGAAGCTTTCCCCGGGACCTTCACGGCTTCCGAGAAGTTGCGCACCACCGGCAATCCGGTGCGCAGCGAACTGTTCCTGGACACCCCGCGCGAGCCCCTGGGCGCGCGTCGGCCACGCTTGCTGGTGCTGGGCGGAAGCCTGGGCGCCGAACCGTTGAACAAATTGCTGCCCCAAGCCCTGGCCCAGGTGCCCGCGGACATTCGTCCCGAGGTGTTCCACCAGGCGGGTAAACAGCACGACCAGATTACCGCCGAGCGCTATCGCGAGGCTGGAGTCGAGGCTCAGGTAGAGCCCTTTATCAAGGACATGGCCAAGGCATACGCCTGGGCCGATCTGGTGGTCTGCCGCGCAGGCGCGCTGACCGTCAGTGAGCTGGCTGCGGCCGGCTTGCCATCGATGCTGGTGCCGTTGCCCCATGCCATCGACGATCACCAGACCCACAACGCCCATTATCTGGCCCGCGAAGGCGCTGCCTTCCTGATGCCACAAGCGACAACTGGCGCAGCGCAACTCGCTGAACGCCTGAACGAGGTGCTGATGCAACCGGAAAAACTCTCCGCCATGGCCGCCACTGCCCGGCGCCTGGCTAAACCTGCGGCCACCCGCACCGTGGTCGATATCTGCCTGGAGGTGGCCCATGGTTGAAAGCAAGAAAGCCATGCCACAGCCAGAAATGCGCCGTATCCGCCGCATCCACTTCGTCGGTATCGGCGGCGTGGGCATGTGCGGAATCGCCGAAGTGCTGCTGAACCTGGGTTACCAGGTATCGGGCTCGGACCTCAAGACTTCGGCGGTTACTCAGCGCCTGGAGTCCTTCGGGGCGCAAATCTTCATCGGTCACCGCGCCGAGAACGCTGCCAGCGCCGATGTGCTGGTGGTTTCCAGCGCCATCAACCCGGCCAACCCGGAAGTCGCCACCGCCCTTGAGCGGCGTATTCCGGTAGTGCCGCGCGCCGAAATGCTCGCCGAACTGATGCGCTACCGCCACGGCATCGCCGTCGCCGGTACCCATGGCAAGACCACCACCACCAGCCTGCTGGCCTCGGTGTTTGCTGCGGGTGGCCTGGATCCGACCTTCGTCATCGGTGGCCGTCTGAATGCAGCGGGTACCAATGCCCAGCTTGGCACCAGCCGCTACCTGATCGCCGAAGCTGATGAAAGTGACGCCAGCTTCCTGCACCTGCAGCCGCTGGTGGCCGTGGTCACCAACATCGACGCCGACCACATGGCGACCTATGAAGGCGACTTCAACAAGCTGAAGAAAACCTTCGTCGAGTTCCTGCACAACCTGCCGTTCTACGGCCTGGCCGTGATGTGCCTGGATGACCCGGTGGTGCGCGAGATCCTGCCGCAGGTCAAGCGCCCGGCGGTCACCTACGGCTTCAGCGAAGAAGCCGACGTGCGCGCGATCAATGTTCGCCAGTCGGGCATGCAGACCCACTTCACCGTGCTGCGCCGCGACCGCGAGCCGCTGGACGTGTCGGTCAATATGCCGGGCAACCACAATGTGCTCAACGCCCTGGCAACCATCGCCATCGCTACCGACGAAGGCATCAGCGATGAAGCCATCGTCCAGGGCCTGTCGGGGTTCCAGGGGGTAGGGCGACGCTTCCAGGTCTACGGCGAACTGCCAGTAGACGGTGGTAGCGTCATGCTGGTCGACGACTATGGTCACCACCCGACCGAAGTGGCTGCGGTCATCAAAGCCGTGCGCGGTGGCTGGCCGGAGCGCCGTCTGGTGATGGTCTACCAGCCGCACCGTTACAGCCGCACCCGTGACCTGTACGACGATTTCGTCCAGGTCCTGGCTGACGCCAATGTCCTGCTGCTGATGGAGGTCTACCCGGCCGGCGAAGAGCCGATTCCTGGTGCCGACAGCCGTCAGCTGTGCCACAGCATCCGTCAGCGCGGCCAGCTTGATCCGATCTACATCGAGCGCGGCATCGAACTGGCGCCGCTGGTCAAGCCGTTGCTGCGCGCCGGCGACATCCTGCTGTGCCAGGGTGCCGGTGATATCGGTGGCCTGGCCCCGCAATTACTCAAGAGTCCGTTGTTCGCTGGTGCTGTTGCCAGTCAGGGGAAGTCGAAATGACTGATAACGCATACGCCACATTGCACTCGACCATTGCCGCGAAAGACTTCGGCCGCGTTGCCGTGCTTTACGGCGGCAAGAGTGCCGAACGCGAAGTTTCGCTGAAGTCCGGGGCAGCAGTCATCGAAGCGCTGACCAGCGCCGGTGTCGACGTGGTCGCAATCGATGTGGGCGATGACCTGCTCGATCGCCTGCAAAGCGAGAAGATCGACCGTGCCTTCATCATCCTCCACGGCCGTGGCGGTGAAGACGGCAGCATGCAGGGCCTGCTGGAGTGTCTGGGCATCCCTTACACCGGCAGTGGCATCCTCGCTTCGGCGCTGGCCATGGACAAGCTGCGGACCAAACAGGTCTGGCACAGCCTGGGTATTCCGACCCCGCGTCATGCCGTGCTGACCAGCGAAGCCGACTGTATTTCTGCAGGTGCGGAACTGGGCTTCCCTTTGATCGTCAAACCGGCCCATGAAGGCTCCAGTATCGGTATGGCGAAAGTGAACGGTGTCGACGAATTGATCGCCGCCTGGAAGGACGCCGCTACCTACGATTCGCAAGTGTTGGTCGAACAATGGATTCACGGTCCGGAGTTCACCGTGGCGACCCTGCGTGGCCAGGTATTGCCACCGATCGCGCTGGGCACGCCGCACACTTTCTACGACTACGACGCCAAGTACCTGGCTTCCGATACCCAGTACCGGATCCCGTGTGGCTTGAGCGCGGAGAAGGAAAACGAACTGATCGACCTGACCGCCCGTGCCTGCGACGCCATCGGCATCGCTGGCTGGGGGCGGCTGGACGTTATGCAGGACGAGCAGGGGCGTTTCTGGCTGCTCGAAGTCAACACCGCACCAGGCATGACGGATCACAGCCTGGTCCCTATGGCGGCACGCGCGGCCGGTCTGGACTTCCAGCAATTGGTGCTGGCAATCCTGGCGGCCAGCGTCGAGGCGCGAGGTTAAGCCCATGCAAGGCGCGATGTTACGTCATCAGCAACCCGCCACCGGCCGCAACAAGCCGGTGCCGCGTGGTGCCAGCCGGATGGTGGCCAAGGAGCCACTGTCGGCGCGCCTGCCCAAGGCCAATTTCAGCGTTTTCAAGCGCCTGCTCTGGCCGGTGCTGCTGGTCGCCGCAGGTTTCGCTGCCTATGAAGGTGCGCAACGGCTGATGCCGTACGCTGACCGGCCGATCACCAAGATCGCCGTGCAGGGCGACCTCAGCTACATCAGCCAGCAAGCGGTGCAGCAGCGGATCGCCCCTTATGTGGCGGCCAGCTTCTTCACCGTTGACCTGGCGAGCATGCGCGCCGAGCTTGAGCAGATGCCCTGGATCGCCCATGCCGAAGTACGCCGGGTGTGGCCGGACGAAGTGGTGATCCGCCTGGAAGAACAGTTGCCGGTGGCGCGTTGGGGCGAAGAGGCCTTGCTCAATAACCAGGGCCAGGCCTTCACCCCGCGCGAACTGGCCAACTATGAGCACCTGCCGCAGCTGTTCGGGCCGCAGCGGGCGCAGCAACAAGTGATGCAGCAATATCAGGTACTGAGCCAGATGTTGCGGCCAATGGGCTTTTCGATTGCCCGGCTGGAAGTGCGCGAGCGCGGCAGCTGGTTCCTGACCACTGGCGCCGGCAGCGCCGGGCCAGGTGTTGAACTGCTGCTGGGGCGCGACCATCTGGTGGAAAAAATGCGCCGTTTCATTGCCATTTACGACAAGACACTCAAAGAACAGATCACGAACATCGCCCGCATCGATCTGCGTTATGCCAATGGCCTGGCCGTTGGCTGGCGGGAACCGATTGCACCGACGACGGCCCAACCCGCCGTTGCGAAGAATTAGAGAGAGGCAGGACCATGGCAAATGCGCATAGCGGCAAAATGATCGTCGGGCTCGATATCGGCACCTCCAAGGTAGTGGCGCTGGTAGGCGAAGTCGCGGCCGACGGTACCCTGGAAATCGTCGGTATCGGCACCCATCCTTCGCGCGGGCTGAAGAAGGGTGTGGTGGTCAATATCGAATCGACCGTGCAGTCGATCCAGCGTGCGGTGGAAGAAGCCCAGCTGATGGCCGGCTGCCGGATCCACTCGGCGTTCGTTGGTGTCGCCGGCAATCACATCCGCAGCTTGAACTCCCACGGCATCGTTGCGATCCGCGACCGTGAAGTCAGTGCGGCTGACCTCGAGCGCGTTCTCGACGCCGCTCAAGCAGTTGCCATTCCGGCCGACCAGCGGGTCCTGCACACCCTGCCGCAGGACTACGTGATCGACAACCAGGAAGGCGTGCGCGAGCCGCTGGGCATGTCCGGTGTGCGTCTGGAAGCCAAGGTCCACGTGGTCACTTGCGCCGTCAATGCCGCACAGAACATCGAGAAGTGCGTGCGCCGCTGCGGCCTGGAAATCGACGACATCATTCTCGAGCAACTGGCCTCGGCCTACTCGGTGCTGACCGATGATGAGAAAGAGCTGGGCGTGTGCCTGGTGGACATTGGCGGCGGTACCACTGACATCGCCATCTTCACCGAAGGCGCGATTCGTCACACCGCAGTGATCCCGATTGCCGGCGATCAGGTGACCAACGACATCGCCATGGCCCTGCGCACCCCGACCCAGTACGCCGAGGAGATCAAGATCCGTTACGCCTGCGCCCTGGCCAAGCTGGCCGGTGCCGGCGAAACCATCAAGGTGCCGAGCGTCGGTGATCGTCCGCCGCGCGAGTTGTCGCGCCAGGCCCTGGCCGAAGTGGTCGAGCCGCGTTACGACGAGCTGTTCACCCTGATCCAGGCCGAGCTGCGCCGCAGCGGCTACGAGGACCTGGTGCCAGCAGGCATCGTCCTGACCGGCGGCACCGCGAAGATGGAAGGTGCGGTAGAGCTGGCCGAAGAGATTTTCCACATGCCGGTACGCCTGGGCGTGCCGCATAGCGTTCGGGGCCTGAGCGACGTGGTGCGCAACCCGATTTATTCCACCGGTGTGGGCTTGCTGACCTACGGTCTGCAAAAACAGTCCGACGGCGTCAGTCTCACCGGTACCAGCAGCAACAACTATGGCGATGAACCCAAAGCACCGGCGTTCGAGCGTTTCACACGCTGGGTCAAAGGCAACTTTTAAAAGTTTCAAAGCAGTAGTAGTAGGCGCAAAAACTAGAGAACTGTAAGGAGAGGGAAAATGTTCGAGCTCGTAGACAACGTCCCGCAAAGTCCGGTCATCAAAGTGATCGGCGTCGGTGGCGGCGGTGGCAACGCCGTCAATCACATGGTTAAGAGCAACATCGAGGGCGTTGAGTTCATCTGCGCCAACACTGATGCTCAAGCGCTGAAAAACATCGGCGCGCGTACCATTCTGCAACTGGGTACTGGTGTCACCAAGGGACTGGGTGCCGGTGCCAATCCGGAAGTCGGCCGTCAGGCCGCGCTGGAAGACCGTGAGCGCATCGCCGAAGTACTGCAGGGCACCAACATGGTGTTCATCACCACCGGCATGGGCGGCGGTACCGGTACCGGTGCTGCGCCGATCATCGCCGAAGTGGCCAAGGAGCTGGGTATCCTCACCGTTGCGGTGGTGACCCGTCCGTTCCCGTTCGAAGGCCGCAAGCGCATGCAGATCGCCGATGAAGGCATCCGTGCACTGGCAGACAGCGTCGACTCGCTGATCACCATCCCGAACGAAAAACTGCTGACCATCCTCGGTAAAGACGCCAGCCTGCTGTCCGCCTTCGCCAAGGCTGACGACGTTCTGGCCGGTGCCGTTCGCGGTATTTCCGACATCATCAAGCGTCCAGGCATGATCAACGTCGACTTTGCCGACGTACGGACCGTGATGAGCGAAATGGGCATGGCGATGATGGGCACTGGCTGCGCCAGCGGTCCGAACCGTGCGCGTGAAGCGACTGAAGCAGCAATCCGCAACCCGCTGCTCGAAGACGTCAACCTGCAGGGCGCTCGCGGCATCCTGGTCAACATCACCGCAGGTCCTGACCTGTCGCTGGGTGAGTACTCGGACGTTGGTAGCATCATCGAAGCCTTCGCTTCCGATCACGCCATGGTCAAGGTCGGTACCGTTATCGATCCGGACATGCGTGACGAGCTGCACGTGACCGTGGTTGCCACGGGCCTGGGCGCGAAGATCGAGAAGCCGGTCAAGGTCATCGACAACACCCTGCAGAGCGCTTCGATGCAGCAGCAGACGCCGGCTCCGGCCCCTGTGCGCAACGAACAGTCGTCGGTGAACTACCGTGATCTGGAGCGTCCGACCGTAATGCGCAATCAGGCGCATGCCGGTGCAGCCGCTGCTGCCAAGCTCAATCCGCAAGACGATCTGGACTACCTGGACATCCCGGCTTTCCTGCGTCGTCAGGCCGATTGATGAAATTTATCAGGGGTATAAGGGTGATTGGTGTTCAGCAAAGGCCGGGTCTGGTATTATCCTCAGCCTTTGTTGATACCAGTTCGCAATTTGCGCTGAAGCGGCCAATGCCATGATTAAACAACGCACCCTGAAGAATATTATCCGTGCCACAGGTGTCGGCCTGCACTCCGGGGAAAAGGTTTACCTGACCCTCAAACCTGCACCTGTGGATACCGGCATCGTATTTCGCCGTGCCGACCTCGACCCCGTGGTGGAAATTCCCGCCCGCGCGGCAAATGTCGGCGAGACCACCATGTCGACGACACTGGTCAATGGCGATACCAAGGTAGACACGGTTGAGCACTTGCTCTCGGCCATGGCTGGCCTGGGCATCGATAACGCCTACGTCGAGCTCTCCGCGTCCGAAGTGCCGATCATGGACGGTAGCGCAGGACCCTTCGTATTCCTGATTCAATCTGCCGGCCTGGAAGAACAGGACGCAGCCAAGAAATTCATCCGCATCCTGCGCGAAGTGACAGTGGAAGACGGCGACAAGCGCGCCACTTTCCTGCCGTTCGACGGATTCAAGGTGAGTTTCGAGATCGATTTCGATCACCCGGTGTTCCGTAACCGGACCCAAAGTGCCAGCGTGGACTTTTCCAGCACCTCGTTCGTGAAGGAAGTCAGCCGCGCCCGGACCTTCGGGTTCATGAGCGATATCGAGTACCTGCGCAAGCACAACCTCGCGCTCGGCGGCAGCGTGGAAAACGCCATCGTGGTCGACAAGGACGGCGTGCTCAATGAAGACGGCCTTCGTTACGAAGACGAATTCGTCAAGCACAAGATCCTCGACGCCATCGGCGACCTCTACCTGCTGGGCAACAGCCTGATCGGCGAGTTCAAGGGCTACAAGTCCGGACACGCGCTGAACAACCAGCTGCTGCGCAAGCTGATCGAGGAAAAAGATGCCTGGGAAGTGGTGACCTTCGAAGATGCCAGTACGGCACCGATCTCTTACATGCGTCCGGTTGCGGCAGTGTAAGTTCGAACACTCTCTCTAGTGATTAAGGCCACCTTCGGGTGGCCTTTTTTATGGGCCTTTGGCAAGAACCGTGGGAGCGGGCTTGCCCCGCGATAGCAATCTCTCAGTCACATCGCCTCGCGGGGCAAGCCCGCTCCTACCGAGGTTGCTCATCTTTTTCCCGCGCATGGCTGGCCAGGCGCTCCAGCGCCGCGCGCAGTTTCGGATCGCTGATACCGTCGGCGGTCGCCTGAATGCTCTCGGCGGCACGCGTGGACAGATCGGCGGTATGCGGGGCCGCCCGGCTCTGGGTGGTGGGCGGCTGCACCTTGAAAAGGATCCGGGTCAGGCTGGCGAAGGCTTCCAGGGTCTGCAACTGGCGCTGCAGGCGCTTTTGCTGGTAGCGCAGGCGGGTCGCCCAGTGGCCGTCGGTGACGATCAGCAGCAGGGTACCTTCGCGCCAGGAGGCAATATGGCAATGTTCACGTGCAGCCGGCTGCAGCTGGCTGTCGAGCAGTTTTTGCAGTTGTGCCAGGCGCTGGGCCTGGCTGAACAGGGCTTTGAGCGGCCGGGCTTCGCGCAACAGTACAGCGGGCGCGCGGGCAGGCAAGGGGCGAAAAGCCATGAAAGGACACCTGAAGTTACAGTAGCGGCATCTTAGCAGATCCCCTGACGCACGCCTTGTCCGGGTGTCTTTGGAAAAACTTCATGTTGCCAATGGGTTGAAGTTGTGAAAAAAGCCCTTATTGTAAAAAAGCCCCGTTTAAGCGCTGTGCCAGCATCGTGGACATCCGCCACTTTCCTCACCGTCGTTTCCGGGTAGAATGCTCGTTCGCATGCGGCCATAAGGGCTGCACGGGCGACTCACGGGGCCGCCCTCCATCCCTATGTGTGGAAGATCCTGTCGATATGTTTGCGCCTTTGTTAAAAAAACTTTTTGGAAGCAAGAACGAGCGCGAGGTAAAACGCCTGCTCAAGGCGGTGCAGTCCGTCAATGCCTTCGAAGAGAAGATGGTGGCCCTCTCGGACGAACAGCTGCGTGCCAAGACCGCAGAGTTCAAAGAGCGCCTGGCCAAAGGCGAGACCCTCGACCAGCTGCTGCCGGAGGCCTTCGCCGTCGCGCGTGAGGCCGGCAAGCGGGTCATGGGCATGCGCCACTTCGATGTCCAGCTGATCGGCGGCATGGCCTTGCACGAAGGCACTATCGCAGAAATGCGCACCGGTGAAGGCAAGACCTTGGTCGCAACCCTGGGCGTGTACCTCAATGCACTGTCCGGCAAGGGTGTGCATGTGGTCACGGTCAACGACTACCTGGCCCGCCGTGACGCCAACTGGATGCGTCCGCTGTACGAATTCCTCGGTCTGAGCGTCGGCGTCGTCACGCCGTTCCAGCCGCCGGAAGAAAAGCGCGCTGCCTATGCTGCCGACATCACCTACGGCACCAACAACGAATTCGGTTTCGACTACCTGCGCGACAACATGGCGTTCAGCATGGACGAGAAATTCCAGCGCGAGCTGAATTTCGCCGTGATCGACGAAGTCGACTCCATCCTGATCGACGAAGCGCGGACCCCGCTGATCATCTCCGGCCAGGCCGAAGACAGCTCCAAGCTGTACATCGAGATCAACAAGCTGATCCCGCGCCTCAAGCAGCACATCGAGGAAGTCGAAGGCGAAGTCACCCAGGAAGGTCACTTCAAGATCGACGAGAAGAGCCGCCAGGTCGAGCTCAACGAAGCCGGTCACCAGTTCATCGAAGAGATGCTTGCCCAGGTCGGCCTGCTGGCCGAGGGCGAGAGCCTCTATTCGGCGCATAACCTGGGTCTGCTGACCCACGTCTATGCCGGCCTGCGCGCACACAAGCTGTTCCATCGCAACGTCGAGTACATCGTCCAGGACGGTCAGATCCTGCTGATCGACGAGCACACCGGCCGTACCATGCCGGGCCGCCGTCTGTCCGAAGGCCTGCACCAGGCCATCGAAGCGAAGGAAAACCTGAATATCCAGGCCGAAAGCCAGACCCTGGCGTCGACCACCTTCCAGAACTACTTCCGCCTGTACAACAAGCTGTCCGGCATGACCGGTACCGCTGACACCGAAGCCTTCGAGTTCGCCCAGATCTATAACCTCAACGTTATGGTCATTCCGCCGAACAAGCCGCTGGCCCGGAAAGATTTCAACGATCTGGTCTACCTGACTGCGGAAGAGAAGTACGCCGCAATCATTGCCGACATCAAGGAAAGCATGGCCCAGGGCCGTCCGGTGCTGGTCGGTACGGCCACCATCGAGACCTCTGAGCACATGTCCAACCTGCTCAAGCAGGAAGGCATCGACCACAAGGTACTGAACGCCAAGTACCACGAAAAAGAAGCCGAGATCATCGCCCAGGCCGGTCGCCCGGGTGCGTTGACCATCGCTACCAACATGGCCGGTCGTGGTACCGACATCCTCCTGGGCGGTAACTGGGAAGTCGAAGTCGCGGCCATGGAGAACCCGACGCCCGAGCAGATCGCACAGATCAAGGCCGACTGGCAGAAGCGTCACCAGCAGGTGATTGAATCCGGTGGCCTGCATGTGATCGCCTCCGAGCGCCATGAATCGCGCCGTATCGACAACCAGCTGCGCGGCCGTGCCGGCCGTCAGGGTGACCCAGGTTCCAGCCGTTTCTACCTGTCGCTGGAAGACAGCCTGATGCGTATCTTCGCCTCCGATCGGGTGAAGAACTTCATGAAGGCGCTGGGCATGCAGTCCGGCGAGGCCATCGAGCACCGCATGGTCACCAACGCCATCGAGAAAGCCCAGCGCAAGGTCGAAGGTCGCAACTTCGACATTCGTAAGCAATTGCTCGAATTCGACGACGTGGCCAACGAGCAACGTAAAGTCATCTACCACATGCGTAACAGCCTGCTGGCAGCCGACAACATTGGTGACACCATCGCCGACTTCCGTCAGGAAGTGCTCGATGCCACCGTCGCTCAGCACATTCCACCGCAATCGCTGCCTGAGCAGTGGGACGTGGCCGGTCTGGAAGCTGCGCTGGCCAGCGACTTCGGCGTGAAACTGCCGATTCAGCAGTGGCTCGACGAAGACGATCACCTGTACGAAGAAACCCTGCGCGAGAAGCTCATGACCGAGCTGCTGGCGGCCTACAACGAGAAGGAAGAGCAGGCCAGCGCCGAAGCCCTGCGCACCTTCGAGAAGCAGATTCTGCTGCGCGTACTGGACGATCTGTGGAAAGACCACCTGTCGACCATGGACCACCTGCGTCACGGTATCCACCTGCGTGGCTATGCCCAGAAGAACCCGAAGCAGGAGTATAAGCGCGAGTCGTTCAACCTGTTCCAGGAACTGCTCGATTCGATCAAGCGCGATACCATCCGCGTGCTCTCGCACGTTCAGGTGCGCCGCGAAGATCCTGCCGAAGAGGAAGCCCGTCTGCGCCGCGAGGCCGAGGAGCTGGCTGCGCGCATGCAGTTCCAGCACGCTGCAGCCCCGGGCCTGGAGCACACCGAGGAGCAGGAGGAGGGCGCTGATGTCGCCGTCGCCGCTGCCCCGGTGCGCAACGAGCAGAAGCTGGGCCGGAACGAACTGTGCTGGTGCGGTTCGGGCAAGAAGTTCAAGCACTGCCACGGTCAGATCAACTAACCTCGTCTGCCCGGCAGTCCGCTGATCCACGAACACCACGCCGCGACCGGTCCTGTACCGTCGCGGCGTTGTTCCATCTCAAGCACCGGCCTATTCGACCCGGTGTATTTTTTCTAGGAGCGCTTACATGGCTGTTGGTCTTGGTCCTTTGCCAACGTTGCACCCGGTTCCAGGTTTTGAACTCGGCATCGCCTCAGCGGGTATCAAGCGCCCGGGGCGCAAGGACGTGGTCGTCATGCGCTGCGCCGAAGGCTCCAGCGTCGCCGGTGTGTTCACCCTCAATGCCTTTTGCGCAGCACCGGTTATCCTTGCCAAGCAGCGCGTACAGGGCACCGTGCGCTACCTGCTGACCAACACTGGCAATGCCAACGCCGGTACCGGCGCTCCGGGCCTGGCTGCCGCTGAGCGCACCTGCGCCAGGCTGGCCGAGCTGACCGGCGTCGATGCCAGTGCCGTACTGCCATTCTCCACCGGTGTCATCGGCGAGCCGCTGCCCGTCGAGAAGATCGAAGGTGCGCTGCAGGCCGCGCTGGACGATCTGTCGGAAAACAACTGGGCTGCCGCCGCTACCGGCATCATGACCACCGACACCCTGCCAAAGGGCGCCAGCCGTCAGTTCCAGCATGACGGCGTGACCATCACCGTCACCGGTATCAGCAAGGGCGCCGGGATGATCCGGCCGAACATGGCGACCATGCTCGGTTACATCGCCACCGACGCCAAGGTTGCACCCGCAGTCCTCAAGGACCTGATGCTCGATGGCGCCAACAAGTCGTTCAACCGCATCACCATCGATGGCGATACCTCGACCAACGATTGCTGCATGCTGATCGCCACCGGCAAAGCGGATGTCGCGCAAGTCACCGAGGCCAGCGGTCCACTGTTCGAAGCACTGAAAAAAGCGGTGTTCGAGGTGTGCATGGAAGTGGCCCAGGCCATCGTTCGTGACGGTGAAGGCGCGACCAAATTCGTTACCGTCGAAGTCAATGGCGGCGGCAACCACCAGGAATGCCTGGACGTCGGCTACGCCGTGGCTCACTCGCCACTGATCAAGACCGCGCTGTTCGCTTCCGACCCGAACTGGGGCCGCATCCTGGCGGCTGTTGGCCGTGCCGGTGTGCCTGAGCTGGACGTCAGCCTGATCGATGTTTACCTGGGTGATGTCTGCATCGCCAGTAAAGGCGGCCGCAGTGCCACCTACACTGAGGCGCAGGGCGCGGCGGTGATGGCCGAAGAGGAAATCACCATCCGTATCGAGCTGGGCCGTGGCCAGTGCAGCGAAACCATCTGGACCACCGACCTGTCCCACGAGTACGTGAAGATCAACGCCGAATACCGTACCTGACCTTATCGCGGGGCAAGCCCGCTCCCACAGGTGGGAGCAACTGTCTTGACAGCAGCCTCTCCGGTGGGAGCGGGCTTGCCCCGCGATAGTCCCTTGATGGAGCCGAACCATGAGTTACCACCTGATCATCGGCGACAAGCTGTACTCCTCCTGGTCGCTGCGCGCCGCCCTGGCCCTTGAGCTGGCCGGCGCTACCTATGAAGAAACCCTGATCAAGCTCAACCAGCCCGACACCCGTGCGCGGCTGCTGGAGCACTCCCCGACGGCCAAAGTGCCATTGCTCAAGTGCGAGCACGGCATCATCGCCGACTCCCTGGCCATCGCCGAATACCTGGCCGAGCGTCATCCACAAGCCAACCTGTGGCCGACCGACGTTGCCGCCCGCGCCCAGGCACGCTCTGCCTGCGCGCAGATGCACAGCGGCTTCTTCGCCCTGCGCGGCAACATGCCGTTCGACCTGTCTCGCGATCAAGCGCTGGAGAACATGCCGCTGGACGTGCAGGTCGATATCGATCGCATCGTCGCGCTATGGTCCGAATGCCGTCTGGCCGCCAAAGAAACCGGTCCGTTCCTGTTCGGCACGCCGAGCCTGGCGGATGCTTTCTTCGCCCCTGTCGCGGTACGCCTGCGTACCTACCGGGTGGAAGTGCCTGCACAAGCGGCAGCCTATATCGAGACTATCTACCAGTGGCCAGCCTTTCAGGCCTGGCAAAAAGCTGGCCTGGCGGAGCGTGAAGGGTGAAACGCATACATGTAGCCGCAGCGGTCATTCGCGGTGCGGATGGCCGAATCCTGATTGCCCGTCGCGCCGATACCCAGCATCAAGGTGGTCTGTGGGAGTTTCCGGGCGGCAAGGTCGAGGATGGCGAGGCGGTTGATAGCGCCCTGGCCCGGGAGTTGAACGAAGAGCTGGGCATCGTCGTGACTGCCGCGCGGCCGTTGATCAAGATCCACCACGACTACCCGGACAAGCAGGTGTTGCTGGATGTCTGGGAAGTCAGTGGTTTTACCGGTGAGCCCCATGGCGCCGAAGGCCAGCCGCTGGCCTGGGTGACGGCGCGTGAACTGCCGCAGTATGACTTCCCCGAGGCCAATCGGCCGATCGTCGCCGCGGCACGCTTGCCGGGTGAATACCTGATTACCCCGGAAGGCCTGGAAGTCCCGCAGATGTTGCGCGGAATTCAGAAGGCCATTGCTGGCGGGATCAAGCTGGTGCAACTGCGCGCCCCGAACATGTACGACCCCAAGTACCGTGACGTGGCGGTGGACGCTGTAGGCCTGTGCGCCGGCAAGGCGCAGTTGATGCTCAAGGGGCCGCTGGAATGGCTGGGTGATTTCCCCTCTGCGGGCTGGCACCTGACCTCGGAGCAATTGCGCAAGTACGCCAGCAAAGGCCGGCCGTTTCCGACGGAGCGCTGGTTGGCGGCGTCGTGTCATAACGCTGAAGAGCTGGCACTGGCCGAACAGATGGGGGTGGATTTCGTCACCTTGTCGCCGGTGCAGGCGACCCAGACTCATCCTGAGGCGCAGCCGCTTGGCTGGGAGCAGGCACAGCAGTTGATCGAAGGCTTCAGCAAACCGGTGTATCTGCTGGGTGGTGTGGGTGCTGCCGAGCGCGAGAAGGCCTGGCTGCATGGCGCTCAGGGTGTGGCGGGGATTCGCGCATTCTGGCCTGAGGTCTGAATCCATCGCGGGGCAAGCCCGCTCCCACAGTTCCAAGCAGTGGGAGCGGGCTTGCCCCGCGATGGCCCTTACGGTTTCGCCGCTGCCTGCCAAAGCACTTCAGCTACTCCCTGACGCCGGCCGATCAAGCGCGCCGCCACAAACAGCAAATCCGACAACCGGTTGATATATGCCAACCCAACCCCAGCCAGCGGCTCGACACTGTTCAGTTGCTGACAGCGCCGTTCGGCACTGCGTGCCAGGCTGCGGCACACATGGGCTTGAGCAATCAGCGCAGAGCCACTGGGCAGGATGAAATTCTCAAGCGGTCCCAGCTCCTCGTTCCAGCGGTCGATAGCCGCTTCCAGGCGTTCCACTTCCGCCGCGTTCAGTGCCTGATAACTGGGCATAGCCAGCTCGCCACCGAGATCGAACAAGCGGTGTTGGCAGGGCGCCAGAACCTCGATCACTTCTTCCAGCTTGTGCTCGGCCAATCCGGCCAGCAGCAGCCCCAACTGGCTGTTAAGGCTGTCGACCTCACCAATGGCCTCGATCCGTGGATGATCCTTGGGCACCCGACGGCCGTCACCCAGGCCGGTTTCGCCTTTGTCGCCGGTACGGGTGTAGATCTTCGACAAGCGAAAGCCCATGTTCATGACTCCATTTTGTGGGGCTCGACCGCGGTCGGCGAGCTGTTGGCCAGTGGCAGGCGCAAGGTAAAGCAGGTGCCTTGCCCCGGTGCCGATTGCACCTCCATCTGGCCCTTGTGGTTGTTGGTGATGATGAAATACGACACCGACAGGCCCAGGCCGGTGCCCTGGCCGATTTCCTTGGTGGTGAAGAACGGCTCGAAGGTGCGTTTACGCACCGCTTCCGGCATGCCGACACCGTTGTCTTCCACTTGAATCTCCGCCCAGGGCGGATTGAGCCGGGTGCGCAGGATGATGCGCCCCGGCTCGCTGTCGTCTTCACGCAGGTGGATGGCTTGGGCGGCGTTCTTTAGCAGGTTGAGCAGTACTTGTTCGAGTTCGTTCGCGGTGCATGGCACCGGTCCCAGGTTGGGATCGAACTGACGGATGATGGCCTGGCCCTTGAAGTCGAAGCCGATGGTCAGGTCGAAATCGTTGCCAGCAATCTCCACCGCCTGGTCGATCAGCGCCGGCAAGTCGCAGGGGGCCAGCTGGCGGTTGCTGCGCCGGCTGAAACTGAGCATATGGGTGACGATCTTGGCGGCGCGGGCCCCGGCCTGCTGGATGCCGTCCAGCAGTTGCGGCACTTCGCGGCTTTCCAGGTAGCGGTTGACGATGGGCAGGTCGATGCCAAGTTCGCTGGCCTGCTCCTGGTTCTTCGCCAGGTCCGGTGACAGGCGCCGGCGAATATTTTGCACGTTGTGCAGGATCGCTCCCAGCGGGTTGTTGATTTCATGGGCCATGCCAGCGGCCAGGCCGCCAACCGAGAGCATCTTCTCCGACTGCACCATCATCTCTTCCAGGGACAGGCGCTGGGTGATGTCGTCGATACGGATAACCACGCCGCGTCCGCCGCCGCCCATCAATGGATAGAACGTCAGGGCGTAATGCCGGGCATCGTCGTCTTTGGTCCAGGTCACCCGTTCGATCTTCGCCACCCGGTGTTTCTCGACACTTTCCTTGAGCTGCGGCAGGAACGGCTTGAGCGGCTCGAAGGCGAGGAAGATCGGCTGGTTCAGTGCTTCGTCCAGCGGCGTGCCGGACAGGGCGCTGGCTTCCTGATTCCACTGGGTCACGTAGAGTTGTTCGTCGAGGGCGATCAATGCCGAGGGCATGGAGTCGATGATGCTGTTGAGGTAGTTCTGAAAGCCGGTGAGCTTCTTCTCGATCTTGCTACGAACCTGGACTTCCAGCTCGAGCTTGCGGTTGGTATGGCGGGTTTCCTCGGCCAGGCCCTGAGCCTGGTCATAGGCATCCTGAAACTCGTCACGGGCGCGCTTGAGCTGCTGTTCACGCGCTTCAATGCGCGTGAGCATGGTATTGAAGGCTTCGGCCAGGCTGCCGATTTCATCGTCGTTGCCGCGTTGGGCGCGCAGGGAGTAGTTTTCCTCGCGGGTAACCTGGCGTGACAGTTGTTCGAGCTGGTTGATCGGCTGGGTAATCAGGCGCTTGATCTGCCGGGCGATGATCATCCACAACAGGATACTGAACACCAGGATGCCCAGACTGGCGGTGAGAATACCGGTGTAGAAGGCCATCGGCAGTTCACTGCTGGCGACCATCAGCAAGTAGCCGGGTGGGCTGCCGGGGCGTGTCAGTTTGGTCAGCTGGGTGCTGCGAAACTCGGTCAGGCGCCAGTTCTCGATATGGCGGTAGCGGGTAGGCAAGGGCAGTTGCTCACCATGCTGCAACTGTGCGAGCAGTTTGCCATCGCCGCCGTACACCGCGGCTGCCCGCAAGGGGGTGTAGCTGTCGAGCTCTTTGAGCAGGGCCTTGGCGGTCTCGGGTGAGTCGGCTGCCTGCGAGGCAAGTTGTGGATTGGCCACCAGTCGACCGATGGTCTGCAACGCCTGTGGCGCCATGCTCTCCTGGGAGATCCAGTAAGCGGCGCTGATGAAAGTCAGGTTGGCCACCAGCAAAATAGTGATCAACAGTACCAGCAGGGCGGCCAGCAGCTTCTGGCCGACCGGCAGATTTTCCAGGCGTTCGCGCAGCGTCATGTGATAGCGGGATCCCGGTCTGTGGGTGAAAGGGCAGGGTAACGCTGCGTTCAGTCGCAGGGCAATCCGCGTGCACTCAGGTGTTCGAGCAGACGCCGGTAGAGTCGTTCCAGGTGCGGCAGCTCAAGGCTGTGGCGGCTGGCGACGCGGCAGGCGTGGCCAAGCAGGTAGTGGATTTCGGTGCGCCGGCCCTGGCGAACATCCTGGTACATGGAAGAGTAGTTGGCGGCGGTGGCCTTGATCACCCGTTCAACTTCTTCGCTCAAGCCGTCGGCGGCTTCGGGCTGGCCGCAGCATTGCAGTAGCTCGCTGAGTTCGGCGCAGAGCGTGGCCACTTCACAGTGGTGCTCCTCAAGGCCGCCGTTGCGGCAGTCGTGCAGCACGGTCAGCGGGTTGATTGCGCAGTTGAGCGCCAGCTTGCGCCACAGTCGGGTGAGGATGTCAGGCGTCCACTCATGGGGGATACCGGCATCGCTCAGGTCATCGAGCCACTCCGGGGCTAGCGGGTTGGCCTGGTCACCCAGCCAGTTGAAGCCGTGTCCGGCGAAATTGACCTGCCAGTCGGCCTGGCGAAACGCACCTTCGGTGCTAGAGGCGAAGATGCAGCGGGCGTGAGGGACCTGATTGGCGACCGCGTCCTGACTACCCAGGCCGTTCTGCAGCAGGATCAGTTCGGCGCCGTGGGCCAGGCGTGGCGCCAGTTGCGCGACGGCGTGCTCGGCATCATAGGCCTTGCAGGCGACCAGCAGGCGATGAATGGGCGTGGTGTCGTGTGCGGTTTGCGCCGGAATCGCGTGCAGTTGGGCCTGGTCTTTTTCGATCAGGGTCAGGCCGCCCGCCGCTTCATAGGCCTTGAGGCGCTCTGCATCGCGCAGGATCAGCCGGACCGCTTTGCCCGCACGGGCCAGACGGCAAGCCCAGAGGCTGCCCAGACTGCCGGCGCCGAGAATATGCCAGATGCTGCTCATCAGCGTTTCGCAACCGTTATAATGAGCCGGTATTTTAACCGTCAAACCCTGCGCGCTCCATCGCGCTCTTTCATCAGAGCCGCGAGCGTGCGTTTATTTTATGGAGAGAAGGTATGCCGTCGTTCGACGTGGTATCGGAACTGGACAAGCACGAAGTCACCAACGCCGTGGAAAACGCGGTCAAGGATCTGGACCGTCGCTATGACCTCAAGGGCAAGGGCAGTTTCGAGTTCAAGGAAAAGGAACTGACCGTCACCCTGACTGCCGAAGCCGAATTCCAGCTCGAAGCGATGATCGAGATCCTCAAGCTGGCCCTGGTCAAGCGCAAGATCGACGTGCAGTGCCTGGAAGTGAAGGATGCCTACGCTTCGGGCAAAGTGATGAAGCAGGACGCCACCCTCAAGGAAGGCATCGACAAGGAGCTGGCGAAGAAGATCGTCGCTCATATCAAAGATGCCAAGCTCAAGGTCCAGGCCGCCATTCAGGGCGAGCAGGTACGCGTCACCGGCAAGAAGCGTGACGACCTGCAGGAAGCCATTGCCGCATTGCGCGCCAAAGAATTCGGTATGCCGCTGCAGTTCAACAACTTCCGCGACTGATCGAAGCATTTCGGGAACCTTGGCGCCGTTTTGGCGTCCGAGGTTTCTATGGCCGCTGAAACGATTGCGGCGTGATCTTTACAGCTTTTGCTTCGGCATCAGGAGAACATTATGGATTTGAGTGCTGAAGTCGATCAGCTGGTTAAAACGTCGCAAAGCTGGATCCCCTTGATCATGGAATACGGCAGCCGCCTGTTGCTGGCGCTGCTGACCCTGGCCATTGGCTGGTGGGTGATCAACAAGGTGACCTACCGTCTGGGCAAATTGCTTGCCTTGCGTAATGCCGACCTGGCGCTGCAAGGCTTTATCAGCAGCCTGGCGAACATCATTCTGAAGATTCTGCTGGTGGTCAGTGTTGCCTCGATGATCGGTATCGAGACCACCTCGTTTGTCGCCGCCATCGGTGCTGCCGGCCTGGCCATCGGTCTGGCCCTGCAAGGCAGCCTGGCGAACTTCGCCGGTGGCGTGCTGATTCTGCTGTTTCGTCCGTTCCGTCTGGGTGACTGGATCGAAGCTCAAGGTGTTTCCGGCACTGTGGACAGCATCCAGATCTTCCACACCGTGCTGCGTACCGGTGACAACAAGACGGTGATCCTGCCCAACGGCAGCCTGTCCAACGGCATCATTACCAACACCAACCGTCAGCCGACCCGCAAAGTGGTGTTCGATGTCGGCGTCAATTACGAGGCCGATCTGCAGAAGGCCCGTCAGGTGTTGCTGGAGCTGGCCAAAGATCCACGCGTACATCAGGACCCGGCGCCACAGGCCGTGGTTTCGCTGCTGGGTGACAGCTCGATCACACTGTCCTTGCGGATCTGGGTGAACACTGCTGACTACTGGGATGTGCTGTTCATGCTCAACGAGCATGCGCGTGATCGTCTGAAGGAAGAGGGTATCGACATTCCCTTCCCGCAGCGGGTGATCCGCGTAGTGCAGGAAGCTGCTGTGCAGTAAGTACCGGCCTGATCGCGGGGCAAGCCCGCTCCCACAGGTTCATCAGAGCACCCTGTGGGAGCGGGCTTGCCCCGCGATGCTTTCTCCCCCCCCATTACACTTGTTCACGTCTTCGCGCTACCTGCGCCCCGGTGTTTCTGGCATATAGGCTGGCTTACCTCTGTTTGCCCGGTCCTAACATGCTCACCCCCCTGATCAACATCACGCCATTGCGAGCCTTCTGCTTCGCCATGACCCTGGCGCTTTTCGAGCTGCTGACCTACCTCGCCAGCGATGTGGTGATGCCTGCCATGCCCGTAGTGGTCGCCGATCTCGATGCCAGTCCTGCGTACATTCCCCACGCCCTCAACTTGTACCTGCTTGGTGGTGTGCTGCTGCAATGGCTGATCGGTCCGCTGGCGGATCGCTATGGCCGCAGGCCACTGTTGCTGGTGGGCTGTGCGATTTTCTGTGTGACCTGCCTGGCGGCTTTCTGGGTTCAGGGCATCGAACTGTTCAACCTGCTGCGGCTGTTGCAGGGCATCGGCCTGGGCTTTGTGGTGACAGTCAGCTACCCGGCGTTGAACGAGGCCTTCAGCGAAGCCGACGCGGTGCGGATGATGGCGCTACTGGCCAATATCGCGCTGCTTTCGCCACTGCTCGGGCCGCTGGTTGGCACTTTGTTGCTGGAGTGGGTGTCGTGGCGTTGGCTGTTCGTGATCTTCGGCGCTTGCGCAGTGCTGTCGTGGCTGGCGCTGTACCGCTTCATGCCGGAGACGCTGGGCGTCGAGCGCCGTGATGGCTCGCGCCTGGCGTTCCAGCCGATCCACCTGAAATCATTGTTGGCCGGCTATGTGCAATTGCTCGGCAACCGCCAGTTTGTGGCGGGAAGCGCGGCCCTCGGCCTGGTCGGCCTGCCATTGATCGGCTGGATCGGGCTGTCGCCGGTGCTGCTTATTCACGATGAAGGCTTGAGTACCCTGGACTATGCCCTGTGGCAGTTGCCGGTGTTTGGTGGCCTGATCCTGGGCAACCTGATCATCAACCGCATTGCTGATCGTTACCCGCTCAAGAGCCTGGTGCGGCGAGCGCTCTGGCCTTTCCTGGCGGGGCTGCTGGGCATGATGCTGGCCACCTGGCTGGTGCCCGGCGTACCCAGCCTGGTGGCGGGGCTGTCGGTTTACGCCCTGGGCCTGGGCATTGCCAACGCCGTGCTGTACCGCATGACGCTGTTCTCCAGCGAGCAGAGCAAGGGCCTGGTTTCGGCCATGCTGGGGATGATTACCATTGCCCTGCTGGGGCTGGGCGGCGCTTTGCTGGCGATGCTCGGTGCCGGTGCCAGCCTGTTGAGTTTCGCCTTGGCGGCGGGAATGGCGGGCATCCTGGCGCTATGGCCGTTGAGGGTCGTTCTGGGGGCTTGCGCCGAGCAAGCCGAAGCGATGCCGGAATAACACCGGCACTCGCCTCAGAAAGGCTCAGGGGCGCTGCTGCTCGGCGATCGGATTGTCGTCCGGTATCTGTTTGCCCTTGCCGGCTTCCTGGTGCCAGTGCAGGGCAATCAGGATCAAGGTCGGCACGCCGAGCAGGGCAGTGATCAGGAAGAAGTCGTGATAGCCGAACTTCTCCACCATGACCCCGGAGTAGCCGCCGATCAGGCGCGGCAGGAGCAGCATGATCGAGCTCAGCAGCGCGTATTGGGTAGCGGAGAACTTTAGGTTGGTCAGGCTCGACAGGTAGGCGACGAATGCCGAGGTGGCCAGGCCCGAGCTGAAGTTGTCGAGGGAAATGGTCACCACCAGCATCTGCAGGTTCGGGCCCATGTCCGCCAGCATCAGGAACAGGATATTGGTGGCCGCCGAGGCTGCGCCGCCGATGAACAGGATCGGCAAAATGCCGAAGCGTACGATCAGCAAGCCGCCCATGCCGGCGCCGACCAGGGTCATGATCAGGCCGAAGATTTTGCTGACACTGGCGATCTGATCCTTGGTGAATCCCTGGTCGATATAGAACACGTTGGCCATCACGCCCATGACCGTGTCGGACATCCGGTAGGTGGCGATCAGCCCGAGCAGCAATAGAGCCTGCCAACGGTAGCGCAGGATGAAGTCGTTGACCGGCGTCAGCACCGGCGCCAGGCCGCGGCGGCCCATGGACGACAGGCATAGAGCGGTCAGGGTGATGTAGAGGATCGCGCGCAGGAAGGCGCGGTCTTCGAGCAGCAGATCGAGCAGGCTGGTGCCGTCGAACAGCACGCTGGCGAAATCGGTGTTGTACAACTGGGTGAAGGTCGCCGGTACCGACACCAGCAGAACGATCAGCACGAACACCGAGACCAGCTGATGGACCAGGCCATAACGGGCAGCCGACAACTGCGTGCGCAGCGGGACCGGCGGCTCGCGCATCATCAGGGTGGTGATCACCGCAGGCAGCATCAGCACGCCGAACAGTACGTAGGTGCCGGTCCAGGCGCTATGCAGATAACTGAAGCCGGTAGAGCCGAAACCCTCGGCAAAGAACAGCGCGCCAGCGGTGGCCAGCAGCGCGGCGACCCGATAACCGGCCATGTAACTGGCGGCAAGTGCGGCCTGGCGCTGATCGTCTGCGATTTCCAGGCGGTAGGCGTCGACGGCGATATCCTGGGTGGCCGAGGCAAAGGCGACCAGCACGGCCAGGGCAATCAGCCAGGACAGGTGTTTTTGCGGATCACAAAAGCCCATGCCGACAAGTCCTACTACCACCAGAACCTGCGACAGCACCAGCCAGGAGCGGCGTCGACCGAGCTTGCCGAGCAACGGCAGGCGCCATTGGTCGAGCAGTGGCGACCAGACCCATTTAAAGGCATAGGCCAGGCCGATCAGGCTGGCATAACCGATGGTCTCGCGGGCCACCCCGGCCTCACGCAACCACACCGACAGGGTCGAAAACACCAGCATGTAGGGCAAGCCGGTGGCAAAGCCAAGCAGCAACAGCACCAAGGTAGACGGGCTGGCATAGGCAGCGAGCGCAGCGCGCCAGGTTTTACGGGGCATGGGCCAACATCTGCCTCAAGTTTACGAAAACAAAGCGCGCACTCTAACCGCTGTGCTCCATCGGGCGCCAGCCATGGCGCAACATATCCACACGATTATTGTGCAGGGTGACACCTTCTGCGCGCAGGCGTGCACGCTGTTCGTCGCCTGAGGGCGTGCCCAGTGCCAGGCTCAAACGTCCACCGGCACCCAGGACCCGGTGCCAGGGCAATTGGGTGTCGGCCGGCAACTGACTGAGGGTACGTCCGACCCAGCGCGCTGCGCGTCCCAGCCCGGCCAGTTCGGCAAGCTGGCCGTAGCTGACGACCTTGCCCGCTGGCACTTGGCCAAGCACCAGATAGAGTGCCATTCGTCGGGCTTGCGCGTTTTCTGTCGGATCACCAGGCGTCGGCTTCATCGCAGCCTCGCAGGCGTTAGCGCTGAAACCGGGGCGTTTACCGGGCAAACAGGAATTGAACTCATTGGCATGGGGTGGGTCAGTCCTTGCTCTACGGGCGGGTATCTGGATAATGCCCGACTTTTTTGCAAACCAGAGTCCGTCCTTGCTTATGTTTTCTAGAGTCTTGTTGAGCCTTGTCGCCGTTTTTGCCTGTTCTACTGCCGTTGCTGATACGGTGTGGATGAAAAATGGTGACCGGCTCAGCGGCAAAATCACCGTTTTTGATGGTGGCAAGTTGTTGCTCAAGACTCAGTACGCTGGCTCGGTCGCGCTGGACTGGAAGCAGGTCAAGACGCTGGAAAGCGACCAGGAGTTGCTGGTCAAGCAGGACGCCTACACCGGCGAGAAAGCCAAATCGCTGAGTGCCGCTGAAGATGGCAAGGTCACCCTGGCCAATGGCGAGGCGCCCAAGACTGTCGAGCTGGCCAGTATCCAGCAGATCATGAAGCCCAAACCGGTGATCGAAGACCTGTCGTGGAAGGGCAATGTCGACCTGGCCATGGACTACAAGCGCGCCGAGTCCGACAGCGATGACTATGACATCGACTTCAAGACCACCGCCCGCCATGGCCGCTGGCGCCACCAGGCCGAAGGCGAATACAACCGCGAGAGCAAGGACGACGTCACCACCACCAACAACTGGAGCGCCGAATACGCGCTGGACCGCTTCCTCACCGAAAAATGGTTCTGGCAAGGGCGTCTTGAGTACAAGCGCGACCATATCGAAGACCTGGCCCGCCAGCGCACCGTGGGTACCGGCCCCGGTTACCAGTTCTGGGATGATGAGCTGGGCGCCTTCTCCCTGGGCTCCCTGGTCAACCGTACCGACTATGAATATGCCGATGGTGGCAAGGACAACTTCTATTCCCTGGCCATGAAGTGGGACTACAACCGCTACCTGATCGGCAAGCGGGTCGAGTTCTTCACCAACGGTGAAGTCGGTAAACCGCTGGACGGCGTGGCCAACTATGCCCTGGATGCCGAAGTCGGCCTGCGCTACAAGGTCACCGAATGGGCTTCGCTCAACCTCAAGGCCGAGAAGGATGTCATCAGTGGCACCCGCGATAGCGACCTGGACAAGACCCGTTACACCGCAGGCTTTGGCGTGACCTGGTAAGTCTGCTGGCAACCACCGGCGATAATGATTATTTTGACGGTTACCTTCATGGCCGCGCTTCACCTGCGGCCAGCCTTCAAAACGATCTCGCGTCGGGAGTCACACAGTGAGCGCTAAAGTCGCACAACAGGCCCGGGAGCTGCTGCTCAAGGAATACCGTGGAGTCCTGTCGACCCATTCCAAGTCGATGCCGGGCTTTCCCTTCGGTTCGGTGGTGCCGTACTGCCTGGATGCCGACGGCAACCCGCTGATCCTGATCAGCCGCATCGCCCAGCACACCCACAACCTGCAGAAAGATCCCAAGTGCTCGCTGCTGGTCGGTGAGCGTGACGCTGAAGATGTGCAGGCCGTTGGTCGCCTGACCGTACTGGCCCATGCCCACAAGCTTGAGGAACCGGCGCAGGTCGAAGCCGCTGCCGAGCGCTATTACCGCTATTTCCCCGATTCGAGCAATTATCACAAGGCGCATGATTTCGACTTCTGGGTGCTCAAGCCGGTACGTCACCGCTATATTGGCGGCTTTGGCGCGATCCATTGGGTCGACCACCTGAGCCTGGCCAATCCGTTTGCCGGCAAGGCCGAGCTGAGCATGATCGAGCACATGAACAGCGACCATGCCAATGCCATCGCGCATTACGTCCAGCTCAGCGGCCTGCCGCAGGGGACTGCGGCGCAGATGGTCGGCATCGACAGCGAGGGCATGCACCTGCGCATCGGCCAGGGAGTGTACTGGCTGCCGTTCGCCGTACCTTGCAATACGCCGATACAAGTGCGCGAAGCCCTGGTTTTTCTGGCTCGCGCCGATCAATGGCCAGCGCGTGAAAGCGTTCAGGGTTGAAATAGCGGTTGAGCGCATCCATTAAAGGTGTACTGCAAGGACATCTTGCGCAGAGGAACCATTGATGCGTGCTTTTCTATTGCTGTTTCTGATTTTCCCGGTGCTGGAGCTGTATGTGTTCTTCAAGGTCAGCACCGCGATCGGCTTCTTCCCGGCGCTGCTGCTGATCATTGCCGGCTCCGCCCTGGGTGTGCTGGTGGTGCGGGTGGCCGGTCTGGCCACCGCCCTGCGTGCCCGCGAGAGCCTGCAGCGTGGCGAACTGCCCGCGGAGGACATGTTCCAGGGCCTGATGCTGGCCCTCGGTGGCGGCCTGCTGCTGTTGCCAGGCTTTATCAGTGATGTGATCGGCCTGATCTGCCTGCTGCCGTTCACCCGCCGCCTGCTCGGGCGCAAGATGCGTGAGCGTGCCGAAGCCCAGGCCATGCGCCAGCGGGCGTTTGGCGATGACCCGTTCATGACCCGCCCGGGCAGCCCTGGCGGCCAGCCTCGGCAGCCGAACGTGATCGAGGGTGAGTACGAGCATCACGATCCCCGCGAACCACGCGACCCCCGCAATCTGTAACCCTGCAAGCGCTAGACTGAACGGCCCCCGACGGGGCCGTTCTGCATTGCGCGGGCGGATCGCTAAAAAATTTCATCAGCAAGCCTTGTAATTGATCTTGGCGACCTCATGTAGGGGTTACCGCAAGGTTTCCGGGGAAATGCCCCGGACATTACATGCGTGGTTCGCACCGCGAGCTACGAGCGGCTACGCCGCAAGCATCAACCCGCCGGTGTCGATACCGGCCGATGAAAACCACAATTAGGAGAGATCGACAATGAAGCTTCGTCCTCTGCATGACCGCGTCGTTATCCGTCGCAGCGAAGAAGAATCGAAAACCGCTGGCGGTATCGTTCTGCCAGGTTCGGCCGCTGAAAAACCTAACCGTGGCGAAGTCGTCGCTGTAGGTACCGGTCGCATCCTGGACAACGGTGAAGTGCGTGCGCTGGCCGTGAAAGTGGGTGACAAGGTGGTTTTCGGCCCTTACTCGGGCAGCAACACTGTGAAAGTTGACGGCGAAGACCTGCTGGTAATGGCTGAGAACGAGATTCTCGCTGTTATCGAAGGCTGATTCCGCTGGTTTCCCGTTACTCCAAAGTATTCAAGGATTAAACGATCATGGCTGCTAAAGACGTAAAATTCGGCGACTCCGCCCGCAAGAAAATGCTCGTTGGTGTCAACGTTCTGGCTGACGCTGTAAAAGCCACCCTGGGCCCGAAAGGCCGTAACGTTGTTCTGGCCAAGAGCTTCGGCGCTCCGACCATCACCAAAGACGGTGTGTCGGTTGCCAAAGAAATCGAACTCAAAGACGCCTTCGAAAACATGGGCGCCCAGCTGCTCAAAGACGTTGCCTCCAAGGCCAACGACGAAGCTGGCGACGGCACCACCACCGCCACCGTTCTGGCTCAGGCCATCGTCAGCGAAGGCCTGAAAGCCGTTGCTGCCGGCATGAACCCGATGGACCTCAAGCGTGGTATCGACAAAGCCACCATCGCCATCGTCAAAGAGCTGAAGTCCCTGTCCAAGCCATGCGCCGACTCCAAGGCCATCGCTCAGGTAGGCACCATCTCCGCCAACTCCGACAACTCCATCGGTGACATCATCGCCGAAGCCATGGAAAAAGTTGGTAAAGAAGGCGTGATCACCGTTGAAGAAGGCTCGGGCCTGGAAAACGAACTGTCGGTCGTAGAAGGCATGCAGTTCGACCGTGGCTACCTGTCGCCTTACTTCGTCAACAAGCCAGACACCATGGTTGCCGAGCTGGATGGCCCGCTGCTGCTGCTGGTTGACAAGAAGATCTCCAACATCCGCGAACTGCTGCCAGTTCTGGAAGCCGTTGCCAAGGCCGGCCGTCCGCTGCTGATCGTCGCTGAAGACGTTGAAGGCGAAGCGCTGGCTACCCTGGTGGTCAACAACATGCGCGGCATCGTCAAGGTTGCTGCGGTCAAGGCACCTGGCTTCGGCGACCGCCGCAAGGCCATGCTGCAGGACATCGCCGTCCTGACCGGCGGTACCGTGATCTCCGAAGAAATCGGCCTGAGCCTGGAGTCCGCTACCCTGGAGCACCTGGGTAACGCCAAGCGCGTGACCCTGTCCAAGGAAAACACCATCATCGTCGACGGCGCTGGTGTACAAGGTGACATCGAAGCGCGTATCGCCCAGATCCGCACTCAGGTTGCCGAGACTTCCTCGGACTACGACCGTGAAAAACTGCAAGAGCGTCTGGCCAAGCTGGCTGGCGGTGTTGCCGTGATCAAGGTCGGTGCTGGCACCGAAGTCGAAATGAAAGAGAAGAAAGCCCGCGTTGAAGACGCCCTGCACGCTACCCGTGCAGCCGTTGAAGAAGGCGTGGTGCCTGGCGGTGGTGTTGCGCTGGTTCGCTCGCTGCAGGCCATCTCCGAGCTCAAAGGCGACAACGAAGACCAGAACGTCGGTATCCAGCTGCTGCGTCGCGCTGTTGAAGCTCCGCTGCGCCAGATCGTTGCCAACGCCGGCGACGAGCCAAGCGTAGTGGTCGACAAGGTCAAGCAAGGTTCGGGCAACTTCGGTTACAACGCTGCTACCGGTGAGTACGGCGACATGATCGAAATGGGCATCCTGGACCCAGCCAAGGTCACCCGTTCGGCACTGCAAGCTGCTGCTTCGATCGGTGGTCTGATGATCACTACCGAAGCCATGGTTGCTGATGCTCCGCAAGAAGGTGCTGCCGGTGGCATGCCTGATATGGGCGGCATGGGTGGTATGGGCGGCATGGGCGGCATGATGTAAGCCAGCCTTACCGCTTAAGAAAAAGCCCCGCTAAATGCGGGGCTTTTTTGTGCCTGTTGTCCGGAGCATCCCCGGTGCTGCGGCGGTGCAGTTTACACCGCGATTACGGGCTTTCAGTCAATAGCGCATCGCGGGGCAAGCCCGCTCCCACCACCACAGGTTTGCGATACAGCACCCAGTAATAGCAGCCCAGACTGATCAACCAGCAGAACACCGCGGTCCACACGTTGTGTGAGAAAAAGTGTGCGCCTTGCAGCATGCGTCCTATCGAAAACACAGTGCCCAGAGCAAACGCGAACAGCAGGGTGGCACGGGCCAGGCGTGGGCGGCGGTCACGCAGGGCGAAGAACAGCGCAAACAGGGTGAAACCGGTGGCTGCATGGCCGCCAGGCCAGCAACGACCCGGTTTGTCGGTGGCCGGGCGAGGGCTGAGCAGTTCGCTGTAGGTTTCCTTGCCGCCGAACTCCTTCAGGCTCCAGGGGCACTGCACGGCGGTAACCGCTTTGACCGGGGTGACGAAACTGGTCGACAGGCCCATGGCCAGGACCAGATAGCCCAGCTCCCGACGCCAGCCTTTGAGGCGCTGCCAGAAGAAACTGCCGATGAAGGCCACAATGGCTCCTACGCTGAGGGCGATCACCACTTGTTTGGCGCGGTCATGCAGGATGTCTTCGAGGAAGTAGCTATGCCGACCGATGAACTGGCCGGCAACCGGGTCGAATGCCAGCTTGGCCAGGTCCATGTCCAGTGAGGTCAGTTCCAGCAGGATGAGTGTCAGTGCGGCGGCTGCGGGGATGCCGAGGGCAATCCACAGGTTGAGCGGGCGAGAAGGGGCAGGTAGCGGCATGGCAGGTCCAGGCAGGTCGAAGGGACAGTCCCAACCGGCAATTATCGGGTGGCCGCTATAACCTGTCCGTGAAGACTGAGTGAAAAAAACGTTAGCCTGCAATAAAGTCGCGCCGACCTAGCCGCGCGTGACCGATGGCCGTAAGCTGCGCCTGCCAAGCAGGCAAATGCCCCGGACGGGAGAACCCCATGCGTATTCTACTGGTTGAAGACAACCGCGATATCCTCGCCAATCTGGCCGACTATCTGGGCCTTAAAGGCTACACGGTCGATTGTGCCCAGGACGGACTGTCGGGTTTGCACCTGGCCGCCACTGAACACTATGACTTGATCGTGCTCGACATCATGCTGCCGGGGATCGATGGCTACACCCTGTGCAAGCGTCTGCGTGAAGACGCCCGGCGAGACACCCCGGTGATCATGCTTACCGCCCGCGATCAGCTCGATGACCGCCTGCAAGGCTTTCGCTCGGGCGCCGATGACTACCTGCTCAAGCCATTTGCCCTGTCGGAGCTGGCTGCGCGTATCGAAGCGGTACTGCGCCGGGCTCAGGGTGGTGGACGGCGCACCTTGCAGGTCAGCGACCTGGTGTATGACCTCGATACCCTGGAAGTCACCCGCGACGGCAAACTGCTCAAACTCAACCCTGTGGGGTTGAAACTGCTGGCGGTGCTGATGCAGAAGAGCCCCCATGTACTGCGTCGTGAAGTGCTGGAAGAGGCGCTCTGGGGGGATGACTGCCCGGACAGTGACAGCCTGCGCAGCCACGTCCATCAGTTGCGCCAGGTGATCGACAAGCCGTTCGAAAAGGCCCTGCTACATACCGTCCACGGTGTCGGCTACCGCCTTGCCGAGGGCCGTGATGGAGTTTAAGCAAAGCCTTGCCCAGCGGATCATCATCGCCTTTGCCTTGATGAGTGCGCTGGTGGCCGGCGCCTTCGCCTTTGGCATCGTGGCCACCGTGCATCTGGTTGAAGAGCGCTTGATCTCGGCTGTACTGGGAGGAGACCTGCAGCGCCTGCTGCGCATGGACAGCGTCAATGACTGGAGCCACCGTCCGCGACCGGACCAGCTGTTTTACTACAGCGGCGGACGTGACGAATTCGAACTGCCCAAGGACCTGCGTCACCTTAATCCGGGTTTTCACGAAGTATTCCGCGAGCAACTGTCCTATCACGCCATGGTCGAAGTGGTGGACGGGCGGCGCTATGTGCTGTTGCAAGATCAGAGTGATTTCGAAGAACGTGAGCGGGTGCTGTTTGCCATTGTCGTGGTGGGCTTTGTGCTCAGTCTGGCTTTGGCCGTGTTCCTCGGCTGGGTGCTGGCGCGACGGGTGATGGCGCCGGTGATCCGCTTGGCGCAACAGGTGCGCCATCGTGACCAGTTGCTGGGGCTGGCGCCGCCACTGGCACCGGATTACGCCGCCGACGAAGTGGGTCAGCTGGCCATGGCCTTTGACGATACCCTGGGGCGTTTGCGCGATGCCTTGACGCGTGAGCGCCTGTTCACCAGCGATGTCAGCCACGAGCTGCGAACGCCCTTGATGGTACTGGCGAGCTCCTGCGAGTTGTTGCTGGTCAACCCGAATATCGATCCGCGTACACGTTCGCAGGTCGAGCGGATCGCCAGGGCCACGGAAGAGATGCAGGAACTGGTGAAAACCTTCCTGATGCTGGCCAGGGCCCAGCGCGATGAAGGCGCGGTGGCCTCGCAGGCGAGCCTCAAGGAGGTGGCCGATGATCTGGTCGGTGTCTGGCGCGACACCATCGAGCAGAAAGGTCTGACGCTGCTTTATGACGCCAAGGGGGGATTGCCGACGTTGTACAACGCCACCTTCCTGCAGGCGGTAATGGGCAATCTGCTGCGCAATGCCGCGCATTACACGGACTATGGCTTTATCCGCCTGACCCTGGAGCCTGCAGGTTTTACGGTCGAGGACAGTGGCGTGGGTATTCCCGAGGAGCAGCGTGAAGCCATGTTCCGGCCGTTTGTTCGCGGCGATGAGCGGCGCGGGGAAGGTCTTGGTCTGGGGCTTTCGCTGGTACAACGGATTTGCGATGACCAGAACTGGACCGTCAGCTTGACCGCGATGGTGCCCCACGGCTGCCGCTTTCGTGTCGACTTGACCCGTGCTCCGGGCCGTCCGATCGAGTAATTGTGAAATGTTCTGTAACTTTTAACAGGGCGACTAACGAAATTTTCACATGCGCATGACCTGACGCCAACGATTGCCTGCTTAAGGTGGGCAGATTGGAGTCAGGAGATGCACCATGCGTAGCCCCATCAAACTCGAGTTTTCCGAGAAGTACGACCAGCAACATGCCCAGGAGTACTTTCTCAAGCATCAAGACGGCCTGGCTCGGCGCTTGTCTCATCAACGTGATGAACAACTGGCCCGCCGTGCCCTGGCGCTGGCCGGTGAGCCTGGTCTGGTGCTCGACTTGCCGTGTGGTGCCGGCCGCTTCTGGCCGATGCTGGCGGAGAAGCCCAATCGAGTGATCATTGGTGCGGACAACTCCGAGGCCATGCTGGAGACTGCCACCAAGTCGCAACCTGCGCATATCGTCGAGCGGGTACGCACCTTGCAGACCTCAGCCTTCGCTATCGACTTGCCGGATAACTCGGTCGATAGCATTTTCTGTATGCGACTGATGCACCACATTGGTGAGGCCGCCCACCGCAAAGAAATTCTCTCTGAATTTCAACGTGTTACCCGTGACAGTGTGATTCTGTCATTGTGGGTAGACGGCAACTTCAAAGCCTGGCGCCGGAAAAAGCTGGAACAACGTCGTTACGCTGAGACCGGAAAGGGCAGTTACCAAAACCGCTTTGTGTTACCGGTTGCTACGGTTGAAGAAGAATTTCAGGCTGCCGGTTTCCGCATTCAGGAACGATTGGACTTTTTACCGTTCTATGCCATGTGGCGAGTATACGTATTGCGTAAGGGGTAGCAGGGCATGGCGGTAGAGCGCTCAGGGACAACGACGGGGAACAACCGGTTCGATCACTTCTGGCAACAGCAGGGCGAGTGGGTCGAGGCTCCCAACCAGCGCCGGGGTGGGGAAAGTGGGGTACAGCGGCTGAGTGGTGAAAATGGTCAGGTGCTGTATTCCAAACGTCAGATTGGCCATATCTACCGCAGTTTGATGCACCCGTTCGGCCGCCCGACGGTGTTGCGTGAATATGATGCGCTCAACAGCTTTGAGCAATTGGGTGTGCGGGTGCCGCACATCGTTTATTGCGGGGTCGAGCGTGATGCCGACCATCAGTGGCGCGCCCTGCTGGTCAGCGAGGCCCTGGACGGCTTTGAGGATTGCGACAACTGGTACGCCAACGGTGCGCGCGAGCGTTACAGCCAGACCCTGCATGAGCGCATGCTGCAGGACCTGGCCGAGAACCTGGCGCGTATGCACCGTGGCCATTGGCAGCATGGCTGCCTGTACGGCAAGCATGTGTTCATCAAGGTGGTCGGTGAAGGCGACGAAGCGCGAGCCGAAGTAGCGCTGCTGGACCTGGAAAAGTGCCGCCGCCGCATCAGTTGCCAACGCGCTGCAGCCAATGACCTGAAGCAATTGCGCCGCCATTCGTCATTCAATGACGCAGAGTGGCAAAAGCTGCTCTATTTTTATCAGATGGCGTTTGGCAGCGCTGTCAAAGGTTTAGAGCAATGAAACTAGAAATCGCTCGAGGTTTGTTTCTTGTGGCTGCCCTGGCGGCGGCTACTGCTGCTGTGGCGGCTTGGGAGGAACCCGGGCCAGAGGTGTTGAGCCATGCCGCCAACGCGGCGCAGTGCCCGCTGCCACGGTTGATCAAACCGCAGGTGGAGGCCAAGCCGGACCATGACCTGCTGTTACTGCTGTTCGGTCTCAGTCAGGGTGGGCGTGCGCCGGGTTAATGCATAGCCGGTGGGGGCGGCGGTGCGACGACTCGACTTGCCCCGCGATTGCAGGTTGACAGTCACATCGCATCGCGGGGCAAGCCCGCTCCCACCGGCTCAGGCGCATCTTTTCGTGCCAGCAGGGTATAGACACACGGCAGGACGAACAGGGTGAACAGAGTGCCCACGGACATGCCGGTGGCAATCACCGTACCGATGTCAAAGCGACTCACCGCCCCGGCGCCGCTGGCCAGAATCAGCGGTACCATGCCGAACACCATCGCCGCGGTGGTCATCAACACCGGCCGCAGGCGGATCGCTGCGGCTTCCTCCACCGCCTCGCGGGCGCTCAAGCCCTTTTGCAGGCGCAACTGATTGGCGAATTCGACAACAAGAATGCCGTGCTTGCTGATCAGGCCAATCAGCGTCACCAGGCCGACCTGGGTGTAGATGTTCATGCTCGAAATACCGAGGAACAGCGGAATCAGCGCTCCACAGATCGACAGCGGCACGGTCACCAGGATCACCAGTGGATCGCGAAAGCTCTCGAACTGCGCTGCCAGCACCAGAAAGATGATCGCCAGGGCCAGGCCGAAGGTCACCCATAGTGCACTGCCTTCCTGGACGAACTGCCGCGCGACACCGGCATAGTCGAAGGCGTAGCCTTGTGGCGCTTCCTCGCGGGCGATGTTGCGCACGGTCTCCAGCGCCTCTCCCATGCTGACCATCGGCACACCCTGGATCATGGCGGCGTTCAGTTGCTGGAACTGGTTGAGCTGACGCGGTCTGGCGCGGTCGCTGATGGTGATCAGGGTCGCCAGCGGCAGCATCTGCCCTTGCTGGTTTTTCACGTAGTAATTGCTCAGCCAGTCGGGGTTGTCGCGATACGGTCGTTCGACCTGGGCAATGACTTTGTAACTGCGGCCTTCGATAGTGAAGCGATTGATTTCCGCTTCGCCGAGCAGGGTCGCCAGGGTGCCACCGAGGGCATCCATGGACACCCCCATCTGCGCAGCCTTGGCTCGATCGATGTCGACCACCACCTCGGGTTTGTCGAAGGCCAGGTCAATGTCGAGGAAGGCAAACTTGCCTGAGGCCTGGGCGCGTTCCTTGACCCGTTCGGCCACTTCCAGCAGGGACGCGTAGTCGTTGGCGGTGTTGATCACGAACTGGAACGGCAGGCCCTCACCGGTGCCCGGCAATGAGGGCAGGTTGAAGCCGAAGATCTGCAGGCCGGCGATGCCTTCGAGTTTGCTTTGCACCAGCGGCAGCAGTTCCATCTGGGTGCGCTCACGCTCGTCCCAGGGCTTGAGCAGGAAGCCGCCGATACCCGACTGCACGCCGTTGAAACCGTTGATCTGGAACGAGGAGTAGTACTCGGGAAACGCCTTGAAGATGTCGACGAATTCGTCGGTGTAGGCGCTCAGGTAGTCGAGGTTGGTCGGCTGCGGCGCCGTGGCCATCATGAAAATCACGCCCTGGTCTTCATCCGGGGCCAGTTCGCTCTTGGTGAACATCAGGAATACCGGGATCAGGCACAGCACGATCACCGCGAACACCAGCACCACCGGCCGGGTGTTGAGGGTGCCGTGCAAGAGTTTCTGGTAGCGCACCTTGAGGCCTTCGAACAGCATGTCGAGGCGGTGGGCCAGGCCGCTGGGGTTCGGGTCATGGCGCAGCAGCAGGGCACACATCATCGGTGACAGGGTCAGGGCGACGATGCCGGAAATGATCACTGCCCCGGCCAGAGTCAGGGCGAACTCCTTGAACAGCGCGCCGGTCAGGCCCTCGAGAAAGCCGATGGGGGCATATACCGCGGCCAGGGTGATGGTCATCGACACCACCGGCATGGCGATCTCCCTGGCGCCTTCCAGCGCCGCTTCGAACGGCGTCTTGCCTTCTTCGATATGGCGGTGGATGTTTTCCACCACCACAATGGCATCGTCCACCACCAGGCCGATGGCCAGGACCATCGCCAGCAAGGTCAGCAGGTTGAGCGAGTAGCCCATCAGTTGCATGAAGAACAGTACGCCGATCATCGACAACGGAATGGTGATCACCGGGATCAGTACTGAGCGCAAGGCACCGAGGAACAGGAAGACCACGACGATGACGATCAACACCGCTTCGACCAGAGTCTTCACCACCTCATCGATAGACGCCTGGATAAACAAAGTGGCGTCGTAAGCGATGGAGGCCTTGAGGTTGGGCGGCAACTGGCTTCGCAGGTCGGGCAGCAGTTTGCGCACCTCCTTGATCACATCCAGCGGGTTGGCGCCGGGCGTGGCCTTGATACCGATGTAGACCGAAGGGGTGCCATCGAAAGAACTGACGGTGTCGTAGTTTTCCGCGCCCATCTCGACCCGTGCCACGTCGCCGAGCAGCACCCGGCTGTCGCCGCTGGTCTTGAGCGGGATGTTGGCGAAGGCCTCGGCGGATTTCAGTTCGGTGGTGGCGTTGATGCTGGTGACGATGTACTCGCCCTTGACCTCGCCGGCTGCCGAAAGGAAGTTGTAGCGGCGTACCGCGGCGGTCACCTCATTGGCGCTCAGGCCGTAGCCGGCGAGTTTCACCGGGTCGATCCACAGGCGCATGGCAAACAGCTGGTTGCCGAGGATCTCCGCTTCGGCCATGCCGGGCAGGGTGGCCAGTTTGGGCTGGATCACCCGCGACAGGTAGTCGGTGATCTGCGGATTGCTCAATTCGCTGCTGTAGAAGCTGATGTACATCAGCGCCGAAGCGTCGGCGGCTTCCTTGCTCAGCACCGGGTCTTCGGCGTCTTGCGGCAGCTTGTTCTTGACCTCGTTGGCCTTGGCCAGCAGTTCGGTGAACAGCCGGTCGCTGTCGGCACCGATCCGCGCATAGATCGAGATCACGGAAAAATTCTGCCGGCTCACCGAGGTCATGTAGTCGATGCCTTCGGCACTCGCCAGGCTCTGCTGCATGGGTTGGGTGATGTAGCCCTGGATGGTTTCGGCGTTGGCCCCGGGGTAGGCGGTGGTTACCGTGATCAGGGCGTTTTCCATCTGCGGGTACTGACGGATCGGCAGTTTGCTCCAGGCCTGAAAGCCCAGCAGCACGATCAACAGGCTGACCACGCTGGCCAGCACCGGACGGCGGATGAACGGATCGGTAAAAGCCATGACGCATCCTCGATCAGTTGGCGCGCGACTGGTGGTTGTTCTCTGGGGCTTGCAGGGTCTTGTCCGGGCTGATGCTGATTGACGCACCCTGGGTCAGTTTCAGTTGGCCTGCGGTCACCACCTGCTCACCGGCCTTGAGCCCCTTGCTGATTACCACCAGGCCATCGCGGCGCTCGCCGGTGTCGACAAAACGGCGTTCGGCGATCAGCTCTGGCTGACCCTCGGCGTTTTTCATTACCTGGCCGTCTTCGGTCTTTTTCGGCACGGCGACGTACACCGAGTTGCCGTAAAGGGTGTAGGTCACCGCACTCTCCGGCACCACCACCTGGGGTTGCGGGCTTGGCAGCAGGATCTGCAAGCTGCTGAACATCCCGGGCAACAGCTTGCCATCAGGATTGGCCAGGGTGGCGCGTACCTGTACGTTGCGGGTGCTGTCTTCGACTTTGGGGTTGATGGCGCTGATGGTGCCGGGGAAGGTCTGTTGCGGATAGGCGGCGACACTGACCAGCACCTGCTGGCCGATGCTCAGTTTGGGCACTGCCTGTTCGGCGACAAAGAAGTCGACATACAGGCTGCTCAGGTCCTGCAGCGTGGCGATCACCGTGCCGCTGGCCAGGTAGTCGCCGACGTCCACCTGGCGGATGCCGATGGTGCCACTGAAGGGCGCGCTGATACTTTTCTTGGCCAGGGCAGCCTTGAGCTGATCAACCACTGCCTTGTTGCGCTTGTATTGCGCGCTCAGACGGTCGAACTCACCACGGGAAATCGCCTGGCTGCCGACCAGCTGGCTGCCGCGATTGAAGTCCACCTGGGCAAGGCCGAGGTCGGCCAGGGCGGTACCGAGCAAGGCGGTCTCGACATCGCTGTCCAGTTGCAGCAGGGGTTGGCCCTTGCTGACCTTCTGCCCGGACTCGAACTGCAGGGTTTTCACCGTACCGTCGGTTTCCAGCCGCAGGTCGACGCCCTGCAAGGCTGTGAGACTGCCGACTGCGGGCAGGCGATTTTGCCAGGCGCGCTCGCTGGACTCGGCCGCCGCCACGCTGATCGGTGGTTTGGGGGCCGAGAACATCTGGACCTGCTGATAGATGGAGAACGCCTTGTAGCCCCCCAGAATCAGCACGAGCAGCAAAACAACACCTAACATGATGAGCATGCGGCGGCGCAGCATAGTCCAGTTCCTTGGATACGATTTATTGTTCGTTTGGCACGACTGCGGGCGATCCTGCCCACGTGCGCTGTAGCCGAATATTACTCGTTTGACCGGGTCAGGGAACCCTGTGTTCCCGGCTATTTATCAGGTGAGGCCGTCAGGCCAGGTGCAGGTGGTTGTCCCACAGACCGGAGGGCAGTTGCAGGGGCTGGCCGATCAATTCGCTGTTGCGGCAATCATAGAGACGGCAACGCCCCTGGCCGGAGGTGACGACAAAACCATCGGCCACCGCACCGACGCCGGCGCAGTCGGGCATCGGCGCATCCAGGCGCACTTGCGCGCTATCCAGGTCCCAGATGAACAGGCGATTGGCCCGTGGCGCGGTCAGGGCGACCAGGCGCAATTCGCTATGAATGGCCACGCTGGCGGTGTAGTTGGCCATCGACTGCAATTGCTGTTCGGGTACAGGAAAGGCCTGGAAGGCCTGGCCGGGCCGTTTGATCGCCAGCAGTTCGGCGGTTTCATCGCCGCTGCCCATGAACTGTTGCCCGGCGACGATGGTGCCATCGCTGGCAATCGCCAGATGGCGCACGCTGTTCATCTGCTGCGGCAAGACTTCCTTGCTCAGCAGCGTACCGTCGCGCTGCATCAGCACCAGGCTTGGCTGCATGGCGTCGAGGTTCATCTCGACGCGACTCTCGGCCTCGGTGCGAATGCCGCCATTGGCAACCACCAGGGTTTCGCCATCAGGCATCCACGACACCTGATGCGGGCCGATGCCGTGGGTGGAAATCTCGCCGCTATGAACCAGGCGCTCGCCATCGAAGCGGTACACACCGAGTACGCCACGGCCGGGATCGGTGGTGTCGTTCTCGGTGGCGTACAGCCATTCGCCGCTCTTGTGGATCACCGCGTGTCCATAGAAGTGCCGGTTCGGCTGCGAGGCGATGGTCTGCAGCAAACGACCATCGCGCAGGTCGATCAGGTAACTCTCGGTACCGGGGCGCCGGGCAACGAACAGGGCAAGCGGCTGCTCGGGGTGGTTGATGATGTCGTGGCAACGCTGGGCCACTTCGGTGGCGAACACCTGGGTGCCGTCCAGGCGATAGCCGACGGCGTAATGTTTACCGTCGCTGTCGTCGCGCGCCGAAAGCAGCAGGGGGCCGCTGTCCTTGCCGCGGAACAGGGTCCAGCCGCCCAGGGTCAGGGCGCTAAGCAGGACGCTACCGAGTTTGAGAGCCTGGCGTCGCAACATGATCAGTCACCGTCGTTGGCATTGAAGCCCAGCTGAATGCCCAGCGCCTTGGCCAGCTCGCCTTCGTGCAGGCGGTGGACGACGTTGAGGCTGTCGTAGATGTCGTTGAGCTGCTGGCGTCCGGCTTCGTCATCGAGCAGTTCGCCCAGCGGCTTCTGATTGGCGCTCAGCAGCTTGAGGGCATTGGCGTAGGCCGCGTCGATCTTGTCGGCCAGGGCTTTCTGGTCTTTGCCCAGCAGGCCGCGCAGGCCCTGGTTGTCGACACCGACCCAGACGGTTTGCGCTGCGGTCAGGCTGGCTTCCAGGCTTTTCAGCGAGGAATGGCTACGCCAGGCTTCGGCCTGCAGCGGCTGCGGGATACCTTTGCTCAGGCGGCCCATGGGTGCGCCAAGTTTTTTCTTCAGGGTATCGAGGGCAGTGACCTGGGCCCGCAGCAAATCGGCGATCGCCTCGTGGGAGTCGGCGTAGCGCTGGTTGGGGAACTTGGTCATCTGCGCAAGCATGCCGTCGGTGTTGTTCCAGCCTTTGAGGATGTCTTCGGCCAGGGCTTTCTGGTGCTCGCCGATGGCCACCAGCAGTGGGCAGTAACGGGCTTTCTGCTCGGCGCTGGCGACGTCTGGCTTGCTGTCGAAGAGGATGTACTCGTAGGCGGACAGACCGCGCACCACCACGCTGGACCTGGCCAGGCTCGCGGCATCGATCGGCTTGTCGGCGCTGACCAGTTGCTCGACCTGACGGCCGACCAGGTTCTTCTTGTCTGGCCAGAACTGTACCTGCCAGGCGCGGTTGCCTTCAGCCAGCGGGCCGATCAGCAGCGGTTGCAGTTCGGCCCAGGCTTTTTGTGCATGCAGGAAATCGGCGCGGGCGGTTGCCAGGTCGGCCTTGCCTTCGCAGTAGGCCAGGGCGCTGACGGCCAGCTGGCGGTCGGCTTCGACCCAGCGGCTGTAGGTCGGCAGGATCACCTGCTTGGCAATGGCGGCGGAGGTCACTGCCTGCGGGTCCTGCGGCGAGCAGGCGCCGAGGGCGAGGGCGGCAAGGCTGGTGAACAACAGTTTAGGACGGAACATGCCCGGCTCCTCTCTCTTAAAGTGAATTCAGGAACGCCAGCAACGCGGTGCGTTGCTCGGCATTGAAGGTCAAGACGTGCTGCCTGGCCGCTTCGGCTTCGCCACCGTGCCAGAGCACGGCTTCAAGCAGGTTGCGGGCGCGGCCATCGTGAAGAAATCCGGCTTGCGCGCTGACGGTCTGGGCCAGGCCGATGCCCCACAGCGGTGGGGTGCGCCAGTCCTGGCCGCTGGCGGCGAACTCGCTGCGGTTGTCGGCAAGGCCCGGGCCCATGTCGTGCAACAGCAAGTCGCTGTACGGGCGGATCAGCTGGTTGGCCAGCTCCGGCTCGGCAGCGTCGGCGGCCGTGGTGAAACTTGGGGTGTGGCAGCTCTGGCAGCCGGCCTGGTGGAACAGGTTCTTGCCGGCCAGCACCTGGGGCGAGTCGACGTCCTGGCGGATCGGTACCGCCAGGTTGCGGGCGTAGAACAGCACCAGGCGGGCAATGTTGTCACTGACTTCTTGCTCGCCATTGGCACCGTTGCCATTAGGGGCTTTCAGACAGTCGACCTGTGCCGGGGTGCAGTCGTCCATCGGCCGCAGGCTGCTGGTCAGGCCCATGTCGCCGGAAAACGCATGCACGTTCTGCTGGTTGATGTTCGGCTGTCCGGCCTTCCAGCCGAAACGGCCAAGGACGGTTTTGCCCAGGGCATCGTCCCAGACCTGGTTGGGCCGGCCACGGATGCCGTCGCCGTTGCGGTCGTCGGGATCGGCATTGGCCAGAATCGCCGCTTCGGGGATGGCTTCAAGCAGGCCCAGGCCGATCATCGGCGGGGCAACGCGGGCGGAAAAGCGTGTATCGGGGTGCATCGGACCGTAACCGAGCTGGCTGATCTGCAGCGTTGGCTGGCGCAGCTCGACCTGGGTGCCGTCCTTGAAGGTCACCGGCACCGGCGTGTACTCGACACGGACTTTGCCTTCGGGGGTGACGCCGGGTACGGCCATGTCCTGGAACTGACCGCCATAGACCGGCTCGGGCACGATGCCCAGTTGCTCGATGACTTTGGCGTAGTGCGGTTGGTCAGGAATCGACAGGCGCACGATCATCGACACGGCATGTTTGGCGCTGGGGCCGGGCGGATGGCCACGGCCATCCTTGATATGGCAGTTCTGGCAGGCGTTGGCGTTGAACAGCGGCCCCAGGCCATCGCGGGCGGTGGTGGTCGCCGGGGCGATCACCCAAGGATTGCGAAAGAAACTGTTGCCGACACTGAAGTCCAGGCGGCGGCTCGGCGCGAGGTTGGCCGAGGGCATGGAATAGGCGTTCTGGTCGCGCTTGTTGACCGTCGTCTTGCCACCGGCGAAGGCTTCGCCAGGTTCCGCCTGGGTGAAACGCGGGGCGTCGTCACAGGCGACCAGGGTCATGGCCAGAAGCAAGGGGCTGAGACGGAGCAGCAACGAAGACATCAAGAATCCTGAGCTTGAGCAAAAAACCGGCGTGCAAGCTTAGCAGGCTCAGGATCATGGAATAAGAGGGATTTGCGTTTGCTAGATGAAATCTGTTTGCGGCTGCTGATCGCGGGGCAAGCCCGCTCCCACTGGGATGGCACCAGATCGGTGGGAGCGGGCTTGCCTCGCGATAAATTGACGCATAAAAAAAGGCGACCCGCAGGTCGCCCTTTTCTGGCCCAGCCGCTGAATCAGAATTCGTGATCAGCAGTATCCGGGTTCAGGTTGGCAATGCCCAGCTTGCCGGCAGCCTGTTCGATCGCACCGGTCTGCTTGACCAGCGAAGCGATGGCGTCACGCACGATCTGGTTGCCGGCGGTGTTGTCGGCAGCGATCAGCTGGTCGTAGTGCTCGCCTTTTTGCGCGTGGTCGACAATGACCTGGATCTTCGCTTCAGTGGCTTCAAGGTCGGCCTTGAGGGTTGCGTCGGTGGCCGGATCGATCTTGGCCACCAGCGACGACAGGCTCGGGCCGGTCAGCTTGGTACCGTCAGGACGGGTGTACTCGCCGAGGTAGACGTTGCGGATGCCCTTGGCGTCGTAGAAGTGCGAGTAGTGGGTGTTGTCGCTGAAGCAGTCGTGCTCGTCTTCAGGCGAGTTGGCTTCCAGGGAAACCTTCATGCGCTCACCCGCCAGTTCACCCAGCGACAGGCTGCCCATGCCGAACAGCATTTTGCGCAGGCCATCGGTCACAGGCTCGGCTTCAAGCGTGGCGCGATAGTTGGTGGCGACGTTTGGTGCCCAGTTGCCGACCATGTCCTCGAGGTCTTTGACCAGCAACTGGGTCACAGCCTTGAGGTAGGCACGGCGACGTTCGTTGTGGCCGCCAGTGGCACCTTTGCCTTCCAGGTAGTCAGACGCTGGGCGGGCGCCAGCGCCTGGGCCGGTGCCGTTGAGGTCCTGGCCCCAGAGCAGGAATTCGATGGCGTGGTAGCCGGTGGCGACGTTGGCTTCGGAACCGCCCAGCTCATTCAGGCTGGCGAGTTTTTCCGGGGTGATTTGCTTGACGTCGATCTTGTCTTCGCCGACCTGGATCTCGGTGTTGGCGATGATGTTGGCCGCAGCACCTGGGTTGCCCAGGGCGTGCTCGTAGCTGGCGTCGACGTAGTCGATCAGGCCTTCGTCCAGCGGCCAGGCGTTCACCTGACCTTCCCAGTCGTCGACGATGGTATTGCCGAAGCGGAACACTTCGCTCTGCAGGTAAGGTACGCGAGAGGCAACCCAGGCAGCCTTGGCAGCCTTCAGGGTTTCGTCGTTGGGTTTGGCGAGGAACGCGTCGATAGCGGTCTGCAGGGTCTTGGCGGTGCTCAGCGAGTCGCTGTAGACGGCGTGAACCATGTCGGCGTAATGCTTGACCACCGCCTTGGCAGCGGCCTCGTCGACGGCGCCTGCCGCAGCCGGGGCTGCTGCGCTGGTAGCCGCAGCCGGGGCTGCTGCGCTGGTAGCCGGAGCCTGGGCTTGCGGTGCGGCGGCCTTGTCCTTGTCGTCGCCGCAACCGGCGAGAGAGATGGCAATGGCCAACAGACTGGCGGTGGCCAGAGGCATACGAATCATGGTGAATTCCTGCGTCGAGAGGTTGGGCAGGCGTACCGGGGTACGCAAAGCTGCAACATAATGCGAAAGATTTGCATTTTGTGTAAAGAGGCAGGCACGTAAATATTCAAATGCGTGCTTTCACCGCTTCGTTCAATGTCTTCAGGGGTTTAGAGAATCGAAACCTGATTGCGTTGCGCTTGCTTGAGGAACACCGTCAGCTCACGCGCCGGTAGCGGTTTGCTGTAGTGGTAACCCTGACCTTCATGGCAGCCCTGGGCGATGATGTAGGCCTCCTGCTCTGCGGTTTCCACGCCTTCGGCGATAACCTGCATGCCCAGGCTCTTGCCCAGCTGGATGATGGCGCGAACGATGGTCGCATCGTCGTCGTCATCGAGCAGGTCCTGGACAAAGCTCTTGTCGATCTTGATCTTGTCCAGCGGCAGTGATTTCAGGTAACTGAGCGAGGAATAGCCGGTACCGAAGTCGTCAATGGCGATCATTGCGCCGGACCGGCGCAGGCTCAGCAGGTGCTGGGCGGCGGTGCTGATGTCTTCCATCAGGCCGGTTTCGGTCACCTCCAGTTCCAGGCTACGCGGCGGCAGACGGTAGATCTGCAGCAGGTTGTTGACCACCCGTGGCAGTTCGTTGTGGTGCAGCTGCACGGTCGACAGGTTGACCGCCATGCGTAGTTCGCTGAAACCCTGGTCGTGCCATTCGCGCAGTTGCCGGCAGGCCTGGTCGAGCACCCATTCGCCGATGGCAATGATGTTGCCATTCTGTTCGGCCAGGGGGATGAACTGGTCCGGCGGGACCATGCCCAGTTCCGGATGCTGCCAGCGCAGCAACGCTTCGACACCGACCACACGGTGGTCGCGGTAGCTGATCTGTGGCTGGTAGACCAGGTACAGCTGATTGCGCGGCAGGGCTTCGCGCAGGTCTTTTTCCAGCTCGCGGCGGCGGCGCATCTCGCTGTCGACGCTGGCGATGTAGAACTGGTAGCGGTTGCGCGAGCGGGTCTTGGCCAGGGTCATGGTCTGCTCGGCTTTTTGCAGCAGCTTTTCGGTGCTGTCGCCGTCTTCCGGGAACAAGGTGATGCCGATGGTGGCGCGCAGGCGGATTTCCTGGTGGTCGAGGGCGAAGGGGGCTTCCAGGTCGTCGAGAATGCTCTGGGCCAGTTCCGCCGCTTCGTACGGTTGCTCGATATCGGCCTGGACCAGGGCGAACTGATCGCCGCCCAGGCGCGCCAGGGCGCCGAGCCGTCCACTGTGAGCGCGCAGGCGATCGGCCAGGGCCAGCAGCAATTGATCGCCGGCCTGGTAACTGAATTGCTCGTTGATACCCTTGAAGTCGTCAAGGCCGACGCACAGCACCGCGACCCGGCGCTGCAGGCGACCGGCATCGACCAGGATCTTGTCCAGTTGCTGTTGCAGTTGCTGACGATTGGGCAGGCCGGTCAGGAAGTCGTACTGGGCCATGCGCTGCAGGCTGTTTTCGGCTTCGTGACGCAAGTGTGTATTGCGCTCGATCGATGCCAGCAACTGGTTGGCGGTATTGACCCACACGCCCAGTTCGTTGCGCTCGTGGCCCTTGATCAACGGCAACTGGTGCTGGCTGGGGCGGTCGGGATTGATCTGGGTAAGGTGTTCAATGATCTTCGACAGCGGCTTGGTCAACATCCAGTGATAGACCAGGTACAGCACCAGGCCCATGGCCAGGGCGCGCAGAACCCCGGAAATAAAGATGATCACCGAATTGACCAGAAAACCTGCGCCATAGGACGCCGTGTCGAGGGTGATGCTCAAGTCGCCGTAATACTCGCTGTAGGGACCACGGCCGACCAGTTGAGTGTTGAAGGTGCGCTCCTGGCCGAGGATCAGGTCGGTCAACCAGCGCGTGCTCGACTCCTGCAATGGCCGGGATTTCTCGGCGAGCATGGTTTCGTTGGGATGGCCGATGGAGGCCATGCGCACCGATTCGTCCTGGAACAACCCTTCCATGACCTGCATGCCCATTTCCTTGTCCAGGCTATAGACCGCCTGGGTGGAAGGGTCGCGGAACATGTCGAGGATTCGCTGGGCGTCATTGGCCACTGCCTGGCGAGTCTTGTAGGCATCAAAGACGATCTGCGCACAACTGAGAACGACACCAACCACCAGTGCCGAGAGCAGTACGACCCTGAGCAACTTGACCGATAAGCTGTTCTTGAGTTCCAGCTTCAATGGGGTTTCCTTAATCCATGCGCATGGCATCATTTTGCCATCATTCTTGGCAATCCACTATCGGCCGTTGACAGAACATACCCCACCCGCGAGGAGATGGTATTGCTGCTATCACTGTATCGGTTGCCCGGCCTTGCGACTTTAATCCTGGAAGCAAACTTCCCAAGGTTTGATGTTAGCGCGGTATCAGTTTCGGGCAAGAGCCGGACCGCGTGAGACAGGCGAAAAAAAACCCGGACAAGCCGGGTCTTTTTGCTAGCGGTGGGAGCGGGCTTGCCCCGCGATTGCGTTTTGTCAGACAAATCGCATCGCGAGGCAAGCTCGCTCCCACAATTGCTTAAGCGGTGAAGGTCTTGCCTTCGAACTGCTCGGCAACGAACTTCCAGTTGACCAGGTTCCAGAACGCCTCGACGTATTTTGGACGCAGGTTGCGGTAGTCGATGTAGTAGGCGTGTTCCCAGACGTCGCAGGTCAGCAGCGGGGTGTCGCCGCTGGTCAGCGGGCAGCCGGCGCCGATGGTGCTGGCCAGGGCCAGGGAGCCGTCAGCCTTTTTCACCAGCCAGCCCCAGCCGGAACCGAAGGTGCCGACGGAAGTCTTGGTGAACTCTTCCTTGAACTTGTCGAAGGAGCCGAACGCAGCGTTGATGGCATCAGCCAGGGCGCCGGTAGGCTGGCCACCGGCGTTTGGCGCCAGGCAGTTCCAGTAGAAGGTGTGGTTCCAGACCTGAGCGGCGTTGTTGAAGATACCGCCCGAAGAAGACTTGACGATCTCTTCCAGAGTTTTGCCTTCAAACTCGGTGCCTGGCACCAGGTTGTTCAGGTTCACGACATAGGTGTTGTGGTGCTTGTCGTGGTGGTACTCCAAGGTTTCCTTGGAAATGTGCGGCTGCAGGGCGTCGTGTGGGTAAGGCAGCGGCGGCAATTCAAAAGCCATGGTGATTCTCCTAATCAGGTCTGTTGCGGTGAGCGCAAGGCCGATCACGGGCGGCCGGTGTGCGTCGGGGAGTTTGTACTCTTTGCGACGCAAGGGCTGGATCATAGCACCCGGCCCTGTGCTTAACCACGCAACAAGTGTACGGGAAAGAGGTTCCAGAGCCTTCGCCAGCGCCAGACCAGCGGTGCTCAGGTGAAGATCAGCTGCGCCGCCACGGCGAACATCATTACCGCCACCATCAGGTCGAGCAGACGCCAGGTGCCGGGGCGTGCCAGCCAGGGCGCAAGCCAGGCGGCGCCGAGGGCGAGGGTGAAGAACCACAGCAGCGAGGCGCTGGCCGCACCGGCCACGTAGGCACCGGGCTCGGTCTGCTGGGCACCCAGCGAGCCGATCAGCAACACCGTGTCCAGATACACATGGGGATTGAGCAGGGTCACCGCCAGGGCGCTGAGCAGCACCGCCCGGCGCGAGCGCAGGCCCTGGCCTTCACCCTGTTGCAGGCTCTGTTGCGAACAGGCGCGCAGCAACGCCTTGCTGCCGTACCAGATCAGGAACACCGCGCCGCCCCAGCGTGCCACCGCCAGCAAGGTCGGGTTTTGCGCCAGCACCGAGGCCAGGCCGAATACCCCGGCCGCCACCAGGATGGCATCGCAAAACACACAAAGTGCGGCTACCGGCAAATGATGTTCACGGCGCAGGCTTTGCGCCAGGACGAATGCGTTCTGGGTGCCGATCGCCATGATCAGGCCGAAGGCGACCAACAGGCCGTTCAGGTAGCTTTGCCACATAGGGGACACTCCACAGACACCAGCAGGACGCTGGCGGATAAAACCAAAAAAAGATGCTGGCGATTCTGGGGGGTGAATCTGTATAAGAAAAACAAATAAACCTGATCTGGCATTAGGAAAAATAATGTTCGACTACAAACTGCTTGCCGCCCTCGCCGCGGTCATCGAACAGGCCGGTTTCGAACGTGCGGCGCAGGTGCTGGGGTTGTCGCAATCGGCGATTTCGCAACGCATCAAGCTGCTCGAGGCGCGGGTTGGGCAACCGGTACTGATACGCGCCAATCCGCCCACCCCGACGGATGTCGGCCGGCGTCTGCTCAACCATGTACAGCAGGTGCGGCTGCTGGAACGCGACCTGCAAAGCCAGGTGCCGGCGCTGGACGAGGAGGGCATGCCCGAACGGTTGCGCATCGCCCTCAACGCCGACAGCCTCGCCACCTGGTGGGCAGGGGCGGTCGGTAGGTTTTGCGCCGACCAACAGGTTTTGCTGGACCTGGTGGTCGAGGATCAGGAGGTCGGTCTCAAGCGTATGCGGGCGGGTGAGGTGGCGGCGTGCCTGTGTGGTAGCGAACGTCCGGTCGCCGGTGCGCGCAGCATACTGTTAGGGGCCATGCGTTACCGTGCCCTGGCCAGCCCGGCGTTCATGGCCCGTTACTTTGCCGAAGGCTTTGATGCCAGGCGTTTGCCGCGCACGCCGGCACTGGTGTTCGGCCCGGATGATTTTCTCCAGCATCGCTACCTGGCATCACTGGGTATCGAAGACGGCTTCCTACATCACCTGTGCCCCTCTTCCGAGGGCTTTTTGCGTATGACCGAGGCCGGTCTGGGCTGGGGACTGGTGCCGGAGCTGCAGGTGCGTGAGCAACTGGCCAGCGGGTGTCTGGTAGAAATTTCAGCGGATAAACCCATCGACGTGCCTTTGTACTGGCATCATTGGCGTAATGGCGGACAACTGCTCGGGCAATTGACCGAACACCTGCATCAGACCGCCCGGCAGTGGCTAGTGCCGTTGTAAGGTCTGGCAGCGTCAGCAGCATCTGAAAATTGGTAAGGCGGAGTGGTACATGCGAATTCTGGTCACCGGCGCAAGCGGCTTCATTGGCGGGCGCTTTGCGCGCTTTGCCCTGGAGCAGGGCCTTGAGGTTCGGGTCAACGGCCGGCGCGCCGAAGGGGTCGAGCACCTGGTGCGGCGCGGGGCCCAGTTCATCCCCGGCGACCTTGGCGACGCGGAACTGGCCAGACGCCTGTGCCAGGGCGTCGATGCCGTGGTGCACTGCGCCGGGGCCGTGGGTAACTGGGGGCGCTACCAGGACTTCTACCAGGGCAATGTGGTGGTCACTGAAAATGTGGTCGAGGCGTGCCTTAAAGAGCATGTACGGCGCCTGGTGCACCTGTCGTCGCCGTCGATCTACTTCAACGGGCGTTCACAGCAGAACATCCATGAAGAGCAGGTACCGCGGCGCTTTTATGATCACTACGGGGCCACCAAGTACCTGGCCGAACAGAAAGTCTTCGGTGCTCAGGAGTTCGGCCTCGAAGTTCTGGCCTTGCGCCCGCGCTTTGTCACCGGGGCCGGTGACGTCAGTATTTTCCCGCGTTTGTTGCAGATGCAACGCAAGCGCCGCCTGGCCATTATCGGCAACGGTCTGAACAAGGTCGATTTCACCAGTGTGCAGAATCTCAACGAGGCGCTGCTGAGCGCGTTGTTCGCCGATGAGCAGGCGCTGGGCCAGGCCTACAACATCAGTAACGGTCATCCGCTGCCGTTGTGGGATGTGGTCAACTATGTGATGCGCCAGATGCAGTTGCCGCAAGTCACCCGTTACCGCTCGTTTGGCCTGGCCTACAGCCTGGCGGCGCTCAACGAGGGCGCCTGCATGCTTTGGCCTGGGCGCCCACAGCCGACCTTGTCGCGCCTGGGTATGCAGGTGATGAGCAAGGATTTCACCCTGGACATCAACCGTGCCCGGCAGCTATTGGACTACCGGCCAACGGTCAGCCTGTGGACCGCGCTGGACGAGTTCTGTGGCTGGTGGAAGGCTCAAGACCTGCGACAGTGAACCGGCAAGCGGGTTTGCGGTCGATCAGTGCGCGGTGTAAGCGGTTTATACTAGTGCCCATTTGCTATTACTGCGGTTGAAGGCTCTCATGCGTAACGATGCTCAAGACGATTTCGACAATGTCCCGACTCTGCGTGCCGGTACCCGGGATGACGATGACTTTGACCCCTTGCCGCCAGGCGCTGGCCTGACTGCCGGTGGCGCGCGCAAGGCCCCGCGGGCGGCCAGCACCGGGCCATTGTGGGCGCTGTTGGGGGCGTCTTTCATTGCCCTGGCCGGGCTTGGCTGGTGGAGCTTTCAGCAGGTGTCGTTGATGGAGCAGCAGCTGGTAGCGACCCAGGAGAGTTTTGCCCGGATCAGCGAAGAAGCCGCGGGACGCCTGCAGGCTATCAGTGGCAAGGTCGATGCCAGCGAGTCTAGCGTCAACAGCGGTAGCGAAGCCTTGAAACTGCAGATCAAACAGCTACAGGCCAACCTTGTCGAGCAGAGCAAGCAGCAACAGGGTGTTGCCGGGCAGGCGGGGGATCTGGGCAAGCGTTTGGAGCAAGTATTGGCGCAGGCCACTGAAGAGCAGGCGGCGACTGCCAAGCTGCAAGCTGAATTGCAGACCCAACTGAAAGCGGTGAACAGCGAACTGGCGGCCTTGAAGGCGGCTCAGGTGGACGGCGGCAAGCTCGACACCCAGATCAACAGCCTAACTGGCGAGGTTGCCGCGTTGAAGAAACAGGGCAATCCGAGTGCGGCCATCGAGCGCCTGGAGCAGGATCTGCTGGTGCTCAAGAGCGAGCAGGAGAATCGTCCGGCGGCACCTGCGGCCAGTGGTGCTTCGGTTGCCGAGTTCGATGCGTTTCGCCGGCAGATGACGCGTAGTCTCAATACCTTGCAAAGCCAAGTGCAGAACCTGCAACAGCAGATCAATGCGCGGCCTTGATCATCGCGGGGCAAGCCCGCTCCCACAGGTTAATTAAATCTCCTGTGGGAGCGGGCTTGCCCCGCGATGCTTTTTACATCCGCGGATAGTCGATATAACCGACCGGCCCTTTGCTATAGAAGGTCTCAGGACGCGCGTCGTTCAACGGCGCATCCGCTGCCAGGCGGGCCGGCAGGTCCGGGTTGGCGATGAACGGCACACCGAAGGCCACCGCATCCGCCCGGCCGTTGGCCAGCGAAGCGTTGGCACTGGCCTTGGTGAAGCGCTCGTTGACGATGTAAGGGCCAGCGAAGGCTTCCTTGATCAACGGCCCGATGCTGTCGTCAGCTTCCTTCTCCCGCGAGCAGATAAAGGCAATCCCGCGCTTGCCCAGTTCACGGGCCACATAAGTAAAGGTTTCGGCGCGATTGGCGTCTCCCATGTCATGGGAGTCGGCACGTGGCGCCAGGTGTACGCCCACGCGTTGCGCGCCCCACACGTCGATCACCGCATCGGTCACTTCCAGCAGCAGCCGGGCACGGTTTTCCAGCGAACCACCGTACTGGTCGCTGCGCTGGTTGGTGCTGCTCTGCAGGAACTGATCGAGCAGGTAGCCGTTCGCGGCATGCACTTCGACACCATCAAAACCTGCGGCCTTGGCGTTCTCGGCACCGGTGCGGTAGGCCTCGACGATATCGGCGATTTCTTCCGTTTCCAGGGCCCGTGGCGTCGGGTAGTCAGCCAGTGGGCGGACCAGGCTGACGTGGCCTTTAGGCTGGATCGCGCTCGGTGCCACCGGGGTTTCTCCGTTGAGGTAGAGCGGATGCGAGATGCGCCCGACATGCCACAGCTGCAGGAAGATCCGCCCGCCGGCGCCATGGATGGCCTTGGTGACGTTGGTCCAGCCACGCACCTGGTCATCGGACCAGATACCCGGGGTGTCCGGATAACCGACGCCCATTGGCGTCACCGAAGTGGCCTCGCTGAGGATCAGGCCGGCGCTGGCACGTTGCACGTAGTACTCGGCCATCAACGCGTTGGGTACCCGGCCTTCATCGGCACGGCAGCGGGTCAGCGGAGCCATGATGATGCGGTTCGGCAATTCGAGGTCGCCGAGGGTGATCGGATCGAAAATAGTCGTCATATAAACCTCAAGGCTGATCAGTGAGTGGCAGGTGCCAGTTCGGCGTTGTTGCCGCGCTGGCTGAAGGTAATCAGGGTGACGATCAGGGCCAGCACGGCCAGTGCAGCGGCGGCCAGTGGAACGCGGGTCAGGCCCAGTCCTTGCGCGATGACCGTGCCGCCGACCCAGGCGCCGAGGGCGTTACCCAGGTTGAAAGCACCGATGTTCAGGGTCGACACCAGGTTCGGAGCAGCCTTGCCGAAGGTCACCACGTTGACTTGCAGGGCCGGTACCGCGGCAAAGGCGGCCGTGGCCCAGAGGAACAGGGTGATCTCGGCGGGGATCAGGGCAACGCTGGTCCAGCTCAGTACGGTGGAGACCACCGCCATGCTGGCGAACACACCCACCAGGGTGGCGCCCAGGCGCTTGTCGGCCAGCTTGCCGCCAACGATGTTGCCCAGGGTCAGGCCGACGCCGATCAACAGCAGGGTCCAGGTCACGCCCCGCGGCGAAACACCGGTGACATCGCCAAGCAGCGGTGCGACGTAGGTGAACAGGGCAAACATCGAGGCCGAGAACAGCACGGTCATCGACAGCGACAGCCAGATTCCAGCACCCTTGAGCGCCGCCAGTTCGGCGCGCATGTCGAGTTTTTCCTCGTCATGGCGAAACGGCAGGAAACGGATCAGGCCGATCAAGGCGATGACACCGATCACCGTCACTGCCCAGAAGGTCGAGCGCCAGCCGTACTCCTGACCCAGCGCGGTGCCCAGCGGTACACCGAGCACGTTGGCCAGGGTCAGGCCGGTGAACATCAGGGCCACCGCCGAAGCGCGGCGATTGGCCGGTACCAGGCTGGCGGCAACCACCGAACCGATGCCGAAGAAGGCGCCGTGACACAGGGCGGTGACCACCCGGGCGAACATCAGCAGGTTGTAGTCGCTGGCCACCGCACACAGCAGGTTGCCGACGATGAACACGCCCATCAGCGCGATCAGGGCTGCTTTGCGCGGCAGCTTTGAGGTGGCCAGGGCCATGAACGGCGCACCGATGGCCACGCCCAGGGCGTAGCCGGTGACCAGCCAGCCAGCGCCGGGGATCGACACACCGAGGTCCGCCGCGACATCGGGCAGCAGGCCCATGATGACGAACTCGGTGGTGCCGATGGCGAAGGCGCTGAGCGCCAGGATGATTAGCGAAAGGGGCATTGCAAGGTCCTTGTCAGAGCTCTTGGCTCATCTGCTTGAGGAAGGCCTGGATGGTTTCCTCATTGCGTTTGAAAAAATGCCACTGTCCGATCTTCTGGCTGCTGATCAGCCCCGCGCGCTGCAAGGTGGCCAGGTGGGCCGAGACCGTGGACTGCGACAGGCCGCAGCGTTGGTCGATCTGCCCGGCGCAGACACCGTGTTCGGTGCTGTGGTGCTGGTCAGGGAATTGCACGTCCGGGTCTTTCAGCCAGTTGAGGATTTCTCGCCGTACTGGGTGGGCCAGGGCTTTTATTATTTCGTCGAGATCGAGAGGCATGGTTGGGCTCATGGTTGTGTAGCGGTATATCGCGATGGAGCGAAATATAAATCGGTATTTCGCGATATACAAATATGAAGATGTTCTTGGATCAGCGTAAATCGCTATATCGGGTTATAACGATATGGGCGGGGCCAGTGCTAGACTGCACGAATGAACTACCTCGCACACCTTCATCTGGGCGGACAACAACCCGAGCAACTGCTTGGCAGCCTCTATGGGGATTTCGTCAAAGGGCCGTTGGCCGGGCGTTATCCCTTGCCGCTGGAAGCGGCGATCCGCCTGCACCGGCAGATCGATGTATTCACTGACAGTCATCCGCTGGTGCTGCAGTCTCTCGGGCGTTTCCCCCGGGAGCGGCGGCGCTATGCTGGGATCATCCTCGATGTGTTTTTCGACCATTGCTTGGCGGCCCATTGGCAGGACTATGCCGAACAGCCCCTGGAGCAGTTCACCGGTCGGGTCTATCAGGTGCTGGCGGCGCAGGCGGACCTGCCTGGCCGACTGGCGCAGATCGCACCGTCTATGGCGGCAGATGACTGGTTGGCTTCGTACCGTGATTTTGCGGTGCTGGAGCAGGTGTTCCGTGGCATCGCCAGGCGCTTGTCACGCCCCGAAGGGATGGACGGCGCCCTCGAGCTGGTCGATGCGCTGTATGCGCCATTGATGGATGACTTTCGCAGCTTTTATCCCGAGCTGCAGGCCTTCGCCGGCAAGGCCCTGGCTCGGGTTTAGGCGGCTTTTGCCCGGCGTTGTGGTTGAGCAAGCGGCTGCTCGGCGCCAAACAGCGCCACCTGAATGGCTTGCTGGGCCTTGAACGCCAGGGCTGCGCGTTCTTCGCCAGCACTTGGGATCGGCCGCAACAGCTTGATTTCCACTTCAGCACAGTCATTGGCAAACAGCCGCATCAAGTGCGAGAGCAGGTCGTCGTCACCAATGAACGGCGCGATTGCATCGGCCTGGCCATCGCGCAGGTAACGCACGGCCACCGGTTGCAGCGGCACCTGGGTATCGATGGCGCTGGCCAGCAGGCGACCGTGGAAAGTGCGCAGGCTGCGGCCATCGGTGGTGGTGCCTTCCGGAAAGATCAACAACGCGCCGGCCTGTTGCAGGTGCTGGCTGATCTGTTTGCGCAGTAACTGACTGTCGTTGCCGCCACGGCGGATGAACAGCGTGCCGGCCTTGAGTGCCAGCCAGCCGGCCACCGGCCAGCTGCGCACTTCGGCCTTGGACAGGAACGACAAGGGGGTGAGCATGCCCAGCAGCGGAATGTCGGTCCAGGACACATGGTTGCTGACCCACAGCATCGGTTGTTGCGGCACCTGGCCAAGCACCCGGACCTTGAAGGGCAGGGCGTTGCTCAGCTGGCGCATGAACAGTTGCGACCAGCGCTGACGGCGCTCGGCCGAGGCTGGAATATGCAGGCGTTCATACAGGCTGAACAATGCCGCCATGCCCAAGCCGAGCAGCACCACCAGTACTACCCGCAGGACGCGTGCGAAGACGCGCAGGCCCCGCATCAGACCGCCGCCTTGAAGTGGCGGGCGTAGCGCGGGCAGAGTTCGTCGCGCTTGAGCAGGATGAACACGTCGGCGACCTGGAAGTCTTCATCCCAGCACGGCTCGCCGCAGATTTTCGCGCCCAGGCGCATGTAGGCTTTGAGCAGCGGCGGCATTTCGGCGATGACATTGCCGGGCAGGGCCAGGCTCGGCAGCGGCTTTTTCGGTTCGGCACGTAGGTGTTCGGTGCACAGGTAGCGTTCGCGTAGGCGTTGCATGATCGCGTGGGCCTGGACGCCGCCGTCCTGCATGGGAATGCTGGCGCAGCCCATCAGGTAGCTGTAGCGCCCTTCATTGAGCACTTCGGCCAGTTCCGCCCAGAGCACGGCGATGGTGCCGCCATTGCGGTAGGCCGGGTCGACACAGGTGCGCCCCAGTTCGAGGATCGGCCCCTGCAGATGGCCAAGGCCATGCAGGCTGAACTCTTCTTCACTGTAGAAACGCCCCAGGCTGCTGGCGGCCTGGTGGTCGAGCAGGCGTGTGGTGGCGACCAGACGACCGCTATTGAGGTCGCGCACGCCGATGTGACGGCAGTGAATGTCGTAGTCATCCATGTCCAGGCCCAGCTCGGCACCTTTGAGCTTGGCCTTGAACTCACCGCTGAAGACGCTGAAACGAAGGGCCTGTGCTTCCTGCAGGGCGCTTGGCCCGACCAGGCGTTCGGCTTGCAGACGGCGTTCAGTGCTGTTGTCGCTAGAGCGAGCGATCCGAGTCATTACGAGTCTCCATAAGCCAGCCATGGGGTTGCGGCCGGTCGACTTTGTTGTGCAAGCTCAGCCTAGGTAGACGCGGTGTCACCCCCATGAATCTTTGGTGATGCTTGTATGACAGCCCTCAAGGAGCACGGCGATGGTCTGGCTGCAACGACTCAACGACCCACAGCGGCATCCCCTCTCAGGTGATCTGGGCGAGACCTACAGCAGTCTGCTGGCGCGTCTGGACACGGTCAGCCCGTTCGAGCTGGCGGTACTCGGCGGGCGCGCCATGCCGACCCCGGGGCTGGCGTTTCTGCTTGGCTACCAGGCGGCCTTGCGCATGCTCTGGCCGAGTGCCCCGGCCAGTATTGGCGCCTTGTGCGCCAGTGAGCGGCGCAGCGTGCGCCCGGCCGACATGCAGGTGCGCCTGGATGACCTGCGCCTGACCGGCAGCAAGGATTTCGTCACCGCCGGGCTGGATGCCGACTGGCTGTTGGTGGCCGCGCGCAGTGAGCCTGCGGGTGAGGCGCCGCAAGTGAGTCTGGCGGTGGTCTATCCCGGTGAACCCGGCGTGCGGCTGGAGCCATTGCCGGCCTTGCCGCTGATGCCGGAAGTCGCTCATGCCCGCCTGCACCTGGACCAGGCGCTGTGCGAGCGTTTGGCCGGCGATGGCTGGGATGCCTACGTCAAACCGTTCCGCACCCTTGAAGACCTTTACGTGCTCAGCGCCTTGTGTGCCTGGTTGTATGGCGTCGGTCAGGACAACGCCTGGCCCCAGGGCCTGCAGTTGCGCCTGATCGGTTTGCTCGGTGGCTGCGCCGAAGGCAGTCGGCAATGTGCCGACTCCACGGCGTGTCATTTGCTGCTCGGCGGCCTGTTTGCCCAGTTCACCGCGCTCAAGGACGAAATCAACCAGGCTTTGAGCAACAGTTCCGGCGAGTGGGCGACGCTGTGGCAGCGTGACCAGGGATTGCTGGAGATCGCCAGCGCCGCCAGGGCCAAGCGCCTGGCCAAGGCCTGGGCCAGCGCCGGATTGTCATGAAACGCAGCTAGTCTGGGCAGACCTTGACCTTGTGAGACACCGGATGAACAAAGTGCTGCTGGGGGTGTTGCTCAGCCTGGCTATCACCAGTGTACCGGCGCTTGGTCAGGAGACTTGGCCAGATCCAGGCTGGCCGCAGGCAGCTGATGCCAATAGCCCGGCCTGGCGCCAGGTACAGGCCTACGCTTTTGCTCCGCGTGACGACAGCAGCCGTGAAGGTGTGCGCACCGACGCCCTGCTGGTGATCAAGGCAGGACGTATTGTGTATGAGCACTACGCCGCCCCGACGACCGCGCAGACGCCACACCTGACCTGGTCCATCAGCAAGAGCGTGCTGGCCACGCTATTGGGGGTGGCTCATGGTGAGGCGCGCTTTGCCCTCAATGACCCGGTCGCACGCTTTTACCCACCCATGCAGGCCCATCCCCAGGTTCGTCTGCAAGACCTGCTGCACTGGGCCAGCGGTCTGGACTGGCAGGAAGACTACGAATACGCGCCGCTGCACTCCTCGGTGGTGGCCATGCTCTACACCCGGGGCCGCGCGGATATGGCCGCATACAGCGCTGCCCGGCCGGCAGCGGCTGAGCCGGGCCAGCGTTTTCTCTATTCCAGTGGCGACAGCAATGTCCTGGCGGCAGCGTTGCGAACGATGGTCGGGCCTGAGCGGTACCGGCAGTATCCCTGGGATGCACTGTTCACGCCGTTGGGTATCACCTCGGCGGTCTGGGAGCGGGATGCCCGCGGTACGCTGGTCGGCTCATCCTATCTCTACATGAGCGCCCGCGACCTGGCACGCATCGGCTTGCTGATGCTGCGCGACGGCCGCTGGCAGGCTCGGCAACTGCTGCCCAGGGACTGGGTGGCGTTCAACCGCAGCCTGTTTGCCAAGGCTGCCGCGCAACCCGGTGAGGCCAATCCCGGCGGGCATTGGTGGCTCAACCAGCCGTTGCCCGGAGCAGCGCGGCCCTGGCCCGATGCGCCGGCCGACACCTTTGCGGCCTTGGGACATTGGGGCCAGGCCTTGTACGTGCTGCCCGATGAACAGCTGGTAGTGGTGCGCTACGCCGATGATCGTGATGGCCGGTTCCAGCACAACGAACTGCTCAAGCGGGTACTGGCGGCGCAGGCCGGGGGGCGCCCATGAAGCGCTTGCTGCTGGGGCTGCTGATGCTGGCGGGCGCCTGGAGCTGGTACGAGCGCCAAGCCCTGGCGGACTTTACCGGGATTCTCAGCGCTTATTCGGCCAAGGAGTATTGCTCCTGCCGTTTTGTCATGGGCTTCGACGCGCCTTACTGCCAGGCCTATGTACGCCAATACCTGCCCCTGAGCCGGCTTGAGGAAAATGCCCACTCCCGTCAGGTCACTGCCGTGGGGCTGGGCGTTGAGCGTCGAGCGCGCTGGCAGGGCGCTCGTGAGGGCTGCGGCTTGCTGCCGTGAAGGCAGCCGGGTAAGGTTGACGGCTTCTGTGTTACAGGATTTCTCATGTTCTCTCTGCCCCGTCTTCTCCTGGCCTTGCTCGTGCTGCTGAGCTTTTCCGCCCAGGCCAACTGGCACCTTGATGGCGAGTCGTCACGACTGTCGTTCATCTCCAGCAAAAACGGCGATACCGCCGAAGTCCATCGTTTCCTGGTGTTGCACGGCAAGGTCGATCGCAAGGGCGCGGCCGAGCTGATGATCGAGATGGATTCGAACAACAGCAGCGTGCCACTGCGCGATGAGCGCATGCGCAAGGAGCTGTTTGATTTTGCCGGCTATCCGGAGGCCAAGGTTCGTGCCCAGATCGATCTGCGGCCGATCAATGATCTGGCTAACGGTGCACAGGTGGAATTGCGCTTGCCAGTGACGGTTGAGCTGCGTGGCAAGGAACATAGCTACAGCGCCTTGCTGTTGGCCACGCGTCTGGACGAGCGACGCTTCCAGGTGGTGACCCTGGAGCCATTGATGTTGCGGGCCGAAGACTTTGATCTACTGCCGGGCCTGGAGACTTTGCGCAAGCTGGCCGGGCTCAAGTCCATCAGCCCGTCGGTGCCGGTGTCTGCGGTATTGATCTTCACGGCGCGCTGATATGGCCGGACCGGTCTTTCCCTGGCGAGATGGCAATCGGTTCGAGTTATTGATCGACGGCCCCGAATTTTTTCCGCGCATGCTCTCCGCCATTGTGCGGGCCGAACAGCAGGTCGACCTGGAGCTGTATCTGGTGGAGGCCGGCGCCTGCGCCGAAGCCATGGTCCAGGCGCTGGTGCAAGCTGCCGGGCGCGGTGTGCAGGTACGCTGTCTGTTCGATGACTACGGTTCGCTGGCGTTCACCCTGAACCTGCGCCAGCGCCTGATCGCCGCTGGCGTCGAACTGCGCTGGTACAACCGTCTGCGCTGGCGCCGGGGATTTCGCAACCTGTACCGTGACCACCGCAAATTGCTGGTGGTCGACCAGAGCTGGGCGGTGGTCGGCGGTACCGGCGTTACTGACCAGTTCTGGGTGCCTGACGAAGCAATCAGCGAATGGCACGAGGTGATGGTGCAGATGCAAGGGCCGCTGGTAGCCGACTGGCAGATGCTTTTCGATCGCCAGTGGCGCGCCAACCTGCGGCGCACGGCCTGGCGGCCACCGACGCATTTTGGCCTGCCGCGCCTGCCTCATGTACCCGATAGCGGCGAGGGCATGGGTCGGGTGGCGTATGCCGATGCCCGCCAGCACCGGGATATCCTGCAATCGCTGGTGCGCGCGTTGAACAGCGGGCAACGGCGGATCTGGCTGGCCACACCGTACTTTTTACCGACCTGGAAAGTCCGCCGCTCCCTGCGCCGGGCTGCTGCCAACGGTGTTGATGTACGCCTGCTGCTGACTGGCCCGCGTACCGATCATCCTTCGGTGCGCTATGCCGGGCATCGCTATTACCCGAGGCTGATGCGTGCAGGAGTGCAAATTTTCGAGTATCAGCCGTGCTTCCTGCACCTGAAGATGGTGCTGGTCGACGACTGGGTGAGCATCGGCTCGTGCAATTTCGACCACTGGAACCTGCGTTTCAACCTTGAAGCCAACGTTGAGGCGCTCGATCCGCCGCTGACGGCGGCGGTGGCTGCGAGTTTCGAGCGCGATTTCGCCCAGAGCCTGTGCATCGACCTGGCCCATTGGCATGCGCGGCCGTTGTGGAAGCGTCTGCAACAACGTTTGTGGGGCTGGCTGGATCGGCTGGTGGTCAATATGCTGGATCGGCGCGATTGATCGCGGGGCAAGCCCGCTCCCACAGCTTTCGGTGGGAGCGGGCTTGCCCGCGAAAAAAACGGCAGGGGGATCACCTCCCCTGCCGCTTTTTTGTCAGCAAACCCTGAGGTTTACTTCACTTCCACCGCCAGACTTTCAGCGATCTTGCTCTGCCACAGTGCAGGACCTGTGATATGCACCGACTCGCCGTTGCTGTCGACCGCAACGGTGACTGGCATGTCCTTGACTTCGAACTCGTAGATCGCTTCCATGCCCAGTTCGGCAAAGGCCAGGACCTTGGACTTCTTGATCGCCTGGGCCACCAGGTAGGCGGCACCGCCGACAGCCATCAGGTACACGGCCTTGTTGTCCTTGATCGCGTCGATTGCGGTCGGGCCGCGCTCGGATTTGCCGATCATGCCCAGCAGACCGGTCTGCTCGAGGATCTGACGGGTGAACTTGTCCATCCGCGTCGCGGTGGTCGGGCCGGCAGGGCCAACCACTTCTTCGCGTACCGGATCAACCGGGCCGACGTAGTAGATGAAGCGGCCTTTCAGATCGACCGGCAGCTCATCGCCACGGTTGAGCATTTCGACCATGCGCTTGTGCGCGGCGTCGCGGCCAGTGAGCATCTTGCCGTTGAGCAGGATGGTCTCGCCCGGCTTCCAGCTCTGCACGTCTTCCGGGGTCAGGGTGTCGAGGTCGACACGGCGGGCCGATGGGCCGGCTTCCCAGACGATTTCCGGGTAGGCGTCGAGCGATGGCGCTTCGAGGTCGGCCGGGCCGGAACCGTCGAGCACGAAGTGCGCGTGACGGGTGGCGGCGCAGTTCGGGATCATGCACACCGGCAGGGACGCGGCATGGGTCGGGTAGTCCATGATCTTGACGTCGAGCACGGTGGTCAGACCGCCCAGACCCTGAGCACCGATGCCCAGCTGGTTGACCTTCTCGAACAGCTCCAGACGGATCTCTTCGATACGGTTCTGCGGGCCACGGGCCTTGAGCTCGTGAATGTCGATGGATTCCATCAACACTTCCTTGGCCATTACTGCGGCTTTTTCGGCAGTACCGCCGATGCCGATGCCGAGCATGCCAGGCGGGCACCAGCCAGCGCCCATGGTCGGAACGGTCTTCAGCACCCAGTCAACGATCGAGTCGGACGGGTTGAGCATGGCCATCTTCGACTTGTTCTCGGAGCCGCCGCCTTTGGCTGCCACGTCCACTTCCACGGTGTTACCCGGGACGATGGAGTAGTGGATGACCGCCGGGGTGTTGTCCTTGGTGTTTTTACGAGCGCCTGCCGGGTCGGCCAGGATCGAGGCACGCAGGACGTTTTCCGGCAGGTTGTAGGCGCGGCGCACGCCTTCGTTGATCATGTCGTCCAGGCTCATGGTCGCGCCATCCCAGCGCACATCCATACCGACGCGCACGAACACGGTAACGATACCGGTGTCCTGGCAGATCGGGCGGTGGCCAGTGGCGCACATGCGCGAGTTGATCAGGATCTGGGCGATGGAGTCGCGCGCGGCGGGCGACTCTTCACGCAGATAGGCCTCGTGCATGGCCTGGATGAAGTCAACGGGGTGGTAGTACGAAATGAACTGCAGGGCGTCGGCAACGCTCTGAATCAGGTCGTCTTGCTTGATCACGGTCATGCAGCGCGCTCCTCTTAAAGACGGGAACATTCAATAAGGTATTCCGACGCGGACAGGCCGAGGTGTCGAAACGACCTTTCACGGCGCGCCGACGGTCAGGCTGGCGGCGCAAAAAGGCGCGGCAGTATAGCGTGCATCGGCCTTGGGTACACGTATCAGTGGTCTGACGAAGGTCGGTAAGCGCCAGGCATTGTTTTTGCGTAGCGGTGGTTTGTGCAAAACTGACTGCCTGAAGGCCTGGGAGACGCTTGATGCCTGAATTGCGGGTAGGTGAGCAGCAGTGGACGGTGGCGCCGGGCAGCAATTTGCTTGATGTGCTCAATGACGCGGGTTTTTCGGTGCCGTACAGCTGCCGCGCCGGCAGTTGTCATGCCTGTCTGGTGCGCTGTCTGCACGGGCAACCGCTGGATGCCCGGCCAGATGCCCTGAGCGAGGAACAGCGCCAGTCGGGCTGGCGATTGTCCTGCCAGTGTCAGGTCGAAGAGGACTTGCAGGTTGCCCTGTTCGACCCGCAGCAGGACGGTATCGGGGCTACTGTGCTCGGGCTCGACTGGCTGAGCCCGACGGTGCTGCGCTTGCGCTTGCACGCCGAGCGCAGGCTGCGTTACCGGGCAGGCCAGCACCTGGTGTTGTGGAGCAACAGCGGTGTGGCACGTCCTTATTCGTTGGCCAGCTTGCCCGACGAGGAGCCGTTTCTCGAATTTCACCTCGACTGTCGCCAGGCGGGCGCCTTCTGCGATGCGGCACGCCAGCTGCAATTGGGCGATGCCCTGCGTTTGGGCGAATTGCGTGGCGGGGCGCTGCACTATGATGCCGACTGGCAGGAGCGCCCGTTGTGGTTGCTGGCGGCAGGTACTGGGCTGGCGCCCTTATGGGGCATTCTGCGTGAAGCCTTGCGTCAGGAGCACCGGGGCCCGATTCGTGTGCTGCACCTGGCCCATGACAGTCAGGAGCACTATCTGGCCAGCGAACTGGCCGCGCTTGCCGAGCGTCATCCGCACCTTCAGGTCGAGCTGCTGACCCCGCAGGCATTGCCCCAGGCACTGGCTGCGCTGCGTGTGCAATCACGCCAGACGATTGCCCTGGCCTGCGGTTCACCGGCCAGCGTCGAGCAGTTTTCCCGCCGACTGTTTCTGGCCGGATTACCGCGCAATCAGCTGTTTGCCGATATCTTTACCGGGCACGCATAAAGAAACGGTGGGAGCGGGCTTGCCCCGCGAAGCGATGTGGCTGTCAGATCGCATCGCGGGGCAAGCCCGCTCCCACCGGGATGAACGCCTGGGGATCAGACCAGCGAATCACCGACATGCAGGATCTTCATGCCGTTGGTGCCACCGATAGTGTGGTAGCTGTCGCCTTTGGTCAGAATTGCCCAGTCGCCTGGTTCGACCACTTCGCGTTTGAGCAGCTCGTCGACTGCCGCCTCGCTGACTTTCTCGGCCGGCAGGGCTGCCGGATCGAAAGCCACCGGGTACACGCCGCGGAACATCGCGGCGCGGGCCAGGGTGGCGCGGTGCGGCGAAAAGGCGTAGATCGGCACCGAAGAACGCAGGCGCGACATGATCAGCGGGGTGTAGCCACTCTCGGTGAGGGCGATGATCGCCTTGACGCCCGGGAAGTGGTTGGCGGTGTACATGGCCGCCAGGGCGATGCTTTCGTCACAGCGCTCGAAGGTGGTGTGCAGACGGTGGCTGGACTTCTGGCTGGTCGGATGTTTTTCCGCACCCAGGCAGATGCGCGCCATGGCCTGGACCGCTTCGATCGGGTAAGCGCCGGCGGCACTTTCGGCCGAGAGCATCACCGCGTCGGTGTTGTCGAGCACGGCGTTGGCCACGTCGGACACTTCGGCACGGGTCGGCATCGGGTTCTGGATCATCGACTCCATCATCTGGGTAGCGACGATCACGGCCTTGTTGTTGCGACGGGCGTGCTGGATGATCTTTTTCTGGATCGCGATCAGCTCGGCATCGCCGATTTCCACACCCAGGTCACCACGGGCAACCATCACCGCGTCACTGGCGGCGATCAGGCCGTCGAGGGTTTCGTCGTCGGCCACGGCTTCGGCGCGTTCGATCTTGGCCACCAGCCAGGCGCTGCCGCCGGCTTCGTCACGCAGGCGACGGGCGTATTCCATGTCGCTGGCATCACGCGGGAACGACACGGCCAGGTAGTCCAGGTCCATCTCGGCAGCCAGCTTGATGTCAGCCTTGTCTTTTTCGGTCAGGGCCGGGGCGGTCAGGCCTCCGCCTTTGCGGTTGATGCCCTTGTGGTCGGACAGCGGGCCGCCGATCAGTACCGAGCAGTGCAGCGAATCGCTGGTGGCGGTTTCGACGCGCATTACCACGCGGCCGTCATCGAGCAGCAGCTCGTCACCGACGCCGCAATCCTTGACCAGGTCCGGGTAGTCGATACCGACGATGTCCTGGGTGCCTTCGGTCAGCGGGTGGGCGGTGGAGAAGGTGAAGCGGTCACCGACTTTCAGTTCGATGCGCTTGTTGGCGAATTTGGCGATACGAATCTTCGGACCTTGCAGGTCACCGAGCAGCGCTACATGGCGACCCAGCTTTGCCGCGATCTCACGGATCAGGCGCGCGCGGGCTTTATGCTCATCGGGCGTGCCGTGGGAGAAGTTCAGGCGAGCGACATCCAGGCCGGCAAGAATCAGTTGTTCGATAACTTCCGGCGAGTTGCTGGCGGGGCCAAGGGTGGCGACGATTTTGGTACGGCGGATGGTCATGCACAGACTCCTATAGTGAAGCGCAGCGAAAGGCTACTCTGGAATTTCGCTGTAGTCATTGTTCCTTTGCACTACCTGCCCCGGGATAGGGGCAGCGTTTGAACGGGGCGGTAGGAGCGGGCTTGCCCCGCGATTGCGATTTGTCAGTCACATCGTATCGCGGGGCAAGCCCGCTCCTACCTACAGATTTCCCCGACAATGCCGATAAGCTGCGCAATACAGGAGATTCCCCATGCGAGCCTTGATCGTTCTAGCCCTGGCGACCAGTGTCGTCGGCTGCACCCGTTGGTCGATGGACCATCATCTGAACAATGCCTACCGTGCCTATGACCGCGGCGATTGTGAGAAGGTCATGCTCGAGCTGTCGCAGGTCGACCGGACCAGCCGCGCGCGGCCATTCATCCATCCCGAGGTGTCGATGCTGCGCGGTCAGTGTCTGGAGCGGCAGAAGCTCTACGTCGATGCCGCGCAGACCTATCAGTACCTGATTGAGCGCTACCCGCAGAACGAATACGCCTACCGCGCCCGTGCCCGTCTGCAGACCCTGGAACAACTGGGTCACTTGCGCAGCGGCGGGACGGCCATTGCCCGCCCGGCCACCACCACGCCTTGGCGTTAATACTAAAGTATTCGGGTCTGATTGTGACGCGAGGGTCAGGCTGCGCTAATCTTGTTGCTGAGGCATACGTAATTCAGCAGCACTAGCGCGGCCCTGCTCAAGGGTCTCCGACAGCGATTCCGATCATGTTTGACGAGCGCCGCATCGAGCGTCATCAGCTCCCTTACTTCCTCAAAGTCTTCAACCGCCATACCGATCAGCCGATCGGCTACCTGGGTAATGTGTCCGAAGACGGCCTGATGTTGATCAGCCAGCTGCCGATGCTGGTCGGCCCGGATTTCGAGTTGCAATTGAAAATCGTCGGTCGCAGTGGCGGCATGCATCTGATCAACCTGACCGCCAGTTGCCTGTGGTGCCATGAAGATCAGACGCCGGGGCACTACGACTCCGGGTTCATGTTGTTGCAGGCGCCACCGGAATACGCGCAACTGGTGCGTGCCCTGCGCAACTATTTCAGCTTCCATCCGCTGGAGGCCTCGGTCTGAGGCTGGTCGTAGTGGACGAGTAGCCCTAGACTCTGGTCGATCTTATGTTCAGGACGACCCCGTGAGCACCAGCATTTTCTGGCACGACTACGAAACCACCGGTATTAATCCGCGCAATGACCGGCCCTTGCAGGTAGCGGGCGTGCGCACCGATCTCGAGCTCAACGAGATCGAGGAGCCGATCAATTTCTACTGCCAACCCAGTGATGACATCCTGCCGCACCCGGCGGCTTGCCTGGTCACTGGCATCACCCCGGCACAGCTGGCCAGCAAGGGCCTGCTCGAAGCCGAGTTCATGACCCGTGTACACGCCGAACTGGCCCGCCCGGGCACCTGTGGTGCGGGCTACAACAGCCTGCGCTTTGACGATGAAGTCACCCGCTACAGCCTGTATCGCAACTTCTTCGATCCGTACGCCCGCGAGTGGCAAGGTGGCAACAGCCGCTGGGACCTGATCGACGTAGTGCGCGCCGCTTATGCGCTGCGTCCGGATGGCATTGTCTGGCCGCAGCAGGAGGGGCGTGTCAGCTTGCGTCTGGAACTGCTGACGGCGGCCAATGGTATCGATCATGGTCAGGCCCATGAAGCACTCAGTGATGTGCGGGCCACTATTGCGCTTGCACGATTGATTCGAGAGAAACAACCGAAGCTGTATGACTGGTTGTTTCAATTACGTAATAAACACAAAGTGCTGGATCAAATCCGTTTGCTGCAGCCCTTGGTACATATTTCCGGACGCTTCTCGGCGGCGCGCAATTATCTCGGCGTGGTCCTGCCACTTGCCTGGCACCCGCGTAACCGTAATGCCTTGATTGTCTGTGACTTGGGCATGGATCCCCAACCTTTGCTGCAAGAGGAAGGTGAGTCGTTACGCCAGCGTTTATACACGCGGCGCGAAGACATGCCTGAAGGGCAATTACCGGTTCCCTTGAAGTTGGTGCATATCAATCGTTGCCCGGTGGTTGCTCCGCTCAATGTATTGCGTGTGCAGGATCAGCAACGCCTGGGGCTGGATATGTCCTTGTTGCAAGCGCGGGCATCAAGCCTGATAGCCGCTCAGGCGAGTTGGCAGGATAAATTGCAAACCCTCTATAGCGAGGAAGAGTTTGCCCCTTGTGACGATCCGGAGCAGCAATTGTATGACGGCTTTATCGGTGATCGCGACAGGCGCCTGTGCGAGCAAGTACGCAGTGTCGAGCCCCGGCAATTGGGACAGGGACACTGGATGTTTGACGATGAACGTTTACCTGAATTGCTGTTTCGCTATCGCGCCCGTAATTTCATCGAAACCTTGAATGAGCAGGAGCTGCAGCGCTGGCAGCTGTTCTGTCAGCAGCGTCTTAGCGATCCACACATGGGGGCGCCGAATACCGTTGGCGATTTCGAGCAGGCGCTGCAGGACTGTTGGGCCCGGGCCGACGCCACCCAGCGGGAATTGCTCGGGCAGTGGCAAGCGCATGTCCAGGCGTTGAAGTTGCAGTTTGGACTATAAGCGGCGCTAAACCCGGGTCGAAAAAAAACGCCAGCAAGCTGGCGTTTTTTTTATCAGTGCAAACGCGTTGCAGTGACTGGCAATTAACCCAGCAGGGTTGCCCAGCCTTCAACCACATCGCCACCCCACTTGGCTTTCCACTCTTTCAGGGTTTTGTGGTTGCCGCCTTTGGTTTCGATGACTTCACCGTTGTGCGGGTTCTTGTATTGCTTGACCTTGCGCGCGCGCTTGGTGCCGGTGGTTTTAACAGCACCACGTGGGGTTTTGCTCGATTTTGCTTCAGGGTCGAGCAGTGCAATGATATCGCGCAGCGACTTCTGATATTCGCCCATCAGGGTGCGCAGTTTGCCTTCGAACTCCAGCTCTTTCTTCAGCTTGTCGTCATTCGACAGGTTGGCCAGGCGAGCCTGCAGTTCTTTGATGGCTTCTTCGGTGGCGCGGTATTCGTTAATCAGGGACATTGGGTGATCCTTGGAAATGGGGGGAATCAGGTAGACAGTGGGGCAATAATAGTCAGAGCTTACTGCCAAGTAAACATTAAACTTGGCAATAAATGCCGGTGTGGTTAAATCTAGTCGTTAAATTTTATTAAAAATATTTTACAAACTAAGACTGGCAGAACAGGTTAATTGGGCGCCACGCCGTGTGTCGCGTAGCGTTGTCCTGTTCTCAGGTACTGCCGGTCCAGGTGACAGGATGTGTGCATTGCCTACTGCAGTTTTTCCGGGCACTCGTTAGAATAAGCGCCTTTGCGAAGTATCTGGAGTCCCTTTCATGCGCACCTACCGGCTGGTGATTGCTTGCCCCGACCGCGTTGGCATCGTCGCCAAAGTCAGTAATTTCCTGGCGTCCCATAACGGCTGGATCAACGAAGCGAGCCATCATTCCGATGAGCAGAGCGGTTGGTTCTTCATGCGTCACGAAATCCGCGCAGACACCCTGCCATTTGGCATTGAGGCTTTCCGCGAAGCGTTCGCACCGATTGCTGAAGAATTTTCCATGGTCTGGCGTATTACCGACACCGACCAGAAAAAACGCGTCGTGCTGATGGCCAGCCGTGAGTCCCACTGCCTGGCCGACCTGCTGCACCGCTGGCACGCCAAGGAACTCGACTGCGATATTCCTTGCGTGATTTCCAACCACAACGATCTGCGCAGCATGGTCGAGTGGCATGGCATTCCGTTTTTCCATGTACCGGTCGATCCACAGGACAAGCAACCGGCATTTGCCGAGGTTTCGCGCCTGGTCAAGGAGCACGGTGCCGATGTCGTGGTACTGGCGCGTTACATGCAGATCCTGCCACCGCAGCTGTGCCAGGAATATGCCCAGCAGGTGATCAACATTCACCACAGCTTCCTGCCTTCGTTCGTCGGTGCCAAGCCTTATCACCAGGCCTCGTTGCGCGGTGTGAAGCTGATCGGCGCGACCTGCCACTATGTAACCGAAGAGCTGGACGCCGGCCCGATCATCGAGCAGGACGTGGTGCGGGTCAGCCACAGTGACAGTATCGAAGACATGGTGCGTTTCGGCCGTGACGTCGAGAAGATGGTGCTGGCGCGTGGCTTGCGCTATCACCTGGAAGACCGTGTGCTGGTACACGGCAACAAGACCGTGGTGTTCAACTAACCACGCTCAAGGCAGGAGGTTGCAGCATGGCCGATCCTCTCGACAAGGCAACCTCCAAAGCCCCGCCAACCCTCGGTGAGGGGTGTTTGAGCCGTTACGATCCTGATGCACTGGACAGTGAGGATGGTACCGATTTCCCCGGTGCCGCCGAACTCTGGGAACAGTTGCAGCATTCTAGCGACGTGCCCGCGCCTGATTGAGGCGCTCCAGTAGCGGTCGTCCCAGCAAGCACAGGAACACCGGGCCACCGGCAATCAGGTAGAAGTAATAAGTCACCAGCCGCCAGATCAGAATGGCTGCGGCGGCCGTGGTGCTGCCCACCAGCGGCGTGAGCAGCGCGGCCGAAGTCAGCTCGGCGGCACCGGCACCACCGGGTAGCAGGCTGAACTGCCCGGCGCTGAGCGAAAGTATCTGCACCAGAAAGCTGAGCATCCACTGCACATCCACGCCGAGTCCGCGCAGGGCCAGGTACAGCACGCTGTAGCGCAATCCCCAATGTACGCAGGTCAAGGCAAACACCAGGGCCAGCGTGCGCTTGGGCAGTTTCCAGGTCTCGCCCAGGGCGCGCAGGAAGTGCAGTGTCTTGTGTGTCCAGCGTCGGCGCCGCGAGGTGGAGATCCTGAGCCTGCGTAGCAGTCGACCACTGAGCCTGAGCAACAGGCGCCGATAAACCAGCAGCGCGACAACCCCGGCGACTATCCCGAACATTAGCGCGGCGCTGCTCAGCAGCATGCCTTGCAGGTTGCGGTTGAGGCTGTGCAGCAGGGCGTAGCCAGCGATGCCGAGCATGGCACAGAGGAAAAACAGCAGGTCATTGAGCTGGTCGGCGGCGAACACCGCGCTGCTGCGTGCCGGTCCGATGCGGTGGCGCGCCAGCAATGCCATCAAGGCCAAGGGGCCGCCGCTGCCGCCGGGAGTGGTGCAGATGGCGAATTCGGTGGCAATGATCACGCCGAGGCTGCGCATGCGCCCGAGGTGTTCGCCCTGACTGCCCAGCAGCAGACGCAGACGCAGGGCATTGATGATCCAGCACAGCAGGATCATCCCCAGCAGGCCCAGCATCAGGCCGGGAGCGAAGGCGCGCAGGCGCTCCAGCAGGTCGCTGCCACCGAGCAGGGCTGGCACCAGCAGCGCCATGACCAGGGCCAGGAGCAGCCAGGGCAGGCGATTCACCGCCGTTGCCTGTCGGTCAGCCAGGCGGATTTGGTCAGGGGTGTGCGGCCTTGGCGCAGCAACTGTTGCAAGGTCTGCATCCAGTAGTTGCGAGAAAAATCATGGCGCATGTCCACCGGGTGCAAGCCCAGGCGTATCACTGGCGCCTGTTGCAGACGGGCAGCCAGCAGCTCGCAAACGATCTTCGACAGACCCCGGCGCCAGGCACTGCGTGCGCTCCAGACCAGGCAGGGGGCGGCGACCGGGGTAAAGTCGGGCAGCCGATAGAAGTGTCGCGGATCGCTGGTGTACTGCAAGGGCAGGGTGCTCAACGCCTGACGGGTGCCTTCGCTCATCAGCCAGGCCGGAGCGACGAAGCCCGCCAGCGGCCAGTCGAAGCGCCGGAACAATGCCATACCCGCCTCCAGGCGCTCCAGCGCGCAGGCTCGGTCAAGGCTGCAGAACTCGCCTTCGAAGGTGTAGACGCGGCGGAGAAAGTAATCCCGCGCCGAGTGTGGCGGCGGGCTGTCATCGACATGGTAATAGCCGTGCAGGACCAATTCGTCGCCACGGCGCAGGCGCTGGTCAAGCATGTGCCGAAAGCCCGTTGCCGAATCCAGCGGGTGCTGCTTGTGGAAATCCGGTACCACCAGCCAGGTCATGGGAATCTCGCCCAGGGCATCGACGGCCTCGACGAATGGTTGGTAGTCCGGCCAGGTGTGGGGGGCTACGTCATGCAATACCAGCAGCAGACTTTGCCCGCTGCATGGGGTGACGCCGGGCTCAGCCATGAGCCCGTACCGGCAGCTCATGGCCAAGCACTGCCCGGTAGTGGGTCAGCAGACCATTGACCACGCTGTCCCAGGCGTAGCGCTGCTCGACATGCCGGCGCGCCTGCGAACCAAGCTGTGCTGCGCCTTCTTCGAACACTTCGCGCACCGCCCTGGCCATTGCCGGGCCGTCATTGGGTGGACACAGACGGCCAAAGCGCTGGTCGAGGATTTCCTCGAAAGCACCTGCGGCGACGGCAACGACCGGGATTGCACTGGCCATGGCTTCAAGGACGACCAGGCCAAAGGTTTCCTGATCACCCGCGTGCACCAGGGCGTCGGCGCTGGCCAGCAGGCGGGCGACTTCGTGAGGCGGGCAGAAGTGATCAATCACCGTGACATTGGCCGGTACATTGCCGGGCATGTGCGAGCCCACCAGCAACAAGTGATAATGCCTGCCCAGGCGCTGCATGCAGTCGAGCAGCACCGGCAGGTTTTTCTCCCGCGAGCCACGGCCGGCAAACACCAGCAAGTGAGTGTTGTCGGCGATGTGCAATTGCCGGCGCAACGCCGGATCACGGTGTTGTGGATGAAAGGTGCTCAGATCGACGCCAAGACGCTGAACATGCACATTGCCGATACCCAGACGGCGCAGTTTGTTGGCCATCACCAAGCTTGGCGCCAGGACCCGGTCGAAATTGCCGTACAACCTGCTGACATAGGCCTCGACATTCGGGGTGAACCAGTTGCCCATGCGATTGCTGACCAGCAACGGCAGGTCCGAGTGATAGAAACCGATGACCGGCACATCGAGCTGGCGGCGTGCTTCCAGGGCTGCCCAGGCGGTCAGGTAAGGGTCGCCGACCTCGATCAGGTCCGGTTGCAGGTCCTCCAGCACATTGCGCCAGGGGGCCAGGCGTAACGGAAAGCGATAGCCATTGCCGAACGGCAGGGCCGGTGCCGGCACCTGGTAGATGCCGTTGGCGTGCTGGCGGCTGGCGCCGGGGATCAACAGACTGTGGCGGACACCGGGGGTGTGTCCCAGGCGGCGGTGTTTGGCATCAAGATAGGTACGCACTCCGCCACTGGCGGGGGCGTAGAACATGGTGATGTCGGCAATGTGCACGATCAGCATCCCTCCGAGATCGTCTTGCGAGTGTGTCATCCGGTATGCGTTAGCAGCGGATGACGCGCCCTAAGGTTGACCTCTATGAAGGATAGTTTGTTCGATCGCGTTACGAGGGGAGGGGCAGCAGCGTGCGCCGCTGCCCGCTGACAGTCAGATGCGGAAGCTGCCGACCAGCTGTTTCAGGCGGCTGGCCTGTTGTTCCAGGTCGGCGCAGGCGCGCAGGGTCGATTGCAGGTTTTCGACGCCTTCCTGGTTGAGCATGTTGATCTCGTTGATGTCCATGTTGATCGAGTCAACCACGGCGGTCTGCTCCTCGGTGGCCGTGGCCACCGACTGGTTCATGCCGTCGATCTCGCCGATGCGCAGGGTCACGCTGCCCAGGCGCTCGCCGGCCTGGTTGGCGATCTCGACGCTGTCCTGGCTGTGGCGCTGGCTCTGGCCCATGGTGTCGACCGACTCGCGGGCGCCGACCTGCAGCTCCTCGATCATGTTCTGCACCTGCTGTGCCGACTCCTGGGTACGGTGCGCGAGGTTACGCACTTCATCGGCGACCACCGCGAAACCGCGCCCGGCCTCACCGGCGCGGGCGGCCTCGATCGCGGCGTTGAGTGCCAGCAGGTTGGTCTGCTGCGAGATGCTGGTGATCACTTCGAGGATCTGGCCGATGTTCACGGTCTTGCTGTTGAGCGTCTCGATGTGCGAGCTGGAGGTGCAGATCAGATCCGACAGACGGTTCATCGCGGCAATGCTGCGATCGACCACTTGCTGGCCTTCTTCGGCCAGGTGACGCGCCGAGCTTGCCTGTTGCGAAGCCTGGGCGGCGTTATGGGCGATCTCCTGGGCGGCGGCGCCGAGCTGGTTGATGGCCGCCGCGACGCTGTTGGTGCGGTTGGACTGTTCGTCGGAGTTGACCATCGACGAGTTGGAAGCGCTCACCACCCGCAATGCCACTTCGTTGACCTGCTCGGTGGCCGAAGACACCTCGCGGATCGAGGTATGAATACGTTCGACGAAACGGTTGAACGCGGTGCCGAGGATGCCGAATTCGTCCTGGCTGTGCAGGGTCAGACGCTTGGTCAGGTCACCTTCGCCTTCGGCAATGTCTTCCATGGCCCGGGTCATGGTGTGCAGCGGCTGCAGCAGAACGCGGATCAGCAGGCCCAACAGGGCGATGATGATGACCACGGCAACCAGGGTGGCGATCACTGCCGAGGTGCGGAACTTGCTGAGCATCGAGAAGGCTTTGTCCTTGTCGACGGACAGGCCGATGTACCAGTTGGCCGAAGGCAGGCCCTTGACCGGGGCGAAGGTCAGCAGGCGGGTCTGGCCGTCGACCTGGACTTCACTCAGGTCTTTGCTCAGGCGCGGGGTATTTTGTGGATACAGGTCCGACAGCGACTTCATCACCAGGTTTTTGTCCGGGTGCACCAGAATCTTGCCTTGGTCGTTGACCAGGAAGGCATAACCCATACCGCCGAAGTTCAGCGAGTTGATGATTTCCACCAGGCCATCCAGCGCCAGATCGCCGCCGACCACGCCGATATTGCGTGCGGCGGTGGCCACCACCGAAATCACCATTTTGCCGGTGCTGACGTCAATATAGGGTTCGGTCAGGATCGGACCGTTGGCGGCCATCCCGTCTTTGTACCAGGGCCGCACGCGTGGGTCATAACCGTCAGGCATCTTGGTTTGCGGGCGAATGGTGAAACCACCGTTGACGTCACCCAGGTAAATAGTCAGGAAACTTGAGACCAGAGCTTGTTGCCCGAGCAAGGTACCGATGTTTTCAGCGGCGGGAAACGCGGCAATGTTCTGTGCGACGTTTTGCACCAACAAGATGCGCCCATCAAACAGGTTTTTAATATTGGTTGAGGTGGTATCACCCATCTCGGCGAGATAACGTTCCAGATCTTCACGAATCGCATTGCGCTGCAGGAAATCGTTGTACAAAGTGAACAATGTGAAGGCGATCATGACGATCAGAGAAGCGGCCAGAAGGATCTTGTGGCTGAATCGGAGGCTTTTGTTCATAACGTGTCGGTCCGCTAAGGTTTTGTTATCCGGGTCGTTCGCACAAAGAACAGTTTGAAAGCAGTGCAGGTCCCCTTTCCTTGTCGGGCTTTTCCTGTCTTTCTGGTGGTCTATCGCTAATGAGATATCGGCCGATTCGAGCCAAAGCTTAAACAGAGGGTGAAAAAACATGCCTGACTCTTCGCAGTTCATTCTCGGTGCCGATCCGGCCGGACAAGCGGTTGTCCAGGCCATGCGCCTGGCCAACCGTCACGGCCTGGTCGCCGGTGCTACCGGTACCGGCAAGACCGTAACCCTGCAGCACATGGCGGAGGCGTTCAGCGATGCCGGGGTGGCAGTATTCGCCGCCGACGTCAAAGGCGACCTGTGTGGCCTCGGCGCGGTGGGCAAGCCTCAGGGCAAAGTCGCCGAACGCATCGCCGGGATGCCCTGGCTTGAGCATCGGCCGCAGGCTTATCCGGTCAGCCTGTGGGATGTCCATGGGCAATCCGGTCATCCATTGCGCACCACCCTCAGTGAAATGGGCCCGTTGTTGCTGGGCAACCTGCTGGAGCTGACCGACAGTCAGCAGGCCGCGCTGTACGCCGCGTTCAAGGTGGCCGATCGCGAAGGCCTGTTGCTGCTCGATATCAAGGACCTCAAGGCGCTGCTGGCGCACCTCAAAGACAACCCGCAATTGCTCGGTGAAGACAGTGCGCTGATGACCACCGGCTCCAGCCAGGCCCTGCTACGGCGCCTGGCCACCCTGGAACAGCAGGGTGCCGAGGCGTTGTTCGGCGAGCCGGCGTTGCAGCTGGAAGATCTGCTGCGTGCGGATGCCGATGGCCGCGGGCGAATCCATCTGCTGGATGCCAGCCGTCTGGTGCACGAGGCGCCGAAGGTCTACGCGACCTTCCTGTTATGGTTGCTGGCCGAGCTGTTCGAGCAGTTGCCCGAGCGCGGCGATGCCGACAAACCCTTGCTGGCACTGTTCTTCGATGAAGCTCACCTATTGTTCAACGGCACGCCGAAGGCATTGCAGGATCGTCTGGAGCAGGTTGTCCGGTTGATTCGTTCCAAGGGTGTCGGGGTGTATTTCGTCACCCAGTCGCCGGGCGACCTGCCGGATGATGTCCTGGCGCAACTGGGCTTGCGTATTCAGCACGGCCTGCGTGCCTTCACGGCCAAAGAGCAGAAGTCATTGAAGGCAGTGGCCGACGGTTTCCGCCCCAACCCCGACATTGACACCCTGAGCGTACTGACCGAGCTTGGCATCGGAGAGGCGTTGGTCGGTACCCTGCAGGACAAGGGCACGCCGGGCATGGTCCAGCGGGTGCTGATCGCCCCGCCGCAGTCACGCATCGGGCCGTTGAGCGACGCTGAGCGCGCCGCCCTGATTGCCGCCTCACCGTTGGCCGGGCGCTACGACAAGCCGGTGGATCGCGAGTCGGCCTATGAAATGCTTAACGCCCGCAAAGGCGGGGTAGCGCAGCCCGAACAGGCGCCCGCAGCTACTGAGCCAAGCTTTGCTGACCAGGCTGGGGAATTCCTCCAGAGCGCTGCCGGGCAGGCGATCAAGTCGGCGGTGCGTCAGGCGGCCAACCAGTTCGGGCGTCAGTTGGTGCGTGGCTTGATGGGCTCGTTGCTCGGCAGTAGCAAGCGCCGCTAGCCGGTATACAGACACCTGTGGGAGTGGGCTTGCCCCGCGATAGCGAGCTGTCAGCCACATCGCAATCGCGGGGCAAGCCCGCTCCCACAGGCGATGTGCATACGAAAAAGGCGCCCGAAGGCGCCTTTTTCAATGCAGCATGGATCAACCGATGAACCGGGTCGCCAGCCAGAACAACCCGGCCGACAGGCCCACAGTTGCCGGCAGGGTCAGGACCCAGGCCAGCAGGATGGTCTTGACGGTGCCGCCTTGCAGGCCGCTCTTGTTCGCCACCATGGTACCGGCGACACCCGACGACAATACGTGGGTGGTCGATACCGGCAGGCTGAAGATGTTGGCCATGCCGATGGCGCAGGCTGCGGTGATCTGCGCCGACATGCCCTGGGCATAAGTCATGCCTTGCTTGCCGATTTTTTCACCGATGGTCAGGACCACACGCTTCCAGCCAACCATGGTACCCAGGCCCAAGGCCAGGGCAACCGCGAGGATCACCCAGAACGGTGCGTACTCGGTGGTGGCGGTCAGGTCTTTGCGCAGTTTGTCCAGGTCAGACTTCTCACGAGGCTGCAGGCCTGGGAGCTTGCCGACTTTCTTCGCGGTGTCGTCCAGGCAGAGCAGGTAACGACGTACTTCAACGCGTTTTTCCGGGGTCAGCGAGCGGTACTCGGTTACGCCCTTGAGCGAGTCGAGCAGGGCATTGATGGTCGGCTCGGTCTGCTGCGGGTTGCAGCTGAACTGTTCTGGCAGGTCGCCATTTTTGGCTTTGCCCAGGGCCAGGAACTCGCCCAAGGTAGCCTGGTTGCGCTGGTAGAACTGGCTCAGGTGCAGGGTGGCGTCGCGGGTCCGCTCGATCTGGTAGGTGGTGCTGTTCAGGTCGAGTACGAACTGTGCCGGGACGATACCGATCAACACCAGCATGATCAGGCCGATGCCTTTCTGGCCATCGTTGGAGCCGTGCACGAAGCTCACGCCCATGGCCGACATCACCAGTACCAGGCGGTTCCAGAACGGCGGGTGCTTCTTGTCGTCGAGCTTGCGGCGCTGTTCCGGCGTCTTGTGCATCTTCGACAGCGGGCGCCACCATTTCAGGCCCAGCAGCACCAGTGCAGCGACAGCAAAGCCTGCCATGGGCGAGAGCACCAGGGACATGCCGATGTCGATTGCCTTCTGCCAGTTGACCCCTTCACCCAACGGGATGTCGCTGATCAGGGCATTGGCCAGGCCAACCCCGAGGATCGAACCGATCAGGGTGTGGGAGCTGGACGCCGGAATGCCGAAGTACCAGGTGCCCAGGTTCCAGGCAATGGCGGCGGCGAGCAAGGAGAAAACCATGGCCAATCCATGACCGGTGTTCACATTGATCAGCATCTCCACCGGCAACAGGTGAACGATGGCATACGCCACGCCGACACCGCCGAGCAGCACGCCAAGGAAGTTGAACACCCCGGAGAAGAACACCGCCAGGTGCGGGGGCATGGCTTTGGTATAAATGACTGTAGCAACCGCGTTAGCGGTGTCATGAAAGCCATTGATGAACTCGAAGGCGAGTACGAAGGTCAAAGCGAGCAACAGGCTCACCAGTACCCAGGCATCAAGTCCGCTGAATAAATCGATCATGAAGGTTTTCTGACCCGGTCATAAGGGGGCGCGATTATGCCAGAAATCCCTGTTAATCGATGCACCTGCCGCTGACCGGTTCTGGCCGAGGAGGTGCTTTCCCGGGGTGGCATGTGTCGGGAATGATTAAACAAATGTCGGCTAAAATCGGTAAAAATCAAGAAAATATAAGGGTTTACGACAACCATCAGCTCACATTAAAAATTCAAACGCTTGTATGAAATTTGTGAGAAACCGTTACGGCATGCGTTAGGAGCTGTAACGATCAGCCCCCCGGACTTTTCTCAAGTACCGGCCATCCGACCGCCACAAGCCGGCGTCATGCTCGTAGCCTAGGGCTCGTCGCTCTTGAGTTCTTTCTCGATTTTTTGCAGTTCCTGGGCGAATGCCTGATCAAGAATGCTTGCCCGTTTGCGCCAGGGCTTGCGCTCCGGGTCGGGCTGGGCGGCGTAGGTGGTGACTTCCCCGCCGTAAACTTCCTTGTAACGTTGTTCCTGACGCTCAAGTTCCGCGCGCAGTTCGTCTTTCGTCACAGTGCTACCTGTTGGTTTGAATAAACTCTGGCGTTAACGCGTGGGGTTGCGCAATCGCACAACGTGCACGTGGCTACGCTGCCAGAGCATGATTACTGTCGCAGCAACAGTAAATTCTGATTAGACAAGTCGATACGAACAACAGGGTGTTCAATCTTGTGTCACTTGCTTCAGGCTCGTTCCCTACGACTTCTGGCACGTGCGGATTGGATCCGGCAAAAGCCTGCTGGGTCGCGGCAACGGAACTTGATTATAGCAAGCAAGTTTCCTCAGCGTACCACTCTGTTGTTTCTCTAATGACAACAAAGATGGGCTTTTGTTACCGGTTTGTTAAGTTCGCCTGGCGTTTCGCTTAAGCGCCTGCTTGAGACGCGAAGTTCTTCAGCAAAATGGGTAACTGAAGTTGATCAGGCAAGGAGTGAGAAAAAAACGGCCTCGCTTCGTGGGCAAGGCCGTGCCTGGGACTTCTACGGTGGGTACCTGACCAGTCTCTCCAAGAAGCCACATGGTGGCGGTAGAAAGGTATAAGCAATTGAGGGTAGCGGTCAATTGCGATTATCGGTCGTTGGTTCGATAATCGCCCCAGTGACTGTGTTGTCGAGGTGAGCCATGACAGAAGAAACAACGCCCAAAGGGCCCGGATTGAACGATCAGGTGCGCAGTTCGTTTGCGTCGCTGGCACCGCCCATCGTCGCGTCACCGGCCAGGCGTATCCAGGCCTTCACTGGTGATCCCGACTTCATGACCTCGCTGGCCCGCGGCCTGGCGGTGGTCCAGGCGTTCCAGGAGCGCAAGCGCCACCTGACCATCGCGCAGATCAGCCACCGCACGGAAATTCCCCGGGCTGCGGTGCGCCGTTGCCTGCATACCCTGATCAAGCTGGGTTACGCCACCACCGACGGGCGGACCTATTCACTGTTGCCCAAGGTGCTGACGCTGGGGCACGCCTACCTGTCATCCACGCCATTGGCAGTGTCGGCCCAGCCCTACCTGGACCGCATGAGCGATCAGTTGCACGAGGCCTGCAACATGGCCACCCTCGAAGGCGACGACATTCTTTATATAGCCCGCTCGGCCACGGTGCAGCGCCTGATTTCGGTGGACCTCTCGGTAGGCGGGCGGCTGCCCGCCTATTGCACGTCCATGGGGCGGATCCTCCTGGCGGCGCTGGACGACGCGACCCTGCACGAATACCTGGAGCATGCCGACCTGCAGGCCAAGACCAGTCGCACCATTCATGATCCGGTGGCGTTGCTCGAATGCCTGCAACAGGTTCGCCAGCAAGGCTGGTGCGTGGTCGATCAGGAGCTGGAGCAGGGCCTGCGTTCGATTGCCGTGCCGGTCTACGATGCCTCCGGCCAGGTGCTGGCAGCACTGAACGTCAGTACCCATGCCGGCCGGGTCAGCCGCACCGAGCTTGAACAACGCTTTTTGCCGATCATGCTGGCGGCCAGCCGCGACCTCAGTGCCCAGCTGTTTGCCTGAACCTGCACGTTCCTGTTCGATAAACGCACAGTGTTGCGTTTATCGAATTGCGCAGTTTTCGACCTGTTATTAATGTCCTTCGCACCGATCGATCTGCCTGGATCGATTGTGTTGCTCACGCGCGCCCCGCACATAAGCGCGCTCCAACTGGATAAAAATAATGAACAGTCCGCAAGCTGCTGTCGGGAACTGCCTTGATGTGCAGTCCTTTATCAATTCGCAACCGCTGTCGCGCTATCAATGGCGCGTAGTGATCCTGTGTTTTCTGATCGTCTTTCTTGATGGCCTGGATACTGCTGCCATGGGCTTTATCGCCCCGGCGCTGTCCCAGGACTGGGGGATCGACCGCGCCAGCCTCGGCCCGGTGATGAGCGCGGCGCTGATCGGTATGGTCTTCGGCGCCCTGGGCTCGGGACCCTTGGCCGACCGTTTCGGGCGCAAGGTGGTGCTGGTCGGGGCGGTGGTGGTGTTTGGCGCCTTCAGCCTGGCCTCGGCCTACAGCAGCAACGTCGATCAGTTGCTGGTGCTGCGCTTTCTGACCGGCCTGGGGCTAGGCGCCGGTATGCCCAACGCCACCACGCTGCTCTCTGAGTACACCCCGGAGCGGCTCAAGTCGTTGCTGGTCACCAGCATGTTCTGTGGCTTCAACCTGGGTATGGCCGGTGGTGGTTTCATTTCCGCCAAGCTGATCCCGGCGTTCGGCTGGCACAGCCTGCTGTTGATCGGTGGCGTATTGCCGCTGGTATTGGCTGTGGTGCTGCTGCTGTGGTTGCCGGAGTCGGCGCGTTTTCTGGTGGTGCGCAATCGCGGCACAGACAAAGTGCGCCAGGCCCTGGCGCCGATCGATCCTGCCATTGTCGGCCAGGCCTCGAGTTTCAGCGTGCCGGAGCAAAAAACGGTGAAGGCACGCAATGTCTTTGCGGTGATCTTTTCCGGCACCTACAGCGTCGGCACCTTGTTGCTGTGGCTGACCTATTTCATGGGCCTGGTAATCGTCTACCTGCTGACCAGCTGGCTGCCGACCCTGATGCGTGACAGTGGCGCGAGCATGGAGCAGGCCGCCTTTATCGGTGCCTTGTTCCAGTTTGGCGGGGTACTCAGCGCCGTGGCGGTGGGCTGGGCCATGGACCGCTACAACCCGCACAAGGTAATCGGCACCTTCTATCTGCTGGCCGGGGTGTTTGCCTACGCGGTGGGTCAGAGCCTGGGCAACATCACCGTGCTGGCGACCCTGGTACTGATTGCCGGTATGTGCGTCAACGGTGCGCAGTCGGCCATGCCTTCTCTGGCGGCGCGTTTCTATCCGACTCAGGGCCGTGCCACGGGCGTGTCGTGGATGCTCGGCATTGGCCGCTTCGGCGCCATTCTCGGTGCCTGGATGGGCGCGACCCTGTTGGGCCTGGGCTGGAACTTCGAGCAGGTGCTGACGGCGCTGGTGATCCCGGCCGGGCTGGCCACGGTGGCGGTGGTGATCAAAGGTATGGTCAGTCACGCTGATGCGACCTGAGTGATTTATCGCGGGGCAAGCCCGCTCCCACTGACCCTGTGGGAGCGGGCTTGCCCCGCGATCGTTTCACACCATTAGCACAACAACAATTTGTTCGATAATCGAACAGATAGTCGATTATCGGATTGTACCGCCCTCAGCCCCGCCTTAATCTGAAGTCCTACCGGCGCCACTCAAGGCGCCATGCAACCGACCTCGACTCAGCATATCCAGGAGTCTGCAATGGCTGAAATCCTCTCGCTCCACGATGCCGTGAAGCAGTTCGTCCACGACGGTGACAGCGTCGCCCTCGAAGGCTTCACGCACTTGATTCCGACTGCCGCCGGGCATGAAATCATTCGTCAGGGCAAGAAAGAGCTGACCCTGGTACGTATGACTCCTGACCTGATCTACGATCAGCTGATCGGTGCCGGTTGCGCCCGCAAACTGATTTTCTCCTGGGGCGGTAACCCCGGTGTAGGCTCGCTGCACCGCCTGCGTGATGCCGTGGAAAAGCAATGGCCGCAGGCCATGGAGATCGAAGAGCACAGCCACGCCGACCTTGCCAACGCCTATGTTGCCGGCGCCTCGGGCCTGCCTTTCGCGGTGCTGCGCGCTTACGCCGGTTCCGACCTGCCCAAGGTCAACCCGCTGATCAAGAGCGTCACTTGCCCGTTCACCGGTGAAGTACTCGCCGCCGTGCCTTCGGTACGCCCGGATGTCACCGTGATTCACGCACAGAAGGCCGATCGCAAGGGCAACGTGCTGCTCTGGGGCATTCTCGGCGTGCAGAAAGAAGCGGCCCTGGCGGCCAAGCGTTGCATCGTCACCGTCGAAGAAATCGTCGATGACCTCAATGCTCCGATGAACGCCTGCGTGCTGCCTACCTGGGCACTGTCGGCGGTGTGCCTGGTGCCGGGCGGTGCGCACCCGTCCTACGCCCATGGCTACTACGAGCGTGACAACCGTTTCTACCAGGCCTGGGACCCGATTGCCCGCAATCGCGAAGCCTTTACTGCCTGGATCGACGAATACATTCGCGGCACCGCCGACTTCAATGAATTCAAGGCAAAACTGGCCAGCGCTTCGGAGGCTGCACAATGAGCTACTCCACCAATGAAATGATGACCGTCGCTGCAGCCCGTCGTCTGCGTAACGGTGCAGTGTGCTTCGTCGGCATCGGCCTGCCTTCCAAGGCCGCCAACCTGGCGCGTCTGACGTCCTCGCCCGACGTGGTGCTGATCTACGAATCCGGCCCGATTGGCGCCAAGCCGAGCGTGCTGCCGCTGTCGATCGGCGACGGTGAACTGGCGGAAACCGCCGACACCGTGGTGCCGACCGGCGAGATTTTCCGCTACTGGCTGCAAGGCGGACGTATCGACGTCGGCTTCCTCGGTGCCGCTCAGGTTGACCGTTTCGGCAACATCAACACCACCGTGGTGGGTGACTACCACAACCCGAAAGTACGCCTGCCCGGTGCCGGTGGCGCGCCGGAGATTGCCGGTTCCGCCAAGCAGGTGCTGATCATCCTCAAACAGTCGAATCGCGCCTTCGTCGACAAACTCGACTTCATCACTTCGGTCGGCCACGGCGAGGGCGGTGATTCGCGCAAACGTCTGGGCCTGCCAGGCGAAGGGCCGGTGGGGATCATCACCGACCTGTGCATCATGGAGCCGGAAGCTGGCACTTACGAGTTTGTCGTGACCTCGATCCATCCGGGCGTGACCCGCGAGCAGATCATTGCCGCGACGGGTTGGGCGATTCGCTTTGCCGACAGCGTGCAGACCACCGCCGAGCCAAGCGAAGTCGAGCTCAGCGCCCTGCGTGACCTGGAAGCACGCACCGCCGCCGCCCACGGCCAAGCGCCAGGAGAAGCCTGATGCGTGACGTATTTATCTGCGATGCCATTCGTACCCCCATCGGCCGCTTCGGCGGCGCCCTGGCCGGTGTACGTGCCGATGATCTGGCCGCCGTACCGATCAAGGCGCTGATCGAGCGCAACCCGCAGGTGCAATGGGATCTGCTGGACGAAGTGTTCCTTGGCTGCGCCAACCAGGCCGGCGAAGACAACCGCAACGTCGCGCGCATGGCGCTGCTGTTGGCAGGCCTGCCGGACAGCGTGCCCGGTGTGACCCTCAACCGCCTCTGTGCCTCGGGCATGGACGCGGTCGGCACCGCCTTTCGTGCCATCGCCAGTGGCGAGATGGAGCTGGCGATTGCCGGCGGCGTCGAGTCGATGTCGCGTGCGCCGTTCGTCATGGGCAAGGCCGACAACGCCTATTCGCGCAACATGAAACTGGAAGACACCACCATCGGCTGGCGCTTCATCAACCCGTTGATGAAAGCCCAGTACGGCGTCGATGCCATGCCGCAGACTGCCGACAACGTTGCCGACGATTACCAGGTCTCGCGTGCCGATCAGGACGCTTTCGCCCTGCGTAGCCAGCAACGTACCGCAGCCGCCCAGGCCGCAGGGTTCTTCGCTGAAGAGATCGTGCCGGTGCGCATCGCCCACAAAAAAGGCGAAACCGTTGTCGAGCACGACGAGCACCCTCGGGCCGATACCACCCTCGAAGCCCTGGCACGACTGAAGCCGGTCAACGGCCCGGACAAGACCGTCACCGCAGGCAACGCCTCGGGGGTCAACGACGGTGCCGCGGCATTGATCCTGGCCTCGGCTGAAGCAGTGAAAAAACACGGCCTGACGCCACGTGCCCGGGTCCTCGGCATGGCCAGCGCCGGTGTTGCGCCGCGAGTCATGGGCATCGGTCCGGTGCCGGCGGTACGCAAGCTGACCGAGCGCCTCGATGTGGCGGTGAGTGATTTCGATGTCATCGAGCTCAACGAAGCCTTCGCCAGCCAAGGCCTGGCAGTGCTGCGCGAACTGGGCCTGGCCGATGACGCGCCGCAGGTCAACCCCAATGGCGGCGCCATCGCGCTGGGCCATCCGCTGGGCATGAGCGGTGCGCGGCTGATACTCACCGCCTTGCATCAGCTGGAGAAATCCGGTGGTCGCAAGGGCCTGGCGACCATGTGCGTCGGGGTAGGGCAGGGCCTGGCGCTGGCCATCGAGCGGGTGTAAGCCAATACCCCCGGACACGCGGCTCCCACGCAGGGTCGCGGGGCCGGGGGGATTGTTTGTGGAACGAGAGTGTTACTGATTGTGTCTAGACTCCAGTAACCCTCCTAGAGTGAATTGCCATGACAACTGCCTATTACACCGGTGAGGAACGCAGTAAGCGCATCTTCGCCATCGTCGGTGCCTCCTCGGGCAACCTGGTGGAATGGTTCGACTTCTATGTCTATGCCTTCTGCGCCATTTACTTTGCCCCGGCGTTTTTCCCTTCTGACGATCCGACGGTGCAGTTGCTCAATACCGCCGGGGTGTTTGCCGCAGGCTTTCTGATGCGCCCGATTGGTGGTTGGCTGTTTGGCCGGGTGGCCGATCGGCATGGCCGCAAGAATTCGATGATGATCTCGGTGCTGATGATGTGTGCCGGCTCCCTGGTCATCGCCTGTCTGCCGACTTACGCCTCGATCGGCGCCTGGGCGCCGGCGCTGCTGTTGCTGGCGCGGCTGTTCCAGGGCCTGTCGGTGGGCGGTGAATACGGCACCACCGCGACCTACATGAGTGAAGTGGCCCTGCGCGGTCAGCGCGGTTTCTTTGCCTCGTTCCAGTACGTGACGCTGATTGGCGGGCAACTGCTGGCGGTGCTGGTGGTGGTGATTCTCCAGCAACTGCTCAGCGAGGATGAACTGCGCGCCTGGGGCTGGCGGATTCCGTTCGTGGTGGGTGCGGTTGCGGCAGTGATCTCGTTGTTCCTGCGCCGCTCGCTGGAAGAGACCAGCAGCGCCGAAACCCGTAACGACAAAGAGGCCGGTAGTGTCGCCGGGCTGTTCCGTCACCACACTGCAGCCTTCATCACCGTGCTGGGTTACACGGCGGGTGGCTCGCTGATTTTCTATACTTTCACCACCTACATGCAGAAGTACCTGGTGAACACCGCCGGCATGAGTGCCAAGACCGCCAGTTTCATCATGACTGGCGCGCTGTTTCTGTACATGTGCATGCAGCCGTTCTTCGGCATGCTTTCCGACCGTATCGGCCGGCGTAATTCGATGCTGCTGTTCGGCGCCCTCGGTACCGTGTTCACCGTGCCGATCCTGATGGCGTTGAAAACCGTCACCAGCCCGTTCCTGGCTTTCGTGCTGATCACCCTGGCGCTGTGTATCGTCAGTTTCTATACCTCGATCAGTGGCCTGGTCAAAGCCGAGATGTTCCCGCCGCAGGTGCGCGCTCTGGGTGTGGGGCTGGCGTATGCGGTGGCCAACGCGATATTTGGCGGTTCGGCCGAATATGTGGCCCTGGGGCTGAAGTCGATGGGCATGGAGAACACCTTTTACTGGTACGTTACCGCCATGATGGCGATCGCCTTCCTGTTCAGCCTGCGCTTGCCTAAACAGGCGGCGTACCTGCACCACGATCATTGACCTGTTGAAGGACTTGGAAATGAACCCGCGACCGGGCAATCAGCTGTTCGATGCCTACTTCACTGCACCCGCCATGCGCGAGGTGTTTTCCGACCGTGGCCGGGTGCAGGGCATGCTTGATTTCGAAGCGGCCCTGGCGCGCGCCGAAGCGGCCGTGGGGGTGATTCCGCAGGTGGCGGTGGCGCCTATTGTCGCCGCCTGTCAGGCCGAGCGTTACGACTTTGCCGCGCTGGCCGAAGCCATCGGAATTGCCGGCAATTCGGCGATTCCACTGGTCAAGGCGCTGGGCAAGGTGATCGCCAGTGGCGTGCCGGAAGCCGAGCGTTATGTGCATCTGGGCGCCACCAGCCAGGATGCGATGGACACCGGCCTGGTCCTGCAACTGCGTGCCGCCCTGAGCCTGATCGAGAGCGACCTGCAACATCTGGCCGACTCACTGGCGCGTCAGGCCGAGGCGCATGCCGATACGCCGTTGGCCGGGCGCACCTGGCTGCAGCATGCAACGCCGGTCACTCTGGGCATGAAGATCGCCGGCTGGCTGGGTGCTTTGACCCGCCACCGTCAGCGCCTGCAGGAACTCAAGCCACGCTTGATCACCCTGCAGTTCGGCGGTGCCTCCGGGACCCTGGCGGCGCTCGGTGAGCAGGCCCTGCCGGTAGCCGAAGCCCTGGCGGCGCAGCTCGACCTGCACCTGCCGGAGCAGCCCTGGCACACCCAGCGCGACCGCTTGGTGGAGTTCGCTTCGGTGCTTGCTCTGGTCGCCGGCAGCCTGGGCAAGATGGGGCGTGATATCAGCCTGCTGATGCAGACCGAAGCGGCGGAAGTATTCGAACCCGCAGCGCCGGGCAAAGGTGGTTCATCGACGATGCCGCACAAACGCAACCCGGTGGGCGCCGCAGTGCTGATCGGTGCGGCGACGCGGGTGCCGGGGCTGCTGTCGACCCTGTTTGCCGCCATGCCGCAGGAGCATGAACGTAGCCTGGGGCTGTGGCATGCCGAGTGGGAGACCCTGCCGGAAATCTGCTGCCTGGTCTCCGGTGCGTTGCGCCAGGCGCAGATCATCGCCGACGGCCTGCAGGTCGATACCGCGCGTATGCGCGATAACCTCGACCTGACCCAGGGCCTGGTGCTGGCCGAAGCGGTCAGTATTGTCCTGGCCCAGCGCCTGGGCCGCGACACCGCGCATCATTTGCTGGAAACCTGCTGCAAGCGTGCAGTAGCCGAACAACGCCACCTGCGCGCCGTGCTCGGCGACGATCCGCAGGTGAGCGGCGAACTCTCGGCAGACGAACTCGATCGTCTGCTCGATCCGGCCCATTACCTCGGTCAGGCCCGCGTCTGGGTCGGGCGGGCGCTGGCCGAACATCACCGTTTCAATGCCTGAAGGAGGCTGCAGTGGCACAGGTACAACTCGCCGATGGCGCACTCAATTATCAACTCGACGGCCCAGAAGGCGCGCCGGTGTTGGTGCTGTCCAACTCCCTGGGCACCGACCTGCACATGTGGGATACCCAGGTGCCGGCCTTCGCTGCGCACTTTCGCGTGCTGCGCTACGACACCCGTGGCCATGGCGCTTCGCTGGTAACCGAGGGGCCTTACAGCATCGAGCAGTTGGGCCAGGACGTGCTGGCGTTGCTCGATGCCCTGAAAATCGAGCGTGCGCACTTCTGTGGCCTGTCCATGGGCGGCCTGATCGGTCAGTGGCTGGGGATCAATGCGGGAGAGCGCTTGAACCGCCTGATCGTCTGCAACACCGCCGCCAAGATCGGCTCGCCGGACACCTGGAACCCGCGCATCGAAATGGTCTTGCGCGATGGTAAAGCCGCGATGGTCGGCCTGCGCGATGCGTCGATCGAGCGCTGGTTCACCCCGGCCTATTCCTCGACCAATCCCGATCAGGCCAAGCGCATCACCGACATGCTTGCCACCACTTCGCCGCAAGGCTATGCGGCCAACTGTGGTGCGGTACGCGATGCCGACTTCCGTGATCAACTGGGTGAGATCAAGGCGCCGTTGCTGGTTATCTCCGGCAGTCACGACGCGGTGACGCCGCCTGCGGGCGGGCTGTTCATCCAGGAAAACGTGGAGGGCGCCGAATACGCCGAGTTCCATGCCGCGCACCTGTCCAACGTAGAAGTCGGCGAGCCGTTCAGTCGCCGGGTGATCGACTTTCTGCTGGCCCGCTGAGGAGCGACTTGTGGACGAGAAACAACGTTACGAAGAAGGCATGAAGGTTCGTCGCGCAGTGCTCGGCGACGCCCACGTCGACCGCAGCCTGAACAACCTGACGGCGTTCAACAGCGAGTTCCAGGAAATGATCACCCGCCATGCCTGGGGTGATATCTGGACGCGTCCGGGCTTGCCACGGCATACCCGCAGCCTGATCACCATCGCCATGCTGATCGGCATGAACCGCAACGAAGAGCTGAAGTTGCACCTGCGCGCGGCCGCCAGCAATGGCGTGACCCGCGAGGAGATCAAGGAAGTGCTGATGCAGAGCGCGATCTACTGCGGCATTCCGGCAGCCAATGCGACCTTCCACCTGGCCGAGTCGGTGTGGGATGAGTTGGGGGTTGAGTCCAGAGGTTGAGTCAGATCGCGGGGCAAGCCCGCTCCCACAGAGTCTCCACCCGGCCTGTGGGAGCGGGCTTGCCCCGCGAAAAGGCCCATCAACGAATCGCCACCGGCCCCACATTGCCCTCGATAGCCTGCTTCAGCTCCGGCCGCATGCCTAGCAGAAACCCCAGTTCCGCCACCACGAACAACGGCCCGATGATCAACCCGCTCAGATCATCGACAAAGGCCGGCTTGCGCCCTTCATAGTGGTGCCCGACAAACTGGATCACCCAGCCGACGACGAACAGCCCCAGCCCCGCACTCAACCACACCAGCGTGCTTTGCGCGGCCAGCACCTGGCCGGCCCACAGACACAGACCGAGCAACAGGGCCATGATCAAGCCAAACTGCTGGTCCAGGCGCAGGTAGAACCACCCCGTCGCCAGCGCCACCAACAAGGCTGGCGACAGCCACATCCCGGCCAGCTCCAGCCCCGGACGCGATAACAACACCGTCACCGCAACCACGATCATCGGAATGCCGACGAAGTGCGTGGCGATATTGCGTGGGTCACGGTGGTAGGCCGCATATTGACTGAGGTGTTCGACGAGGTTTTTCATTATTGTTCCTCCTGAAGGGTGACGTGAGCTTGCCCTGCAGACATTCCGGCTGTCTGTCGGCTAGCCGACAGAGTTGACCTTCGAGGCGTTATGACCAGCGATCCCGCCTGGCGCCATACCCTGCTCCAGGGCCACTGGTTCAAGCATCTGCCCCTGTCCCTTCAGGATAGCCTGCCGGGCCTGGCCCGCCTTCGTGAGCTGGCGCCGGGGCAGTACCTGTTCCAGCGCGGCGATGCGCCCTGCGGTTTGTACGCGGTGCTGTCGGGCAGCATGCGCGTCGGGGCGGTCAGCAGCGAAGGCAAGGAGGCGTTGCTGACGCTGGTCGAAGCGCCACACTGGTTCGGTGAAATCAGCCTGTTCGACGGCCAGCCGCGCACCCATGATGCCCAGGCTGAAGGGGCGGTGCGCCTGTTGTGGATACCGCAGGCCGCGCTGCTGTCATTGTTGGCGCAGCAACCTGAGTATTGGCGCGACTTCGCCTTGCTGATGAGCCAGAAACTGCGCTGGGTATTCGTCGCCCTGGAACAGCAGAGTCTGCTGGCCGCCGCGCCGCGGGTCGCCCACCGGCTGCTGCAGATCGCCGCCGGTTATGGCGAGATGGACGGCACCCGGCGTGTGTTGCAACTGTCCCAGGAGCAACTGGCGCTGATGCTGTCGCTGTCGCGTCAGACCACCAACCAGATCCTCAAGTCGCTGCAACAGGAAGGCGCGCTACGCCTGGGCTATGGCGAGATCGAGATTCTCGACCTCGCCCGTCTGCAAGCCCTGGCTAGTCCGGCTGGAATGGCGACTCGCTGAGGATTACCCCGGTTTCCTCGACATACTTCTGCCATTCACCCAGCAGCGCCTGGAGCCTGGCCGGTTGCGCCTGGGCCAGGTCATCGATTTCGCCCGGGTCGTTGGCCAGGTCATACAGTTGCCAGGTCGCCGGGCCCACCGGTCCAGGAATGTACACAGCCTTCCACTGCCCCTGGCGAATCGCCCGGCGGCCGAACAGTTCCCAACCCGTTACGGTGTTGTCGTCATGCACCTGTTCAGTCTCGCCGGAGAGGTAACCCAGCCACGACTTACCGCGCAGGGCGGCGACATCGCGTCCACGCCAGCGTGTGCCGGGATGCCGGACCCCGGCGAGGTCGAGCAGGGTCGGGGTGATGTCCATCACCGTGCTGAACTGGTGGCTGATCTGCCCCTGACGGGCCAGGGCCGGGTAGTGCACCAGCGCCGGCACGCGAATGCCGCCTTCGCTGGTAAAGGCTTTGTACAAGCGCGATGGCGCGGTGGCGGCCTGCGCCCACTGTGGGCCATACCAGACGTAGGAGTTGGCCCGGCCGATATTTTCCAGGCTGTTGTCGTAATGCTGGTCGAGGTAGCTGGCCAGGTGCGGGCCGAACTTGGGGAAGGCTTCGAGCAGTGCGCCCTCGGCACCGTTGTCGGACATGAATAGCACCAGAGTGTTGTCCAGCTGGCCCTGGTTGCGCAGGTAGTCGAGGACCCGGCCGATGTTCCAGTCCATGCGCTCGACCATCGCTGCGTAAACCTCCATGGACCGCGCCGAACGCTGACGCTGTTCATCGCTGAGGCTGTCCCAGTGATTGTCCACCGGGTGAGCACGCGTCTCGGCTTTGATCAGGCCGAGCTGGCGCAGTTTTTCCAGACGTTCCTGGCGCAGCACTTCAGGCCCGGCGTCGTAGCGGCCCTTGTAGCGGGCGACCACGTCGGCCGGTGCCTGCAGCGGCCAGTGCGGGGCGGAGAAGGGCAGGTAGGCGAAGAACGGCCGGCTCTGGTCACGTTCCTTGAGGTATTGCAGCAGTTTGTCGCCAAAGGCGTCGGAGGAGTAAAAGCCCTCAGGCAATTGCTCGACGAAGGTCTGGTCTTCGATGTACAGCGCCGGGGTCGACTTGAGCAGGCGCGGGGTCTGCTCGTCATAGGTCGGTTCGAAACCGTAGTGGTTGGCCGCGCCGGGCAGCAGGGCGAAGGAGCGTTCGAAGCCACGGGCGTGGGGCGCCAGTTCGGCTTTCAGGCCCAGGTGCCACTTGCCGCTCATCAGCGTCTGGTAGCCGGCGTCGCGCAGCAGCTCCGGCAGCGCTACCACCCGGTCGTTGAGGTAACCCTCGTAGCCGGGTTTGCCGATCAGCTCCGGAGTCAGCGCTTCGGCCATGGTGCAGATGCCGGCGATATGGTGGTCGGTGCCGGTCAGCAGCATCGAGCGGGTTGGCGAGCAGGTTGGCGCGGTGTGAAAGTCGGTCAGGCGCAGGCCGGCAGTGGCCAGGGCATCCAGGTTCGGCGTGGCGATTTCTCCACCGAAGGCACCGAGGTCGGAGAATCCCAGGTCATCGGCAACGATGACCAGAAAGTTGGGGCGTTGGCTCATGGTCGGTTCTCAATAGGCAAGGTAGGACAGGGGCAGGTTGTGGATCTGTGCCGGCGCGGCCGGCAGGTAGCGGTCGTCGGCGGTCAGTTCGTGCAACAGCGCTTCGCGCAGACGGTGGAAGTCGTAGCTGGAGCGCTGGCGCGGGTGCGCCAGGTCGATACTGTTGATGCGCTTGATACGTCCCGGCCGTGGCTCCAGCACCACCACACGGTCAGCCAGGAACAGCGCTTCCTCGACATCGTGGGTCACCAGCAGCGTGGTGATCCGTGCGCGTTCGCGGATCGCCAGCAGTTCTTCCTGCATCTGCTGGCGGGTCAGCGCATCAAGGGCACCGAAGGGCTCGTCGAGCAGCAGAATCCGCGGGCTGGCCACCAGGCCGCGGGCAATCGCCACGCGCTGGGCCATGCCACCGGAGAGCTGATGCGGGTAGGCCTGGCTGAAGTCCTGCAGGCCGACCAGGGCGATGTACTCGGCAATCCGCTGCTCGCGTTCGCTGCCAGTCAAGGTGCTGTTGACCAGGCCCAGGGCGATGTTTTCGTGCACGCTCAGCCAGGGGAACAGGCGGTGTTCCTGGAACACGATGCCGCGCTCGCTACCGATGCCGGTCAGCGGCTGGCCGTCGATCAGGATCTGGCCCTGGTAATCGTTATCGAGGCCGATCAACAGGCGCAGCAGGGTGGACTTGCCACAGCCACTGGCGCCGACAATGGCGACGAACTCGCCATCGGCGATCTGCAGGTTGAAGTCGCGGATGGCTTCCAGCTCACCGCCAGCTACGGCGAAGTGTTTGCCGACCTGATTGAAGCTGACCAACGGATGGGCAATGGCGTTCATGCTCGTCTCCAGCGCGTGGCGCGCGATTCGATGTGTTGTCCGAGGGCGCCCAACAGCGCGCCGGTGAGGCCGACCAGGAGCATCCCGGCCATGATCAGGTCCATGCGCAGCAGTTGCTGGGCGCCGATCATCAGGCTGCCGATACCGCCGCCGGAGGGCATGAAGTACTCGGCACCGATGGTGCCCAGCCAGGCGTAGATCAAGCCCACGCGCAGACCGGCAAAGATGCCCGGGGCTGCGCCGGGCAACACCAGGCGCAACAGGCGCTGACGCAGGTTCAGGTGCAGCACCCGCGCGGCTTCTTCCAGCTGTGGTGAGCGGTTGGCGACGCTGCGCTGGGTGGCGATGAACAGCGGAAAGAACGCTGCCAGGCCGACAAATACCCATTTGGCCAGCTCACCGAGGCCGAACCAGGCCGTGAGCAATGGCACCCAGGCGAAGATGGCGATCTGCCGCAGACCGGCCAGGCTCGGCCCCAGCAGGCGTTCGGCAGGTCGGGACAAACCCAGCCACAACCCCAGCGCAAAGCCCAGGCCACCACCCAGCAGCAAACCCGCCAGGGCGCGACCGACACTGACCGCCAGGGCTGCCGTCAGCGAACCGTCGAGCACCCCGCTCCAGGCAGTACTCACCACCTGGACGGGCGCCACGAGGATGTTGCTATCGACCCACTGCAACTGATTTGCCAGCTGCCAGACCAGCAGAAACGCCAGCGGCAACAGCAAGGCCTGCAGGCGTTCGCGGCCATGCAGATGCTGCACCCGCAGTTCAGCGCCGGGCGGATGCGGCCAGTGCACCAGCCGGCGATCCAGCCAGCCGAGGCCACGGTCCATGGCAAAACCGAGCAGGCCGATTACAGCGATGCAGACGAAAACGATGTCGAGCATGAACAACTGCCGAGCCCAGACCATCAGGTAGCCGATACCTTCACTGGAGGCGAGCAGCTCGACCGCCAGTAATGATGACCAGCCGGTGGCCAGGGCCAGGCGCACGCCGGCGAGAAAGGCCGGCAGTGCTGCGGGCAGGATCAGCTGGGTGATCAGCAAGCGGCGCGGCAACTTGAGCACGGCGGCTGCTTCGCGCAGACGCGGCTGTGCGTCACGCACGCCGACCAGGGTGTGCAGGGTCACCGGCACGATAATCGCCTTGACCAGCACCACCAGCTTGAGCAGCTCGCCAATGCCGAACAGCACCATGAACAACGGCACCCAGGCCAGCGTAGGGATTTGCGCCAGGGCGTTGAAGGTGGGCAGCACCAGGCGTTCGGCGCGACGGCTGCAACCCAGCCAGGCACCCAGCAGGGCACCGCTGCTGACCCCCACTGACAAACCGATCAGCAAGCGTTGCAGGCTGATTGCCAGATGCGACCACAACTCACCGTGGGCCAGCTCCTGCGCGCTCTGCCAGACCAGGCTTGGTGCTGGCAGTATCTGTTCGCTCATCCACTGGTTGCGGCTGGCCAGCCACCACAGCAGGGCCAGGGCCAGTGGCAGGTACCAGGCCTGGAGGCGTGCCTGCAACGGTGTGCCGACTGTGTGCAGGCGTCTTGCAGGTACGGCCAGGGGCAGGCTGGGGAGTGATGCTCGGGCCATGGCGGAGCTCCGTGGATTGGCTATTTACATATTCCATTCGGGTATATTTTTCTAAAAATAAATTCGAATAGGTGATAAGAGACAGCATTTAAAGCAGGCCCTTAAAGCTGTATCCAATGCATTCGAGGCATATTTTCCTTGTGCCTGATGCATAGCCCGTCGCAACCCCCATGGCTGCTTGTTTATGTGTATAAGTTATTAAAATGTAATTTATTAGTATTTATTTGTTGATCGACGATCTGGTTAGCGTGGCCGCATCACTACAAGGAGTCGCGTGCCATGAACCTGTCGATCAACCGTGTTTTCAGTCTGTTTGCCGCTCCCGCCCTGGCCGCTGTGGTGGGCTGGTTACCGCCTTTGGCCCAGGCCGCTGCGGTCCGCGAGATTCGTATTGCCGTCCCCGATCTGAGCGCTGGCACCCAGCACTCCGGAGGCGGGGTGACGGATGTGCTGCGCAATCAGCAATTGCTGGAAAAAGCCTTCGCCGCCGACGGCATCACGATCCAGTGGAATTACTTCAAAGGGGCGGGGCCGGTGATCAACGAAGCCTTTGCCAACGGCCAGGTCGACTTCGCCTATCTGGGCGATCTGGCGGCCATCATCGGCAAGGCCAATGGCGTCGACACACGCCTGCTGGCCGCTACCGGACGCGGCATCAAGCATTACCTGGGGGTGGCGCCGGGCAGTGGCATCAGGACCTTGCAGGACCTGAAGGGCAAGCGTGTGGCGATCTTTCGCGGCACCGCCAGCCAGTTGTCGTTTGATGCCGCACTCGCCAGCCAGGGCCTGAGCGAGAAGGACTTCAAGGTCATCAACCTCGATTTCAATGCCGCGGTCGCCGCCTTGGCCGCCCGGCAGATAGACGCCACCTGGGGCCTGTCGGGCTTGACCGCGCTGCAGGAGCGCGGCCTTGCCGAGCTGCCGTTGAATACCAAAGACCTGGGGGGCGCCGGCAGTATCCAGGCCGTGCTGGTGGGTTCCGGGGCTTTTGTCGATGCCCATCCCGAACTGGTCCAGCGCCTGTTGGAAGCCCAGCAGCAAGCGGTGCAATGGCTCAGTGACGAGAACAACAAGCAGGCTTACATCCAGCTGGTTTCAGGGCTGGCCAGCTACCCGCCGGTGATTCTTGAGCGCGACCTGCAGGACGAGGTCCTCGGCCAGACCTTCCGTTCCAGCCTCGACCAGCCGTTCCTCGACCAGTTGCAGGCCTCGGTCGACCTGGCCGCCAAACAGCGGCTGATCCGCAAACCGTTCAAGGTCAGCCAGTGGCTGGCGCCCCAGGCTACCCGGCCAGCACCTGCAGCGCTGGCTGCTGATCGAGGCTGATCAGGGTATCGATCATCGCCCGCGTCGCAGGCGACAGGCGATAACCGCTGCGGCTGACAATGCCGCAGCGGGCATTGAGGCTGTCAAGATTGGCCGGCAGGTTGCGCCAGTGCAGGCGCACCAGTCGGCCCTGCTGGATATCGTTGGCAAAGGCTTCTTCGGTCCCGATCCCGATGGCATCGCTGCCCTGCACCAGGCTGACCAGGGTCGGCAAATGTTCGGTGAGCAGCTGCGGGGTGAAATCGGTCTTGCCGCTGAGGTTGGCCAGCAGCTTACGCACCCCCGGCGGAATTAGCGTGGTGGCCAGCGGATAGTCGAACATGTCGTTGGTCGACAGACTGTCCTTGGCCAGCAATGGATGCCCGGGACGGCAGAAGAACAGGCCGCGGCGCGGACTCAAAGGCAGCGTCTGATAGTTCGGATCCGCCTCGAACTGGCGGATATCGGCGATGAAAAACTCGATCTCTTCGCGGTTCAGGGCACGGCTGAGTTTCTCCCAGTTATCCACCTCAAGACGGGTGTGCACTTTCGGGTGGGCCTGAAGAAACCGCGCCAGCGCCCGCGGCACCAATTGCACAGCCGCTGCCGGCCCGCAGCCGAAGTGCAGCTCGCCAGCATCGAGCTTGGTCATCTGCAGCACTTCGCAACTCAACTGTGCCGCGCCCTGGACCAGACGCAAGGCGTGCTGCAGTACCACCTGGCCTTCGGGCGTCGGGCGCAGGTCCTTGTTGCCACGGTCCACCAGAACACAACCGAATTCCTGCTCCAGGCCCTGGATACTGCGGCTGAAGGCCGGTTGGGTGATGCCCATGGCATCCGCGGCGCGAACGAAACTGCGGTGTTCAGTGAGGGCGATGAAGTAACGCAGTTGGCGAAGATCCATATGCTTTCCCGGCATTCCAAAAATACGGCGAAGGTATTTGCCGTCACGAAGGCTCAGGTTTTAAATGCAAGCTCTTATTCCGTCAATGAAGCATTTGAATATCTGTTAGAGCTTATTTGCATATAGATAGCGCAAGTGATTCATCGGCAATTTTCCTAGAGCAGCCAGATGAGGGTCATACCATGAGCAATGCCGCACACGCCGTAGCGCCCGTCAGCCACGTGCTGGACATCCACCCGGTGGCCGGACGCATCGGTGCCGAGATTCGCGGGGTGCAACTGAGTGCCGACCTTGAGCCCGCCGTGATCGAGGCCATCCAGGCCGCCCTGGTGGAGCACAAGGTGATCTTTTTCCGTGCTCAGCATCACCTTGACGATCAGGGCCAGGAAGCCTTCGCGCACTTGCTGGGTGAACCGATTGCCCACCCCACGGTGCCAGTACGTGAGGGCACGCGCTTCCTGCTGGAGCTGGATGGCGAGCGCCGGGCCAATTCCTGGCACACCGATGTGACCTTCGTCGATGCCTACCCCAAGGCTTCGATCCTGCGCTCGGTGGTCGCTCCGGTGTCAGGTGGCGACACGGTCTGGGCCAACACGGCGACGGCCTACCAGGACCTTTCGGCCGAACTGCAGGCCCTGGCCGACCAGCTCTGGGCGGTACACAGCAACGAGTACGATTATGCGGCGGCCAAGCCGAATGTCACGGCCGAGCAGCAGGAAAACTACCGCCGCATCTTCACCTCGACGGTGTACGAAACCGAGCATCCGTTGGTGCGTGTGCACCCGGTCAGCGGTGAGAAGACCTTGCTCCTCGGGCACTTCGTCAAACGCTTGAAGGGCTATTCGCTGTTTGATTCCACGCACCTGTTTAACTTGCTGCAGAGCCATGTCACGCGCCTGGAAAACACCGTGCGCTGGCGCTGGCAGGCGGGCGATGTGGCGATCTGGGATAACCGTGCGACCCAGCATTATGCGGTGGACGACTATGGCACCCAGGAGCGCGTAGTGCGTCGGGTGACCTTGCAAGGGGATGTGCCGGTTGGTGTTACCGGGCAGCGCAGCCGGACTGTTCGCGGGGTGTGAATCCTATCGCGGGGCAAGCCCGCTCCCACAGGCATTGCACTGAACCTGTGGGAGCGGCGGTGCGACGATTCGACTTGCCCCGCGATGTTTCAAAGAATGCTGATCGGGTAGCTGATGATCAGGCGGTTCTCGTCAAAGGCATTGGTGCTGTAGTCGCGACGCATGGTCGAGTTACGCCATTTGAACGACAGGTTCTTCAGACTGCCCGACTGGATCACATAGGCCAGTTCCGATTCCCGGGCCCACTCCTTGCCGTCGCTGACGGTTGCGGTGTGGACGTTGTCACCGCTGATGTAGCGGTTCATCAGGGTCAGGCCAGGGATGCCGACACCGGCAAAGTTGAAGTCGTGACGCAGCTGCCAGGAGCGCTCTTTGGCGTTGTCGAAGCTGGAGTTGTAGCTGTCGTTGGCCAGGGTGCCACCACTGGTGCCGTTGACCCGCATCCAGCCATCGTCGCCGCTGACTTTCTGCAAACCGACATAGAACGTGCTGCTGCCGTACCGGGCCGAGAGCAGGGCCGAGGCGGTGCGGTTGTCCAGCTCGCCGGCCCGCTCAGCGCCGTCTTCCTTGCCGATGAAATAACCAAGGTTGGCGCCCAGGGTCCAATCGCCCAAAGGCTGACTGTGGACCAGGTTGATGTACTGCTGGTTGTAGATGTCCTTGAGTTCGGCATTCCACAGGCCGATCAGGGTGCGCTTGTCGTTGAAGCTGTATTCGCCCCCGGCAAAGTTGAAACGGTCGGAAGTGAAGGCCGCTTTGCCGTTCATCGACATGTCGTCCATGCTCGCGTCGTTGCGCGGGCTGTTGGCGCGGAACTGGCCGCCATACAGGGTCAGACCGGCGATTTCCTGGGAGGTGATCTGCCCGCCGCGAAAGGTCTGCGGCAGCGAGCGGCCATCGTCCGAACGCAGGATCGGCAATACCGGCATCCACTCGCCGACTTTCAGTTCGGTGTTCGACACCTTGGCCTTGAGCGCCACGCCCAAACGGCCAAAGTCGTCGGCCGGGCGTCCATCGTCATGCACCGGCAACAGGTGCGTACCGGTCGTGCCCTTGCCGCCATCGAGCTTGACCGAATACAGGCCGAGCACATCGACACCGAAGCCGACAATGCCTTGAGTGAACCCGGAGCGGGCGTCGAGGATGAAACTCTGGGTCCATTCCTCGGCCTTGCCTTGCGGGTTGGCCGGGTCGACGAAGTTGCGGTTGATGTAGAAGTTGCGCAGGTTGAGGTTGACCTTGGCATCTTCGGCAAAGCCGCTTTCGGCCGCGAGGGCCGGGAGTGCGCAAGTCATGGCCAGCAGGCCGGGAAGCAGGTGTCGTGCGGGTGCGGGTGTGCTCATGTGATGTGTCTCTTGTTTTTATTCAAGCCGAAGCCATCCGCTGCGAGGTTTTTGAGTCGCAGGCCGGGCAACAGTCTTTGGGGTGTGCTTTGGAAAAGCTGCGAAGGGATGGTGCGGCGACGGGAGGGGGTGAATCAATTCGTTACAGGCGGTATTGGGCGGTAATCGAACGTTAACTGATTGGTTAAATAATTATCGCGGGGCAAGCCCGCTCCCACAGTGAGAGGTGATTTTCGGTGGGAGCGGGCTTGCCCCGCGATAAGGACCGACACAAAAAAGCCCACCGCAAGGGTGGGCTTCTGAAGCACAAACCTGACTCAGCCTTTCGACGACTCGGCCGCCGCCTGCTGCTGCGCCTGACCGGTCTGCTCGTACCAGCCGCCACCGAGGGCCTTGTACAGGTTGACCTCGCTGACCAGCTGCGACAGGCGGTCAGTGATCAACGACTGCTGGCTGTTGAACAACTGACGCTGGGCGTCGAGGAAGGTCAGGTTGCTGTCGACACCGATACGGTAGCGACGCTCGGCCAGACGGTAGTAGTCCTGGTTGGCAGACACCAGATCACGCTGGGCTTGCAACTGCTCGTTGAAGGTCTTGCGCGCGGCGAGGCCATCGGAGACTTCCTGGAAGGCGGTCTGGATGGTTTTCTCGTACTTGGCGACGTTGATGTCCTTCTGGATCTTCGAGTAGTCGAGGCTGGCACGCAGGGCGCCGGCGTTGAAGATCGGCAGGCTGATCTGTGGCTGGAACAGCCAGGTGCCAGAGCCGCCCTTGAACAGTCCACCCATGTCCGGGCTGATGGTACCGGCGTTGGCGGTCAGGCTGATGCTCGGGAAGAACGCTGCCCGGGCGGCGCCGATGTTGGCATTGGCGGCCTTGAGCAGGTGTTCGGCTTCCTGGATGTCCGGACGCCGGTGCAGTACGTCGGACGGCAGGCCTGCAGGTACTTCGGCCAGCAAGTCGCTGTTGAGGTCCTTGGCTGCTGGCAGGTTGTCCGGCACACCGGTGCCGAGCAGTACCGCCAGGCTGTTCTGGTCCTGGGCAACCAGGCGCTGGTACTGGGCCAGCTTGACCCGGGCGCCTTCTACCGACGTCCGTGCCTGGCTCAGGTCCAAGGCCGACGCCACACCCACTTCGTTGCTGCGCAAGGTCAATGCGTAGCTTTGCTCGTAGGTCTTGAGGGTGTCTTCGGTCAGCTTGAGCAGGTCCTGGTCGGCCTGCCAGGTGAAGTAGGCGTTGGCCACACTCGCCACCAGGGCGATCTGGGTCGAGCGCCGGGCTTCTTCGCTGGACAGGTAGATTTCCAGTTGCTGCTCGGTGAGGCTGCGCACGCGACCGAACAGGTCGAGTTCATAGGCGCTCACCCCGAGGGTTGCCGAGTACTGGCTGGTGATCTCGGAATCGCCGGTCTGCGACAGGTTACCTGGCAGCCGTTGGCGGCTGCCATTGCCATTGGCGCTGACCGCCGGGAACAGATCGGCCCGCTGGATGCGGTACTGCGCCCGGTAGGCATCGATGTTCAAGGCCGCGACCTTGAGGTCGCGGTTGTTGACCAGCGCAGTCTGGATCAGTTGTTGCAGCGCCGGGTCCTGGAAAAACTGACGCCAGCCTTGCTCGGCGGCGGCCACATTCGCCGACTCGGTCGGCGAATAGGCAGGGCCTTGCGGCCACTGCGCGGCCACCGGTGCGTCCGGGGTCTGGTAGTCAGGGATCAGCGAGCAGCCGCCAAGAATGAAAGCGGTGACCGCCAGGGACAACAGGGACTTACTCATTGCCCGCCCTCATAGCGTGGAGTTTCAGGAGTGGCGTCTTCTTCTTCAGTTTTCTTGCTACTGAACAGCGACGACACGCTAACGAAGAACAGCGGTACCCAGAAGATCGCCAGCACGGTGGCCGTCAACATCCCGCCGATTACCCCGGTACCGATGGCATGCTGGCTGCCCGAGCCCGCCCCGGTGGAAGTAGCCAACGGTACCACGCCGAGAATGAACGCCAGCGAGGTCATGATGATTGGCCGTAGACGCATGCGGCAAGCCTCGATGGAGGCATCGACCAGGCTGCGGCCCTGCTCGTGCAGTTCCTTGGCGAATTCGACGATCAGGATCGCGTTCTTCGCCGCCAGGCCAATGGTGGTCAACAGACCCACCTGGAAGTACACGTCGTTGGACAGGCCGCGCAGGCTGGTGGCCAGCAGTGCGCCGATAATCCCCAACGGCACCACGAGCATGACCGCGATCGGGATCGACCAGCTTTCATACAGGGCCGCCAGACACAGGAACACCATCAGCAGCGACAGGGCGTACAGCGCAGGCGCCTGGGAGCCCGACAGGCGCTCCTCGTACGACAGGCCGGTCCAGGAGTAGCCAATACCTTTAGGCAACTGTGCGGCAATGCGCTCGACTTCGAGCATGGCTTCACCGGTACTGTAGCCAGGGGCTGGCGCACCGAGAATTTCCATGGCTTCTACGCCGTTGTAACGCGCCAATTTCGGCGCACCGTAGATCCACTCGCCTTTGGCGAAGGAGGAGAACGGCACCATTTCGCCGAGGCTGTTGCGCACGTACCACTTCTGCAGGTCTTCCGGGCTCATGCGCGAAGCGGATTCGCCCTGGATATACACCTTCTTGACCCGACCGCGGTCGATGAAGTCGTTGACGTAGCTGGCACCCAGGGCAATCGACAGGGTGTTGTTGATTTCGGCGATGGTCACGCCCAAGGCACTGGCGCGCTCGTCGTCGACGGTCAGCTGGTACTGCGGCTCATCGTTCAGACCGTTCGGACGCACAGCCGAGAGAATCTTGCTCTGCGCGGCCATACCGAGGAACTGGTTACGTGCTTCCATCAGCTTCTCGTGACCGACACCGGCACGGTCTTGCAGGAACACGTCGAAACCGGTGGCGTTACCCAGTTCCAGTACCGCAGGCGGGGCAAAGGCGAACACCATCGCGTCACGGAAGGTGAAGAAGTGCTGCTGGGCGCGGGCCGCCAGGTTGAACACGTTATTCTCGGCGGAGCGCTCTTCCCATGGCTTGAGCATGATGAAGGCCATACCCGAGCTCTGGCCGCGACCGGCGAAGTTGAAGCCGTTGACGGTGAACACCGAGGCAACGGTATCGGCTTCCTTGTCCAGCAGGTAGCTGCGCATTTCGTCGATCACCACCTGGGTCCGTTCGGCACTGGAGCCGGCCGGGGTCTGCACCTGGGCGAAGAGTACGCCCTGGTCTTCCTCGGGGAGGAAGGCGGTGGGGATGCGCATGAACAGCCAGATCATGCCGACCATGATCAACAGGTAGGCCAGCAGGTACGGCGCCTTGTTGCGCAGGATGTTGCCCACGCCACGTTCGTAGCTCTGCACGCTGCGGTCGAAGTTGCGGTTGAACCAGCCGAAGAAGCCGCGCTTGGCAACGTGATGTTCACCCTTGGCAACCGGCTTGAGCATGGTCGCGCACAGCGCCGGGGTGAAGATCAGGGCAACCAGTACCGACAGCGCCATGGCCGAAACGATGGTGATCGAGAACTGCTTGTAGATCACCCCGGTGGAGCCACCGAAGAACGCCATTGGCAGCAGTACCGCCGAGAGCACCATGGCGATACCGACCAGCGCGCCCTGGATCTGGCCCATGGACTTCTTGGTGGCTTCCTTGGGCGACAGGCCCTCTTCGGACATCACCCGCTCGACGTTTTCCACCACAACAATGGCATCGTCCACCAATAGACCGATGGCCAGTACCATACCGAACATGGTCAGGGTGTTGATGCTGAAGCCCGCTGCGGCGAGGATGCCGAAGGTGCCGAGCAATACCACCGGAACAGTCATGGTGGTGATGATGGTGGCGCGGAAGTTCTGCAGGAACAGGTACATCACCAGGAACACCAGCACGATCGCTTCGATCAGGGTGTGGATTACCCCGCTGATCGATTCGGTCACTACTGGCGTGGTGTCATACGGGAATACCGCCTTCATGCCTTCCGGGAAGAATGGCTCAAGCTCGGTGATGGTCTTGCGCAGCGCCTTGGCGGTATCCAGGGCGTTGGCCCCGGTCGCCAGTTTGACCGCCAGACCGGAAGCCGGTTTGCCGTTGAACTGGGCACTGACTGCATAGTTCTCGCCGCCAAGGCCGACGGTGGCAACATCGCTCAGACGGACTTGCGAGCCGTCACGGTTGACCTTGAGCAGGATCTTCTCGAATTGCTCGGCGGTCTGCAGACGGGTCTTGCCGATGATCGTGGCATTGAGCTGGGTACCGGGCAAGGCCGGCAGGCCGCCGAGCTGACCGGAGGAAACCTGGACGTTCTGCGCCGCGACTGCGGTGCGTACATCGACCGGGGTCAACTGGTACTTGTTCAGCTTGGCCGGATCGAGCCAGATACGCATCGCATACTGGGCACCGAACACCTGGAAGTCACCGACGCCGGCGGTCCGCGAGATCGGGTCCTGCATGTTGGAGACGATGTAGTTGGCCAAGTCATCCTTGGACATGCTGCCATCTTCCGATACCAGGCCGATCACCAACAGGAAGTTCTTCACTGCCTTGGTCACACGGATACCCTGTTGCTGCACTTCTTGCGGCAGCAGCGGGGTGGCCAGGTTGAGCTTGTTCTGCACCTGGACCTGGGCGGTGTCGGAGTTGGTCCCCTGCTCGAAGGTCGCAGTGATGGTCATGGTGCCGTCGGAGTTACTTTCCGACGAGACATAACGCAGGTTGTCGATACCGTTGAGCTGCTGCTCGATAACCTGGACCACGGTGTCCTGCACGGTTTGCGCCGAGGCGCCCGGGTAGGTCACAGAGATCGCAACGGCCGGTGGCGCGATGCTCGGGTACTGGTTGATCGGCAATTTGAGGATCGACAAAGCGCCGACCAACATGATCACCAAGGCGATCACCCAGGCAAAGATCGGGCGATCGATAAAGAATCTCGACATGGTTTACTCCCCTTTGGCCCCTGCAGTCGTTGCATTGGCCTGGGTTGGCTGAGCAGGCTTGACGTTGGTGGCTTCGCTGACCTTGACCTCGATGCCCGGCTGGACGAACTGCAGGCCCTCGGTGATCACGCGGTCGCCGGCGTTCAGGCCTTCTTCGATCAGCCATTCACTACCGACGGTACGGCTGGCCTTGAGCTGGCGCAGTTCGACCTTGTTGTCCTTGTTGACCACCAGCGCCGTTGGCTGGCCTTTGAGGTCGCGGGTAACCCCTTGCTGCGGCGCGAGGATCGCCTGGGCGTTGACCCCGGCTTTCAGGCGCGCATGGACGAACATGCCCGGCAGCAGGTTGTGGTCAGGGTTCGGGAATACCGCGCGCAGGGTTACCGAGCCGGTAGTCGGGTCAACCGAGACTTCGGAGAACTCCAGGCGGCCTTCCTGGCGATAGATGCTGCCGTCTTCCAGGGTCAGGGTGACCTTGGCGGCATTGTCGCCGACCTTCTGCAGCTGGCCGCTTTCCAGTTCGCGGCGCAGCTTGAGCAGCTCGGCCGAGGACTGGGTGACGTCGACGTAGATCGGGTCGAGCTGCTGGATCACCGCCATGGCGTCGGCCTGGCCATTGTTGACCAGCGCGCCTTCGGTGACCGAAGAACGACCGATACGGCCGCTGAGCGGGGCCAGGACCTTGGTGTAACGCAGGTCGATCTGGGCGCTGCGCAGTGCCGCTTCAGCCTGCAAACGTTTGGCTTGCGCGTCGTCGTATTCCTGGCGGCTGACCGCTTGCTCGGCGACCAGCTGCTTGTAGCGCTCGGACAGCGAACGGGTCGACTGCAGGTTGGCCTGGGCGCTGGCCAGGGTCGCTTCGTACACCGAAGGATCGATCTGGTACAGCTGCTGACCTTCCTTGACCTCGGTGCCTTCTTTGAACAGGCGCTTGAGAATGATGCCATTGACCTGTGGGCGGACCTCGGCGATGCGGTAGGCGGTGGTGCGCCCCGGCAGGTCGGAGGTCAGGGTATAGGCCTGGGTTTGCAGGGTAACGACGCCGACCTGAGGAACGTGCGCAACAGGCGCAGCCTCTTCCTTTTTACAGCCGCTGAGCAGTGTTGCCAGGGCGACGGCGGATACCAGAGCGGTAACAGCTGGCTTGAATTGCATGAAGATCCTCGGGTCGCAAGAGCTGAAGACGCTCAAGAATAAATGGAAAGGGTGCGAATAGAAAAAATGTTGTCGAGTGGATAAATAGCTTGCTAAGGAATATACTTACATTCATGGTTGTTTGTAAATACTTTGCAGACGAAGCCCCGGGCCGCCGCAAGCCTTGAATTTAATCATCCGGTAACAACCTGTCAGAGGTTGATCCGGCCCAGCCCCCAGGTGCCTGAACGTGCACCCGGGTTTTGATGAGGTCGTACTGCCATGGTCCGTCGAACCAAAGAAGAAGCCCAGGAAACCCGCGCACAGATTCTCGAAGCTGCGGAAAAGGCCTTCTACAAGCGCGGGGTTGCGCGTACCACCCTGGCGGATATCGCCAAGCTGGCGGGGGTTACCCGCGGCGCCATCTATTGGCACTTCAACGACAAGGCCGAGCTGGTCGAGGCCATGCTGGAAAGCTTGCACGAGCCGCTGGATGCCCTGGCCCGCGCCAGTGAAAGCGAAGATGAGCTTGATCCGCTCGGCTGCATGCGCAAGCTGCTGGTCCAGTTGATGCACCAGATGGTGCTTGACCCGAAAACCCGGCGAATCAACGAAATTCTGCATCACAAGTGTGAGTTCACCGATGACATGTGCGAGATCCGCCAACAGCGGCAAACCTCGACGTTTGAGTGTCATGCCCATATTGCGTTGTCGTTGGGCAATGCAGTCAGGCGCGGGCAACTGCCCGCCGATGTAGATCCCGAGCGTGCGGCGCTGGCGATCTATGCCTATATAGACGGCCTGATCCGCCGCTGGCTGCTGCTACCGGAGAGCTTCGATCTGTTGGCTGAAGCCGAGCTGTGGATCGATACCGGGCTGGATATGCTGCGCTTGAGCCCAGCCTTGCGCAAATGAGACTTTGTGAAGGTTTGTGATGAATTGTTTCCGCAGCCTTCGTAAACGTCCTACATACGGCCGCGCAGTTGCCTATCCGGTAAGGCCAGCGAGGCTGTAAGTCCGAACAGTGACACCATAGCACTGCCAAGCAACAGATGGCGGAAGGTCTTCAGCTACTCGACCTAAGCTGCATGCGCTAGCAGATGCTTATTTCAGGTCCTTCACGAAATTCTGGGGAGTATGATCCTTGGGTTGGGATGTTGAAACTGTGAGCTTATCCATTCAATGCGGCGATGCTGCCGGTCCCTTCCGCCTTTACGGCGTCCTACTTTCCTCTTGGGGAAAGTAGGCAAAGCCGCTCGCTCCTGCATCCGGCCCTACGCTGCGCTTCGGGTTCCTTCGCTACGGCACCTTCCGGGGCCACGCGGCCTACGACTTGCTTCGCCAAGTCTACGGCTCGCGTTCTTCGGCTACGCCGAAGGTGCTGCGCACTGCCCCTACAGGCACCTACGCTCAGCCTCCTGAAGTCGCAGTCTGCGGCGCCTGTACTTGCGTGCATGAAGATCAAGATCAACACGTTGAAGCGGGATTTTCCCGCGATGCGATGTAACTGGCAGGTCGATATCGCGGGGCAAGCCCGCTCCCACCGGGAGACCAATTAACCCGGTGGGAGCGGGCTTGCCCCGCGATGACATCCTGGCTCCGCCAGAATCTGATTTCGAAGATGCGTCAGTGCAGGCGCCGCCCGTAACTTTGCGACTTCAGGAGGCTGAGTGTAGGTGTCTGGAGGGGGCTGGTGCGCAGCACCCTTCGGCCTCAGCCGAAGTTCGCGAGCCGTAGACTTGGCGAAGCAAGTCGTAGGCCGCGATGCCCCTGGAGGGCACCGTAGCGAAGGGACCCGGAGCGCAGCGTAGGGCCGTATGTAGGAGCCAGCGGTTTTGCCTACTTTTTCCAAGAAAAAAGTAGGCCGCCGTAAAGGCGGAAGGGGCCATCAGCGGCGCCGCAAGGAATGGATAAGCCCTACATCCGAAGTCCAGTTTAGACCAGTCCCAAGATCATACCCCCCCCGGATTCCGTGAAGAACGTTATTTCAGGGCGCTCAGGGTGGCGGTGTGCGGGACGCAACTGGCCAGGCTGCAACTGGCTGCCGAATACGGTTGATTGCGGATCTGTTCGACCCGGTAGGCGGCTGCGGCATACAGCCCGACGACAGCGGCGATGGCACAGACAACGGCGCATTTTCTGGATTTGAGGCCCATGGTGCTCACCTCTTTCTAGCTGCACACAAGTGCTATTTAAAGCATAGGTCAGCTCTGCCCGGGTTGCCCGCGCTAGCGCAGGTCGCGGTCCCATTCCGGTTCGGCAGTAAAGCGTTCGGCGAGGAAGTCGAGCATGCTGCGCAAGGTCGCCGGCATGTGCTTGCGCGAGGTATAGACAGCATTGAGGTTGAGTTCGCGAGGTTTGGCCTGCGGCAACAGGCGCAGCAGTTCGCCGCTGTGCAGCGCGGGGGCCGCCTGGTAGGTGGGCAGCATGGCGATCCCGGCACCGGCCAGCGCTGCACGTTGCAGGGTCATCGCCTCATTGGCACTGATATTGCCCTGCACCGGCACCGAAACGCTTTCGCCCTCGACCTCGAAGTGCCAGAGGCTGCGGCCGAAATAGGAGTGGGTCAGGCAGTTGTGCCGCGCCAGGTCCTGGACCTGCAACGGCGTAGGGTGTTCCCGCAGGTAAGCGGGGGAAGCGCAGATCACCGAGCGGCACACGGTCAGGCGGCGGGCGATGAGGTTGGGGTCCAGATCGTTGCTGGTGCGGATGGCCAGGTCGATGCGTTCATCCACCAGGTTGACGGTGCGATCGAGCATCTGCAGATCGATCTTCACCCCCGGGTAGCGTTTGACGTAGTCGGCCATGGCATCCATCAGTTGGGCCTGGCCGAACGAGGTGCTGACGCTGATCCGCAGCTCGCCCCGTGGCGCCTCATCCGGTGCACTGACAGCCGCCTGCAGGTCACCGGCCAGCTCCAGAATCTGCCGGCAGCGCGGCAGAGTTTCCTGGCCGGCGGCGGTCAGGCTCAGACGCCGCGTGGTGCGCTGCATCAAACGCGCACCTACCCAGTCTTCCAGTTCAGCCAGATAGCGGGACACCACCGGGCGCGAGAGGTCCAGGTGATCGGCGGCGGCCGACTGGCTGCCCAGGTCGACCACACTGACGAAGACCCGCATTGCTGTCAGACGATCCATGATTTGCCCGCTTTCAGAAACAAACTATGTTCCAGCATCGCATTTTTTGCATTGGTTCGTGCAACTAAGCTGTTGCTCATTGCCACCCTCACAGGAATTGCCTTGATGCGTCGTTCTTTCTCCTTGCGCGGTTTGTTGCTGGCCGTTGCCACTCTCGGTGTCCTGGCGCAGGTGCAGGCCGCCGAGCAGCCGTTGCAGCTGGATGTCTATAACCCGGGTACCGAAGCCCTGTTTCCGGTCAGTTCGGTGATCGTCAGCGGCAAGCACGACGCCATTCTGGTCGATGCCCAGTTCGGCAAAGCCCAGGCCGAGCAGGTGCTGGCGAAGCTGCGTGCCAGCGGTAAGCAGCTGACCACTATCTATATCAGTCATGGTGACCCGGATTACTACTTTGGCCTGCAGACCCTGACCGACGCCTATCCACAGGCCAAGGTGCTCGCTTCCGCGGCGACGGTTGCTCATATCAAGCAGACCAAGGACGGCAAGCTGGCGTACTGGGGGCCGCAGATGGGCGCCGACAAGCCGGGCAAACTGGTGGTCCCGCAGGTGCTCGAAGGCAATCAGCTGACCCTCGAAGGCCAGCGCCTGGAAGTCCTTGGTCTTGATGGCCCGCAGGCGGATCGCAGTTTTGTCTGGATTCCCTCGATCAAGGCGGTGGTCGGCGGTGTGGTGGTTGCGGACAACCTGCACGTGTGGATGGCCGATACCCAGACGGCGCAATCACACAAGGACTGGCTTACTACCCTCAAGCGCATCGAACTGCTCAAGCCGCAGGTCGTGGTGCCGGGTCATTACCTGGGCCAGCCCGGCGAGTCGCTGGCAGCGGTGCGCTTTACTGCCGACTACATCCGCGCCTTCGACGACGAGACCGCCAAGGCCGCTAATGCCGCCGAATTGATCGCGGCGATGAAAAAACGCTACCCGGACCTGGGCGAAGAGAGCTCGCTGGAACTCGGTGCCAAGGTCGCCAAGGGCGAGATGAAGTGGTAAGTGACATTCAATCCTGACTGGAGGTTTTTCATGAGCAAGATCGCAATCATCGGGGCAACCGGGCGTGCCGGCAGCCAGTTGCTGGAAGAGGCGCTGCGTCGTGGCCACAGCGTTACCGCTATCGCCCGCAACCCGGCCAGGCTGCAGGGGCGCGAAGGCGTGACAAGCGTGGCACTGGATGTCACCGATGCTGCTGCCCTGGAGCATGCGCTGAAGGGGCATGACGTGGTGCTCAGCGCGGCGCATTTCTCCAGCATCAAGCCGCAGGCCATCATCGAGCCGGTGAAGAAAGCCGGGGTCAAGCGTCTGCTGGTGGTGGGCGGGGCGGGCAGCCTGCTGCTGCCGTCGGGGCACAAGGTAATCGACAGTCCGGACTTTCCCGAAGCGTACAAGGCTGAAGCCACTGCCGGCGGGCATTACCTCGATACCCTGCGTCAGGAAAAGGAGCTGGACTGGACCTTCCTGTCACCCTCGGCCGAGTTCGTTGAAGGGGCTCGCACCGGTAGCTACAAGACCGGCAAGGATCACCTGCTGATCGGTGCCGATGGCAAGAGCTGGATCAGCTTTGCCGACTACGCCATTGCCATGCTCGATGAAGTGGAAAAGCCTGCCCACTCGCGTCAGCGTTTTACCGTCGGTTACTGAGCGGTGGTGGGAGCGGGCTTCGGTGGGAGCGGGCTTGCCCCGCGATGGCGCTTTTTCAGTCACAACGCATCGCGGGGCAAGCCCGCTCCCACAGCCAGTTGAGCAGTTCCTGCAAGGTTGATGAGGCTGAACCCTGCGGCCAGACCAGGTAATACGCCTGACCGGTGCTGACCTTGAGCGGGAAGGGGGTTACCAGCCGTCCGCAATTGAGGTCATCACCGATCAGCGACCAGTCGCCGATCGCTACCCCGGTACCCTGGGAGGCCATCGACATGGCCATGTCCAGGGTTTCGAAATGCTGGCCTTTGCCTTGCCGGGGAAGGCTGGCACCCGCTGCACTGAGCCAGGTGTTCCAGTCGTGCTGGTCGCGGGTCGGGTGCAGCAGCATGTGTTGCTCCAGATCCGCCAACTGCTGCAAGGGCAGCGGGCCCGCCAGTAATTGTGGCGCGCACACCGGTGTCAGCTGTTCATCGAACAGCTTGAGTTTCTGCAGACCATGATTGGGGGCGGCGCCATATACCACTGCCGCATCAAACACTTCGCGACGAAAATCCACCCCGTGCTGCACCGTAGTGGTCAGCTCCACTGGCACATCCGGGCGCAACGCCTGCCACTCCATCAGCCGCGGTAGCAGCCAGCGCATCACGCAGGTGGGCGCCTTGAGTTGCAACGTGGCGCTGCGCGCACCGACTTGCTGGACACCTTCCTCGATCAGGGCGAACACCTGCTGCACCCGTGGCAGCCAGTCCTGGCCTTCGCGGGTCAGGCTCAAACCACGGGCGTGGCGCAGGAACAGCGGATAACCGAGATGATCCTCGAGGCCGGCAATTTGCCGACTGACTGCCCCCTGGGTAATGTGCAGCAGCTGCGCCGCACGGGTGAAGTTGCAGCACTGGGCGGTGACCAGAAAAGTATGCAGGGCGGGCAGCGGCGGCAGGCGTTTCATCGGGCGTCAGCCATGATCTGTGGACATGGCTAGTATGAGCTTTTTTGCATTGTGCCGGTAGCGGGGTGGCGGTCCAATAAAGCCTGTTTTCAGCACAATAACAGGCAGACGAACATGGCAACTTGCGGTGAAGTACTGGTCAAACTCCTTGAAGGCTACGGCGTCGATCATGTCTTCGGGATTCCCGGCGTGCATACCGTCGAGCTCTACCGCGGGCTGGCGCGTTCCTCTATCCGGCATATCACCCCACGTCACGAGCAGGGCGCAGGCTTCATGGCTGATGGCTATGCGCGTACCCGTGGCAAGCCGGGCGTCTGCTTCATCATCACCGGCCCGGGGATGACCAACATCACCACAGCGATGGGCCAGGCCTATGCCGACTCGATACCGATGCTGGTGATCTCCAGTGTACAGTCGCGCAATCAGCTTGGTGGCGGGCGCGGCAAGCTGCATGAACTGCCGGCCCAGGGCAGCCTGGTGGCCGGGGTGGCGGCGTTCTCTCATACGCTGATGAGTGCCGATGACTTGCCGATGGTCCTGGCCCGCGCATTCGCCGTATTCGATGGCGCGCGGCCACGTCCGGTGCATATCGAGATTCCGCTGGATGTCTTGGTTGAAGACGCCGATCACCTGCTGGCCAGTGCCCCTGTACGTATTGCCCGTGCTGGCGCTGCCCCGGCACCCGTGGCGCAAATGGCCGCGTTGCTGGCCAGCGCCCGGCGTCCGCTGATTCTCGCCGGTGGTGGGGCGATTGATGCCAGTGCCGTGCTGACCCGCCTGGCCGAATACCTGCAGGCCCCGGTGGCGCTGACCATCAACGCCAAAGGCGTGCTGCCGGCCAGCCATGCGTTGCAGATCGGTTCGACCCAGTCGCTGGTGGCGACCCGTGAGCTGGTCGCCGAAGCCGATGTGGTGCTGGCGATCGGTACCGAGCTTGCCGAAACCGACTATGACGTAACCTTCAAAGGTGGCTTCGAGATTCCGGGGCGTTTGCTGCGCATCGATATCGACCCGGACCAGACCGTGCGCAACTATCCGCCAGAGATCGCTCTGGTGGCCGACGCCACGGTGGCGACCGAAGCCCTGCTGGTGGCGCTCGCCGAACAGCCTGCGCCGGTACGCGCTGCCGAATGGGGCGCCAGCCGCGCCGCACGCTTGCGTGAGCGGCTGCTGGCCGACTGGGATCTGCCGATGCACAGCCAGACGCGCATGCTCAAGACCCTGCTTGAGACCTTGCCGAATGCGGTATTGGTCGGCGACTCGACGCAACCGGTATACACCGGCAACCTTACCCTGGACATGGATCAGCCGCGGCGCTGGTTCAACGCCTCCACCGGTTACGGCACCCTCGGTTACGCCTTGCCTGCGGCCATGGGCGCCTGGTTGGGCAGCGCCGAAGCAATTGAAAACCGCGCACCGGTGATCTGCCTGATCGGTGACGGTGGCCTGCAGTTCACCCTGCCGGAACTGGCCAGCGCTACCGAGGCGCAGGTGCCGCTGATCGTCCTGTTGTGGAACAACCAGGGCTACGAGGAAATCAAGAAGTACATGGTCAACCGTGCCATCGAGCCGGTGGGCGTGGACATCCACACCCCGGACTTCATCGGCGTGGCCAAGGCCCTGGGTTGTGCCGCCCAGGCCGTAGGCGATGTCGAGCAATTGCGTGAGGCGCTGCGCCAGGCGTGTGACCGCAAGGGGCCGAGCCTGATCGAAATCGATCAGACTCACTGGATGCAGGTGGTGCCAGCATGATGAAGCTTCCTGGTGTCTACATCGCCGGCGTCTGGCAGCACGGTCCGCAAGCCCTGACGGTGATCAACCCGAGCAACGAGCAGCAACTGGCGGAAGTGGCCGGTGGCGACGGTGCGGCGGTAGAGCGCGCGACCCAGGCGGCGCGGGCTGCATTCGCGGGCTGGTCGAGCAGCACCGGTGCCGAGCGTGCATCGGTACTGCGGACGATTGCCGAGGGGGTCGAGGCGCGTCGCGAGCGCCTGGTCTTCCTGCAGGCCAGCAACAACGGCAAGCCGCTTGCCGAAGCGCAAATGGACGTGGACGATGTCATCGCCACCTTCCGCTATTACGCCGAGCTTGCCGATCAGCTGGATGCCGGGCAGGACTGCCCGGTGGCACTGCCCAGTGACGATTTCGTCGCGCGGTTGCGGCGTGAGCCGTGTGGCGTGGTCGGGCTGATCGTGCCGTGGAATTTCCCCATGGTCACCACCGCGTGGAAACTGGCGCCAGCATTGGCCGCCGGCTGCTGTGTGGTGCTCAAGCCTTCGGAAGTGACGCCGCTGGCGGAGCTGGAGCTGGCCTGCATGATTGCCGAGGCCGGATTGCCGGAGGGTGTGTTCAACCTGGTCTGTGGGACCGGGATTGCAGTGGGCGCCGCCCTGGCGGCCGATCCACGCATTGCCAAGGTGTCCTTCACCGGCAGCAATGCGGTGGGCGTGCAGGTCATGCAGCGGGCGGCGGAAACCGTCAAAGGCGTGAGCCTGGAGCTGGGCGGCAAATCGTCCTTGCTGGTACTGGAGTCGGCAGACCTGGAACTGGCTGTGGAACTGGCCTGCATGGGCGGCTTCTTCAATGCCGGGCAGATGTGTTCGGCTACCAGCCGGGTGCTGGTTGCCGAAGCCTTGTATCCGGACTTTATCGCGCGGTTGAAAACCCGGGCCGAGGCGATCCGCGTCGGCGATCCGTTTGCCGGCGACAATGAAATGGGCGCACTGGTCAACCAGGCGCAGTACCAGCGTGTACGCAAGCACATCGCGGCGGGCCTGGAAGCTGGCGCGCGACTGCTGTGCGGTGGTGAGCGGCCAATACAGTTGCCATGCGGGTATTTCATCACCCCCACGGTATTCACCGACGTACCGCTGGACAGTGCGCTGTGGCGTGAGGAGATCTTTGGCCCGGTGCTTTGCGTGCGGCCGGTGGCCAGCGAAGCGCAAGCCGTGGCGCTGGCCAATGACAGTGAGTTCGGCCTGGTGGCCAGTGTGGTCAGTAGCGACCTGAGCGCCGCCGAGCGTGTGGCCAACGCCCTTGAAGCCGGACTGGTGTGGATCAATGCACCGCAGGTGATCTTCCCGCAGACGGCCTGGGGTGGTTACAAGCAGAGCAGTATCGGACGGGAGCTTGGGCCTTGGGGGTTGAGTGCCTTTCAAGAGGTCAAGCATGTGGTGAGAGCGGTATAGACCTTTTCGCGGGGCATACCCACGCGTTGCTGGTCGCTGATCGTGCGAGAAAGCGAAAAATCCCACGAGCTTTAGGAAGTGTCTTACATCAATTCCTTTGCCGCCTTGTTAGCGTGCGCTGAAATTTGAGCTTGCCCAGGCGTTCGCCTGGGCATCGCGCTCTGCTTTCACTTTTCAGCTTAAGGATAAGCGTATGTTCGCGTCGGCCAATGCTGCGCACTTCGCATTGTTGATCCCTTCTGTCCGCAACGATTTCAAGGTACTGGCCTTTGACGGTACTGAAACTATCAGTACCTTGTACGCAATCCAGGTCGAGCTGGTCAGCGAGTACCCTGACTTCGATCTGGAAAGCCTGCTCAGTCAGCCGGCGTTCCTTCAGTTTGGCCTGAATGGCGAAGGTATCCACGGCCGTATCGAAGATGTCAGGGTCGGCGAGCCGGGCAAGCGCCTGACGCGGTATCAGCTGACTCTGGTCCCGGCCCTGCATTACTTGCAGTTCAGCCACAACCAGCGGATTTTCCAGCAGTTGACGGTGCCGCAGATCGTCGCTCAGGTGCTCCAGGGCCATGGCATTCAGGCCGATGCCTTTAGCTTCCATGTCAGCCCCCGCCCGGTGCGCGAATACTGCACGCAGTATGGGGAGGATGACCTCAGCTTCATCATGAGGCTGTGCAGTGAAGAAGGCATTGCCTGGCATCACCAGCACAGCCCGGACGGTCATCGGCTGGTGTTCACCGACGATCAGGTCTTTTTTCCCAAACTGGGGGCAACCCCGTATCAGCAAGGCGCCGGTCTGGTGGCCGATCACCCGGTCATCAGCCAGTTCTCCCAGCGCTTCAGCACCCGGACCACTACCGTCACCCGGCGAGACTACGACCTCAAACGCCCAAGCCGGTTAGTGGAGAACCACTCCACCGCCGAGTTCACGCCGGCGCTTGAAGATTACCGCTACCCCACGGCGATCGAAACCGAAGAGCGTGGCAAGCAGCTTGCCCGTCTGGCCCTGGAACGGCATCGCAGCGACTACCAGTTGGCCGAAGGCAAAAGCGATCAGCCGAGCCTGCGCAGCGGTCATTTCTTCGACCTGCGCGAACACCCGCGCAAAGCGAGCAACGACTTGTGGCTATTGCTCAGCGTAAGCCACAAAGGCAAACAGCCGCAGGTGCTTGAGGAATCAGTTACCAACGACGACCAGCCCGAAGACGGCTTCAGCCAAGGCTACCGCAACACTTTCAGCGCCATTCCCTGGGACGTGTTCTATCGGCCACCGCTGGTCACCCGAAAATCGGTACTGGTCAGCCAGACCGCCCGTGTCACTGGGCCTGAAGGCGAAGAAATCTTTTGCGATGAGCATGGCCGGGTAAAAGTCGAGTTCCATTGGGACCGTGCCGAGCTGAACAGCGACAAGAGCAGTTGCTGGTTACGGGTTTCATCCAGTTGGGCCGGCGAGGGCTTCGGCGCGGTGACCATCCCGCGCATCGGCATGGAAGTGCTGGTGACCTTTCTGGAAGGTGACCCCGACCAGCCGTTGATTACTGGCTGTGTGCCCAATACCCGCACGGCGGTGCCCTATCCCTTGCCCGCGAACAAAACCAAAACCGTGTTGCGCAGCCGCAGCTCACCCGCCAGCGGCGGTTACAACGAACTGTCGATTGAAGACCGCAGTGGCCAGGAGTTGATCTACCTGCGCGCCCAGCGCGACCTGGCGCAAAAGATCGAGAACGACAGCCGCCTGGAAGTCGGCAATGAACGCCGGGAAACCATCAAGGGCAACAGCATTGCGGTGCTGGAAGCCGAAGACCAGCGCACCGTCACCGCCGACCGCAAGATCGAACTCAAAGCCAACGACTATTTGCAGGTCGCCAGCAGCAGCCATACCCGCGTCGGGCAAACGCTGGTGGCTGAAGCCGGCCAGCAAACCCACCTCAAGGCAGGGGTCCAGGTTGTCCTCGATGCCGGGGCCAGCATCACCTTGAAAGGCGGCGGTCAGCACCTTGTCATAGGGCCCGGCGGTATTTTCAGCAGCGTGCCCATCGTTCTGGGGGGGACGCCGGTTTTGGGCGTTCCCGCGCAGCAGGCCCTTTCGGCCGTATCGATACTCTCCGAGGCGCCGGTGGCGCTGTCACTGGTTGCCCAAAAAACGGCATTGGTGCAAGCCGCTGAGCAAGCCGCGCCCCTCTGTGCCGTGTGTCAGAAGCTATCGGAGGTGAAGGCATGAGTCAGGCTTATCTGCTGCTGGACGGTGCCCTGATCGATAATCTGCCGAGCCGCCTGTTTGAGCTTGCAGGCAGTACGGCGTTTCACGCGCTGTATCAACAGACTGCCTACAGCACCCTGGTAACGGTTAGCCCGGTGTTGGTGCCGGTAGTGCCGAACAGCCCGCTGGCACACACGTTTACCGAAGAGTGGCGTGCGACGGCGGGTATCTGGCTGGAGTCCGAAGTGGATGAGGCCGCTGTGTTGCAACACCTGCGCAGCCTGATTCACGCCCGCGTCGAGGGCGATGTCAGGGTTTTTTTTCGCTACTACGACCCCCGTATCACGCACTTGTGGCTGGCAGACCTGGTACCCCAGCAACGTGATCGGTTGATGGGGCCGATCCGTCTTATTTTACTGCCGGAATCGGTTCACCCTGGCGGTCTCATTCGTCAGGAAAACCCTGAACAGCCCATCGCCCAGTACACGGATAAGCCCTGGTTATTGCTTACCCCGGAACAGGTGGATCACTTGAGCGCAGCCAAGCGGCAGGGTCTTGCCCAGCAGTTGATCGAACATTGCCAGCAGCACTTTCCCCAGCGTCTGCAAGGATTGGAGCCCGCGGCACAACAGCAGTGGACCCTGGCCTGTCAGCGCAGTGCTGAGCGACACGGCTACAGTGCCGCCGATCAAATCACGCGCTGGGCCAACTTGCACGCCGCGCTGGGCGATGATTTCCCCAACGCTGCAGATCACGCGGTTTACCGCCAGATCCTGGACGACAAAGGGGCTTCACCTGCACAGCGTCTCGATAACCTGAATACCGAGCTGCATCGCCAGTTGCTCATCGACAAGGACCTCAGTGCATGAGTGCAGACAAGCTGGACATGATCGACCGCCTGGCTCAGGCCGAGCGCGCCGCCAGGGCGATGCCCCATGAAGATATCAACAGCCCAGTAACGCCATGCCCCGCCAGTCAGCCGGAACTGTTCGTGGTACCGGTGCGCTATGCGCTGGCAGAAGAACAAGCCACCCATCCCTGTTGCACACCCGGTGTTGCCACCCGCAGCCACCCCATGGCAGCACGCCGCCTGCGCGGCGGCTTTCTGTACCTGTGGCAAGACCAGGGCCCGCTCAAACGCTATGCCGTCACGCCGAATGGTCTGCTCAGCGAGCAAGCACTGGAGGACGATGACACCCTCGTGCTGAACGGCACCCTGGCGGGGCTGGCGCTGAAAAAAATCCACAACGCCTGGATGCTCTACTGCGAGTACCCCCTCTCCGCGGAACACTGTGAGGCGTTAAGCAGCAGCACCTCTCAACCCAAGGACAAGACATGAGTACGCCACCGGCAGGCACCACGAAAAAACGACTGTTTTCGCGCAATGACTATCTGGCGCCACTGCCCATCCCTACCGGCGAAAAACCCACTGACGTGCTCAATACCATTTGGCGCAAGAACGAGGTGTTTCTCGATATCGGCAATTACAGCGTTGGTTCGGCGGTGATGGTGATATGGCCGATGGTGATGACGATCTTGGCCATGTCTTACTTCACCCGAAATTTCAACTCTGACTTCAGTCAAGATACTTTGATAATGGGCGCGATTATCATGGCTCCCGGTATATTTTTTTTGATTTTGGGCCTTTTCCGCAAGACGCCTTTACCCGTGCGTTTCAATCGGCAACGCCGTGAAGTGTGCGTACCGCGTGCAGATGGTGAGTACTGGATTGTCCCTTGGGAAAGCGTAACGGCAGCGGCAACACAACATTCATCGGTAAGCCAGGCGGGTAAAAACACAATGGGCTTATTGGTCGTTGGCTTTGAAAACCCCGACCCACAGGCCAAAGACGATAACAAACATTTTTCAATGGGTTTCAACTGCGGTGGTGGCACCACCGCAATGGCGTTGTGGGAGTGTATGCGCAGCTACATGGAAATTGGGCCAGACGCCGTGCCTGATAGCCGAGTGGGTATTGCACCCTACGAAGAAACACAAATCGGTTCGATCATCACCGACTTGCGTAAGGGGAATCTGATAGATGTTTTATGGGGGATATTCTGCATTACGATGCTGGGGACCTATCTCGCGGAAAAACTACAGAACTTAAAGCTGTCGCACCCGCCTGATCTAACCTATCCCGCCATCATCGAATGGTCCGAACCACTGCCCCCCGAGCAGTGGGCCAGGCGCTCCCCGGAGCTGGAAGCCGCCATCGCCAAGCGTGAGGCCGAATTGGCCGCGCAGACGCAACCCATGGACAAGACATGAGTACACCGCCGGCAGGCACCACGAAAAAACGGCTGTTTTCGCGCAATGACTATTTCGCGCCACTGCCCATCCCTACCGGTCGAAAGCCCTCGGATGTACTCAACATCATTTGGCGCAAGAACGAGGTGTTTCTCGATATTGGTAATTACAGCATAGGTTCGGCGGTGATGGTGATATGGGTGGGAGTGATGACGTTCTTGGCCATGTCTTACTTCACCCGAAATTTCAACTCTGACTTCAGTCAAAATATTTTGATAGCGGGTGCAATTATTATGGCTCTCCCTATCTTATTTTTGATCCAGGGTCTGTTCCGTGAAATACCCTTACCCGTGCGTTTTAATCGGCAACGCCGTGAAGTGTGTGTACCGCGAGCGGATGGCGAATACTGGATTGTCCCTTGGGAAAGCGTGACCGCCGCAGCAACGCAACATTCGTCGGTGAGCCAGGCCGGTAATGCCACCGAGAGCACCATATAGTGCAGCGGGTCATACACGTAGCGTTCATCGCCCAGGCAGATTTCCTTGCTGCCGTGGGCAAGGATGCACAACGCCGGCTGCGCCAGCGCCGGCATGGAGCGCACACTTTCTTCGTATTGCACCAGGTACAGGTCGTCGATGGCCGATTCGACGCTGATGCTGCGCGGGGCGTGACGGCGCACCAGATCAGCCAGCTCCTGGCGCTGTTGTTCCAGGGCGGGGTCGAGGGTAGTCATTGCAGCACTTCCAGAGAGGGACCTGAGCAGCATAGGTTTGTGCAAGCAGCGACGCTAGCCGGATGCTGTCGTCTGCTTGCCTGATCCTGCCGCGCGCAGGATCAGGCAAGCGTGTGACAGGAATGGCCTAACGGCGCGCGCGAGACGTCGCCTAACCTGTGCAACCTGGCAATAACAACTGGCTGCTCTAGGAGAGATGCTCATGACCTCGCCACACTCGGTCACCCACCTTGCTTTTATCCGGGCCAGCAGCGGTCGCACAGTGGAACTGGGCGAGCGCTTGCGCCAATTGCTCGAACCATCGCGGCAGACGCCGGGTTGCCTGCACTTCAACCTGCAACAGTCCCAGGCCGATGCCGATCTGTGGCTGTTGAGTGGTTTCTGGCGTGATCAGCAGGCGATGAGCGGTTACTTTGCCTCACCCACCCTGGACCTGTTCGGCGAACTGGTTCAGGCCCAGGTGGTCGCCAGCCTGGACCTGCATACCTTCGGCGAGCCGTCTGCGGGTTAGAATGGCGCTTTCAGGCAATCGATGTGGATTTGAGGCACATGGCACGTAAAGAGTTTTCCCGGTTCGAAGCAGTATCGGCCGCTGTGCGCGGCGAAGAAGGCTACTGCGCGGCGATCGCCGTCAAAGGCCTGGGCGCGGGCGGCGCGCCGCGGTTTCACAAAGTGCTCGACGGGCAGACGTTCAAGACCGCCATGGCGGCTGACGAGGCGGCGTGCGCCGAGCTTGAACGCCTGCAGGACGTCAACGACGACGCCGAGCTGGTCTGGTAACTCAGCCGTTGACCTGCGGGCGGGCCATCTTGAACAGATTGCCCAACTCGAAATAATCCGCAGGTCCACCTCCGCGCAGGATCGGCTGCGCGGCAGCGGTGTCGTAGATGCCATCCTTGAGCAGATGCTCGGCAATATGCACCGCCACCACTTCCCCGAGGATCAACCAGCTCGGTACCAGTTCCTGATCGGCGCGCTGCAGCTGGATGATCTGGGTCACCTTGCATTCGAATGACACCGGGCTTTCCTGCACCCGCGGCACGGCGATGACGTTGGACGCCACCGGGGTCAAGCCGCTCAGGGCAAACTCATCGACTTCTGGCGAGACCGCTGCGCAGCTCTGGTTCATCGCCTCGGCCAGTGGCCGGGTCGCCAGGTTCCAGGCGAACTCGCCGGTTTTCTCGATGTTGTTCAGGCTGTCTTTGCGCCCGACGCTGGAGAAACCGATGATCGGCGGAATGTAGTTGAAGGCATTGAAGAAGCTGTAAGGCGCAAGGTTCAAGCGGCCCTCGGTGTCCTGGGATGAAATCCAGCCGATGGGGCGCGGGCCGACGATGGCGTTGAAGGGGTCGTGAGGCAGGCCGTGGCCTTTTGCGGGTTCGTAGTAGTACATCTGCGCTGGCCTTGCGGCCTTCCCTGTGAGTAAGCGCCTAGTGTGCCAAGGCTTTGCCCGGCTGAAAACGATTAAGCCCGGCCGAAGCCGGGCTGACTGCAGCGCATCAGGGATTAGCTGATGCGGTGGGCCTGGGTGCGATCGAAGCCGTCTTCGGCAAATTTGGCGCCGCCGGTGCGATCGAAACCGTCTTCAGCGAATTTGGCGCCGCCGGTGCGATCAAAACCATCTTCTGCATAAGTCGCCGACTGGCTTTGTACGGCACCGAAGTTGTGGCTGTTGGTACGGTCGAAGCCGTCTTCGGCGAAAGCGTTGGCAGCCAGTACCGAGAAGGCCAGGGTCAGGATCAGTTTGCTTTTCATGGTCGTTGCTCCGGGGTGGTGAGAGGTTGTTTGTTTCTATGGGTTTGATATTACGCTTATTAAATTGATTAAATAGTGCAAAAAGTGGCATATAGAAATCGAATAATTAGATGTATTTGGCGGCGGTCAGGGCCTCATCGCGGGGCAAGCCCGCTCCCACTGTGGTCACAGAGATCCTGTGGGAGCGGGCTTGCCCCGCGATGATGAAAAGATGAGGGTGGGGGATTAATGCGGCGTTAAACATGAAAAAAGGGGGCGTCCATTGCTGGACGCCCCCTTTTTGTTGACCTCAGGCCATGCCTCAGTCAGTGGTGATCCGCGAATGCTTGCGGGTGTCTTTCATGAACACATACACCAGCAACGAGCAGGCGATACAGGCGGTCACGTACCAGTAGAAGCCGGTTTCCATGCCGATGCTCTTGAACCACAGCGCCACGTATTCAGCGGTGCCGCCGAAGATCGACACGGTCAGTGCGTAAGGCAGGCCGACGCCCAGGGCACGGATTTCAGTCGGGAACAGTTCGGCTTTGACCACGGCGTTGATCGAGGTGTAGCCGCTGACGATGATCAGCGCCGCCATGATCAGGAAGAACGCGCCCCACCAGGTCTGGATGGTGTGCAGGGTGGTCAGGATCGGCACGGTGCACAGGGTGCCGAGGACACCGAAGGCGATCAGGATCGGACGGCGGCCAATCTTGTCGGACAGGCTGCCGATGATCGGTTGCAGGCACATGAACAGGAACAGGGTCGCCGCCGAGATGGTGGTCGAATCGGTGATGCTCATGCCCACCGTGTTCACCAGGTACTTCTGCATGTAGGTGGTGTAGGTGTAGAAGGCCAGGGTGCCGCCCATGGTCAGGCCGACCACGGTCGCCAGTTCCTTGGGATGGCGCATCAGGGTGCGCATCAGGCTTTCCTTGGACTTTTCCTTCTTGGTGAAGGAGGCGGTTTCTTCCATGCCACGACGCAGGTACAGGGCCACGACCGCGCACAGGGCGCCGATCACGAACGGTACGCGCCAGCCCCAGGCATACAGCTGCTCGGTGGTCAGGGTCTGTTGCAGGACGATCAGCACCGCCAGGGCGATGAGCTGGCCGGAGATCAGGGTCACGTACTGGAAGCTGGAGAAGAAACCACGACGCTCTTTGGTCGCCATCTCGCTCAGGTAGGTGGCCGAGGTGCCGTATTCGCCACCCACCGACAGGCCTTGCATCAGGCGGGCGACCACCAGCAGGACCGGGGCGGCAACGCCGATGGTTTCATAACCCGGGGTCAGGGCGATGACCAGCGAGCCTGCGCACATCAGCAGTACCGAGGCCATCAATGCGGCTTTGCGGCCCTTGCGGTCGGCATAGATACCCATCAGCCAGCCACCGATCGGGCGCATCAGGAAGCCCACGGCGAAGATCGCGGCAGTGTTGAGCAGTTGGGCGGTGGTGTCGCCGGCCGGGAAGAAGGCTTTGGCGAAGTACAGGGAAAACGCGGCGTAAACGTACCAGTCGTACCATTCGACCATGTTGCCGATCGAACCGCTGAAAATCGACTTGAGTCGGCTTCGGGTGGTTTTTTCCGCGGCTGGCGCAATGGCCGCCCCGGCGGGCAGGGTGCTGGAGTTATCCATCGAAGGGACCTTCATAGTTGTTTTTGTGGAGCGCGTCGAAACGCAACCTGACAGGGCTATAGCAGGAGCTGTGCCAGGTGCGAAAGGCCCGGATTAGAAGGGTTTTGGTAAGCTGGTGAGCGGAAACCCGCTTATCTTCCGATGGTTGATCGGCAAGATTCCGCTTATTGCGGGCGATCCGCGTCGAGGAAGTCTTCGCGCAGCAGGCCATGGCGCTGCATCTTTTCGTTGAGCGTGCGCCGGGGCAGTTGCAGTTCTTCCATGACCGCTTTGATCTCACCCTTGTGGCGGCTCAGGGCGGCCCGCAGGCACTGCGCTTCGAAGGCTTCCTGCTGGGCGGCCAGCGACTGTCCGGGCTCGACCTGGGCAATGCTTGGCTCTCCCAGGCCGAGGGCGTGACGCTCGGCGGCGTTGGCCAGTTCGCGGACGTTGCCAGGCCAGTCGTGGCTGAGCAGACGTCCCAGGTGCGCGCCGCTGAGCCGTGGCGCGCTGCGGCCGACGCGTTCGGCCGCCAGGCGGGCAAAGTGCTCGAACAGCAAGGGGATGTCTTCACGCCGCTCGCGCAACGGCGCCAGGCGCAGTTCGGCGACGTTCAGGCGGTATGCCAGGTCTTCGCGAAAACGTCCGGCGCGGGCTTCTTCGAGCAGGTCAGGTTTGGTCGCGGCGATGATGCGCAAATCGACGCTGATGCTCTGGTTGGCGCCAAGACGTTCAAGTTTCTGTTCCTGCAGCACGCGCAGCAGTTTGGCTTGCTGGGCCAGCGGCATGCTCTCGATTTCATCGAGGAACACCGTGCCGCCATTGGCGTACTCCAGCTTGCCGATGCGCTTGCCCTGGGCACCGGTGAAGGCGCCGCTTTCATGGCCGAACAACTCGGCTTCGAACAGGGTTTCGGGAATCGCCGCGCAGTTCAGCGCAACGAAGGGTTTGTCGGCGCGCGGGCCGAAGTCGTGCAGGCAGCGCGCGACCTGTTCCTTACCACTGCCGGTCTCGCCGCGGATCAGCACGTTGACCGGCAGGCTGGCGAGGTCCAGCACCTGTCTGCGCAACTGCTGCATGCCCTGCGACATACCCAGCAGGTTCAGTTCCAGGCGTGCCTTGAGGTCGGCCTGTTCATGCAGGCGGTGGTTTTCCAGCACCAGCTGGCGTTTTTCCAGGGCACGGCGCAGGCTGCCCAGCAGGCTTTCCGGGCTGAAGGGTTTTTCCAGAAAGTCATAAGCGCCGTTACGCATGGCTTCGACCGCCATGGGGACATCGCCATGACCGGTCAGGAGAATCACCGGCAGGTCGGCATCGCGGGCCTGGAGCTGTTCAAGTAACTGCAGGCCATCCATGCCGGGCATCCGCACATCACTGAGGATGACCCCGGGAAAGTGCGCGGGCAGTTGGTTCAGGCAGTCTTCGGCGCGGCTGAACAGCTGCACGCTGAAGCCGGACAGGCTCAGCCATTGCTCGACCGCAGTGCGGATGCTGGCTTCATCGTCGACGACCATTACCGAATTGAACATCAAGGCTCCAGATCACAGGGCAGGGTAAGGCTGAAACGCGCGCCGCCAGGTTGATTGTCGACGGTAAGGCGCCCGCCGGCTTCATGAATGATGCCATAGGAAATTGCCAGGCCAAGGCCCAGGCCTTCACCCACAGGCTTAGTGGTGAAGAACGGGTCGAAGACATTGGCCAGGTGTTCGGCGGCGATACCACCGCCGCTGTCGAGGACGCTCAAGCGCCACTGCTCGGCCTCGATTTCGATACGGATTTCCAGACGTTTGTAGCTTTTCCCGGCCATGGCGTCGAGGGCGTTGCGCAACAGGTTGATCAGCACCTGCTCGAGGCGGATCGCATCGCCACGCACCCAGGCCGGCCGGGCCAGGTACAGGGAGACTTTCACCTGTTCGGCGCGAATCCGCGTATCGAGCAGCTGCAAGGCCTGATCGACCACGGTGGCCAGGTCCAGACGCTCGCGCAGGCCGCTGGGGCTGTTGCGGGCGAAGGTTTTCAGGTGGCCGGTGAGCGCTGCCATGCGCGTCAGCATCTGTTCCAGCGGTTCCAGCGCCTGGCGGGCTTCATCGTAACGCTGGTTGTCGAGCAACAGGCGCAAGGTTGCCAGTTGCATGCGCTGGGTGGTCAGCGGTTGATTGATTTCATGGGCCAGGGCCGCCGACATCTGCCCCAGGGCCGCCAGCTTGGCCGATTGCACCAGGCCCTCCTGGGCGGTGCGCAGGTCGCGGGTGCGCTCTTCGACCAGGCGCTTGAGCTCTTCCCGGCTGCGCTGGCGCAAACGTGCCAGGCGCAGGCGCTGGCTGATGAACAGCAAGGCAAAGACCAGGCTCAGCCATACCGCTGCAGCGGAGAGGGCGGCATTGCGCCCGTCGTCACTGACTTGCGGTTTGCGCAGCAAGTGCAGGGTCCAGCCCTCGGCTTCCAGCGGCAGGCTTTCCCACAGGTATTCAGTGCTGCCTTCCGGGCCCTGCACGCGCATCAGGTGACTGTCGTCATCGAAACGGCTGAGTACCTGGTGCTGCAGTGGCACCAGCTGTTGCTTGTCGTACTGGCGGGTGGCGGCCAGCTCGGCATGGTCGGCGCTGCTCAAGGGCTTGAGTTGGCGGTAGCGCCAACCGTCCTGGTTGGCGATGAAGATGATCCCACGGGCATCGCTGACCAGCAGGATGTCGTTGCCCTGGCGCCATTCACGTTCAAGCTCGGGGAACTCCAGCTTGACCACCATGGCCCCGAGGAAGCGGCCATGTTCGTCCTGCACGGCGCTGGAGAGGAAGTAGCCGGGCACGCCGCTGGTCACGCCGACCGCATAGAAGCGCCCGCTGCCCTGGCTGCGGGTCTGTTTGAAGTAGGGGCGAAAGCCGTAGTTGGAACCGACATAGGTGCTGGGCAGGCGCCAGTTGCTGGCGGCCACGGCCAGGCCGGTGCGGTCTAGCAGTTCCAGGGTCGAGGAGTTGGCCGCGCCATTGATGCGTTCGAGTTTACGGTTCAGGGCGTCCTGGACCTGCTCGGTGACCGGGCCACTGAGCGCGCTGATCAGCTCCGGGTCCAGGGCCAGGACGGCGGGCAGGGCGCGGTAGCGTTCGATCAGGGTGTGCAGCGAGTTGGCGTACAAGCCCAGTTGCTGGCTGGCCCGGCCGGCATCCTCGACCATCGACTGGCGTTTGGCGTGGTGCATCGCCCAGCCAGCGGTGAACAGCGTGCCGGCCAGGATGAAGAAAATGATCAGCCCCAGTCGCAGGGCACGAAACGAGTAAGGCATGGTGCAGATCCCGGCAGAGGGGAAGGCCTCCTGGCCTTCCCTTGGCGCTTGGCAACGGATTACAGCAGTTCGAAACGTTGTTGCTGCACCGCCTGGGAGTCAAGCCCGATCTGGACATTGAACTCGCCGGGCTCGGCCGCCCATTGCAGTTGGGTGTTGTAGAACTTCAGGTCTTCTTCACTGATCTGGAAGCGTACGGTGCGCTCTTCACCGGCCTTGAGCATGACCTTCTGGAAGTTCTTCAACTCCTTGATCGGGCGGCTCATGGACGCGGCAATGTCTTGCAGGTACAGCTGCACCACGGTTTCGCCATCACGTTTGCCGGTGTTTTTCACGCGGATACTGGCTTCGAGGGTCTGGCCCTTTTTCAGCGTCTTGCTCGACAGGGTCAGTGGCGACAGGCTGAACTCGCTGTAGCTCAGGCCGTAGCCGAAAGGATAGAGCGGGCCGTTGGGCTCTTCGAAGTACTGCGAGGTGTAGTTGCCAGGCTTGCCCGGGGTGAAGGGCCGGCCAATGCTCAGGTGGTTGTAGTACATCGGGATCTGCCCGACCGAGCGCGGGAAGGTGATTGGCAGTTTGCCCGAGGGGTTGTAATCGCCGAACAGCACATCGGCAATGGCATTACCGCCTTCGGTACCGGTGAACCAGGTTTCCAGGATCGCATCGGCCTGCTCGCGTTCCCAGCTCAGCGACAGTGGCCGGCCGTTCATCAGCACCAGTACCAGCGGCTTGCCGGTGGCTTTCAGGGCCTTGATCAGCTCGCGCTGGGCGGCCGGGATTTCCAGGGTGGTGCGGCTCGACGATTCGTGCGACATGCCACGCGACTCACCGACCACGGCGACGATCACATCGGACTGCTTGGCCGCTTTGACCGCTTCATCGATCAGCACCGCAGCCGGACGTGGGTCGTCGACGATTTCCGGCGCATCGAAGTTGAGGAAGTTCAGGTAATCGAGGATGGCCTTGTCGTGGGTGACGTTGGAGCCTTTGGCATAGATCACCTTGGCCTGGTCACCGAGCACCTGGCGCATGCCTTCGCGCACGGTCACCGACTGCTGTGGACGACCGGCGGCGGCCCAGCTGCCCATCATGTCGATCGGTGCATCGGCCAGCGGCCCGACCAGGGCGATGGTGCCGGCCTTTTTCAGTGGCAGGGTCTGTTCGCGGTTTTCCAGCAGCACCATGCTGCGGCGCGCCACGTCACGCGCTTCGGCACGGTGCAGGCGGTTTTCGGCGTAGGTATCGGCTGGGTCGTCGCTGGCCTTGCCGATGCGACGGTACGGGTCGGCGAACAGGCCCATGTCGTACTTGGCGCCAAGCACTTCACGCACGGCGTTGTCGATATCGGCCTGGTTGATTTCGCCGGCCTTGAGCAGGCTGGCCAGTTCTGAATCGTACAGCGAGTCGTTCATGCTCAGGTCGATGCCGGCCTTGATCGCCAGCTTCGCCGCTTCGCGGCCATCGCGGGCGACACCATGGCGCACCAGTTCGGTGATTGCCCCGTGGTCGCTGACGGTCACGCCCTTGAAGCCCCAGTCCTTGCGCAACAGGTCATGCATCAGCCAGGTGTTGGAGGTGGCCGGCACGCCGTTGATCGAGTTCAGCGCAACCATCACCCCACCGGCGCCGGCATCGATGGCGGCGCGGTAGGGGGGCAGGTAGTCGTTGAACATCTTGGTCGGGCTCATGTCGACCGTGTTGTAGTCGCGGCCGCCTTCCACCGCGCCGTACAGGGCGAAGTGCTTGACGCTGGCCATCAGGCTGGTTGCCTCGGCCGGGCTCTTGCCCTGGAAGGACTCGACCATGACTTTGGAAATCCGCGAGACCAGGTAGGTGTCTTCACCAAAGCCTTCACTGGTGCGGCCCCAGCGTGGGTCGCGGGCGATATCGACCATTGGCGCGAAGGTCATGTCGATACCGTCGGCGGAGGCTTCGAGGGCGGATACCCGTCCGACCTTGGCGATGGCGTCCATGTCCCAGCTCGAGGCCAGCGCCAGGCTGATCGGGAAAATCGTGCGGTGGCCGTGGATCACGTCGTAGGCGAAGAACATCGGGATCTTCAGGCGGCTGCGACCTGCCGCGTCCTGCATCGGACGGTTTTCGGCACGGGTGATCGAGTTGAAGGTACCGCCGATGCGGCCGGCGGCGATTTCCTTGCGGATCTGCTCGCGGGGCATTTCCGGGCCGATGCTGATCAGGCGCAACTGGCCGATTTTCTCGTCCAGGGTCATCTGGCCCATGAGGTCGGCGATAAAGGCCTGTTTGTTCTTCAATGGCTCTGCAGGGGTATCGGCAAAGGCCGACTGACTGGCCAGGCTGACGACGAGGCCCAGCAAACACAGCTTGTTCATTAATTCTGTTCTCAAGGCCCGGGGCAGTATTCACGGTGATACTGCCCAGCCGAAGTTGGGGAAGCGGCTATTGTTGTAGTTTGCTGGGGCATCTTTTAGCCGATTGGGCCATCGCGATCCAGCGGCGGTGACGGATTATGCCTCAAGTACACGAGTTCACGCTGATCAAGGAGTAGGGCAACTATGCAGGTAATCCAGTTCAAGGGCGTTAGGCTGTGGCTGCTGCTGATGCTCGGCAGCCTGCTGGCCGGTTGCGGGATCAACAACATTCCCGACTACGATGAGCAGGTCAAGGCCGCCTGGGCCCAGGTGCAGAACCAGTACCAGCGCCGCGCCGACCTGATCCCCAACTTGGTGGAAACGGTCAAAGGTTATGCCAAGCAGGAACAGGAAACCCTGACCGCGGTCATCGAAGCGCGAGCCAAGGCCACGTCGATCCAGGTGGATGCCAGCACCCTGGATGATCCAAAGAAGCTACAGCAGTTCCAGGACGCGCAATCGCAACTGACCGGGGCGCTCAGCCGCCTGATGGTGGTATCGGAGCGTTATCCGGACTTGAAGTCGAACCAGAATTTCCTCGCCTTGCAGTCCCAGCTCGAAGGCACGGAAAACCGCATTGCCGTGGCCCGCAAGGATTTCATCGCCGCGGTTCAGCGCTACAACACCGAGATCCGGACCTTCCCCGGGCGTATCTGGCACACCGTGATGTACAGCAGTCTGCCGCTACGTGAGACCTTCGAGGCCACGGCCAGCGATGCCGACAAAGCCCCTGAAGTGAAATTCTGATGCGTCTGTTGCACTGGACGCTGCTGCTGGCGCTACTGATCGTCACGCCGCTGCGTGCCGAGCCAAGCTTCCCGGCCCTGACCGGCCGGGTGGTGGACAATGCCGGATTGCTCGACGCCGGCAGCCGCGATCAACTCGAACGCATGCTCACGGCCCATGAACAGGCCACTGGCGAGCAGGTCGTGGTGGTCACGGTAAAGGATCTGCAAGGGCTGCCCATCGAGGACTTCGGCTACCAGCTTGGCCGCCACTGGGGTATCGGCCAGAAGGGCAAGGACAACGGCGCGCTGTTGATCGTCGCGCCGCAGGCGCGCAAGCTGCGCATCGAAGTCGGCTATGGCCTGGAAGAGCGGCTGACCGATGCCCAGGCGTCAGTGATCATCACTGGCATCATCACCCCGGCGTTTCGCCGCGGCGAGTTCAGCCTGGGCATCGTCCAGGGCACGGCGGCAATCCTCCAGGTATTGGGCGGCAACCCCTTGGCCGAGCCGTCGCGGGCTCAAGGCGGCGGTGAAGAGGGCGCGCCGGCCTGGGCCGTGGGTTTGTTCGTATTGCTGATTATCGTGGTCTTCGCTGCGCAATCCATGGGGATCGGCGGCGGCCGTGGTGGCCGTGGCGGCATGGGTGGTTTGGGCGGTGGTTTCGGCGGCGGCTATGGCGGGTTTGGTGGTGGCGGCGGCGGTGGTGGTTTCAGCGGCGGTGGCGGCGGCTTCGGCGGTGGTGGATCCTCCGGTGGCTGGTAGAACAATAATCAACGAGATACCCAGTGCATGACATTGCTCAGTGAATTTGAACAACGCCAGGTCGCCGAGGCCATCGCCCGGGTCGAGCGGCGCACCGATGCCGAACTGGTCACCGTACTGGCGACCCGTGCCGACGACTATGCCTATATCCCCTTGCTCTGGGCCAGCCTGCTGGCCTTGCTGGTGCCGGGCGCTGTTTACTACCTGGGAGGCTGGTTGAGCGTAAACGGCTTGCTGATCGCCCAGTGGCTGACCTTCATCGTCTTGAGCCTGGTGTTTCGTCTACCCAGCCTGACCACCCGCCTGATCCCGCGTACGGTGCGCCACTGGCGCGCCTCGAACCTGGCCCGGCGGCAGTTCCTGGAGCAGAACCTGCACCATACGGCGGGCAGTACCGGGGTGCTGATTTTCGTCAGCGAGGCTGAGCGCTACGTTGAAATCCTGGTTGATGAGGGGATCTCCCGGCATCTGGATAACCAGGTGTGGGACGGCATTGTCCAGCGCTTTACCGAACAGGTGCGCCAGGGCCAGACCCTGCAGGGTTTTGTCACCTGTATCGAGGCCTGTGGCGAACTGCTGAGCCAGCACGTGCCCTTGACCCATGAGCGCAACGAGCTGCCCAACCGTCTGGTGGTCCTGGCTTGAGCGGGGGACGCTGATCGACAAAAGCTGTGCGCAGGCCGGTCATCCACGTAAAATGCTGTTCCCCCGGTGGGAGCGGGCTTGCCCCGCGATGCGATGTGACTGACAGATCGCTATCGCGGGGCAAGCCCGCTCCCACCAAAGGTGAACTCCCTCCGCAACCTGAGGCACCCACTCCCGATGTCCGATTCCCCCACCGCCCAGGCCGCGCCGGATGCGCGTGCGCAGTTTCTGAGCCTGCTCGCCACCAGCCTGCAACAAAATGCCCTGATCAAGCTGGTGCTGGCGCGCCATGTCGGCACTGAAGAAGCCTTGCAGCGGATCATCGCCAAACCCTTGAGCGTCAAGGGTCAGGCCTGCCTGTCGTTTGTGTACCGCTACCAGACCCGCGACATCACCCGCAACCTGCCCAATGACGAGGCCCTGGCGCTGGTCGCCGAGTTGCTGCCGGGTTCGTTCCGCAATGCCCACCTGCTGAGCCTGAGCGATGAAGCGCAATTGGAGTTCAGCAAGAAGGGCAAGCCGATGCTGCATCGCAGCGCCGTGCAGCAGGAGCGTCAGGTGCCTGCCGGCGAGCATGACCGGGAGAAAAAGCGTTACCTGGAGCTGAGCCGTCCGTTCCTGCATGACCTGGGCGTCACCGACAAGCAGCAGGCGTTGATCCCGGCGATGTCGCGCAAGTGGAAACAGATCAACAAGTTCATCGAAGTGTTTTCCCATGCCCTGAACGCGGCGCCGCTGGCCGCCGATCAACCCCTGCGGGTGGCCGACTTCGGCTCGGGCAAGGGCTACCTGACCTTCGCCATCCATGACTACCTGCGCAACACCCTGCAGCGTGAGGCGCAGGTGACGGGGGTCGAGTTGCGTCAGGACATGGTCGAGCTGTGTAATTCGGCGGCCAAGCGCCTGGAACATCCGGGGCTGGTGTTCGAGTGTGGCGATGTACGCAGCGTGGTGCCCAGCGCCATCGAGGTGATGATCGCCCTGCATGCCTGCGATATCGCCACCGACTACGCGATTCATACCGGCATCCGCTGTGGTGCGGCGATCATCATGTGCTCGCCGTGCTGCCATAAACAGATTCGTCCGCAGTTGCACAGCCCGGGCCTGCTCAAGCCGATGCTGCAGTATGGGCTGCACCTGGGGCAGCAGGCCGAGATGCTCACCGACAGCTTGCGTGCCTTGTACCTGGAAGCCTGTGGTTATGAGACCAAGGTGTTCGAGTTCATCTCGCTGGAGCACACCAACAAGAACAAGATGATCCTCGCGGTGAAGCGCCAGACGCCAGGGGATTCAACGGCGCTGCTGGAGAAGATTCAGCAGTTGAAGGAGTTTTACGGGGTCAAGGAGCATTGCCTGGAGACCCTGTTGCGCGCGGATGGCTTGATCGCAGCTTGAAGCTGCCCCCTGTGGGAGCGGGCTTGCCCCGCGATGCGATGTGACAGGCTAACCGCAATCGCGGGGCAAGCCCGCTCCCACAGAGATCACCTCAAACCCTGTGGGAGTGGGCAATGGGTGCCGGGTGTACG